>CAMFLW010000015.1 GCA_945957575.1 uncultured Aeromonas sp. | reverse complement strand
CGAGAGTCCTGCCATCCTCTTTGATATCGATACCCCCGAGCGCTATCAGGCGCTGCTGGGTGGCATTCTTGAAAATGAGAGCGAGCCCACAAAATAACCCGGTTTAAAAAGATAACGGGGAGATAAATGGCGTATCAAAGTGATATTTCTCGCACTTGATCTGATAGGGTGAGTTCTTTTTAATCAGCTCATTAAGTAAATTTCAGAGTGATTGATAACTACTCGCAACACCCATAATAGTGACATCGTAAATTCTCTCAATTAATTGGAGCTGTCTCACGCTTTTACCCTAAAAAATAGTTTTGCCGATGGAGTGGCCTGATAGTTGCTCCTCTCCTTGCCAAGGGGTAATGCCCGTGCGGGATACCCCATTTATTCATGCTGCCAATGCGCAGAACAGCTGCAAGGAGATAGCCATGGGCGATATTATGCGACCCGTTCCCTTCAAGAACCTTCTGACCCGTATTTTTGCGGAATATAAAGAGAGTCAGAGCATTTTCGGTATTCCCGCCGCACAATTTTATCGCAAGCAGGACGAGCGCAAGATCAAGGTGTTCGGTGAAACCTGCGAGACTCCCATTGGCCCGGCAGCCGGCCCCCATACCCAGTTGGCCCAGAACATCGTCACCTCCTGGCTGACCGGCGGGCGCTTTATCGAGCTCAAGACGGTGCAGATCCTGGACCGTCTCGAACTGGAAAAGCCCTGCATCGATGCCGAGGATGAGTGCTTCAACACCGAGTGGTCTACCGAGTTCACCCTGCCCAAGGCGTTTGACGAGTATCTGAAAGCCTGGTTTGCCCTCTATCTGCTGGAGGAGGTGTTCGACCCGCGCCTCGACGGAGAGGCCAAGTCCTTCATCTTCAACATGAGCGTGGGTTACAACCTCGATGGCATCAAACAGCCACCGATGCAGCAGTTCATCCACAGCCTGATGGATGCCAGCAGCAATCCGAAATTTGCCGAGTACCAGCAGGTGGTACGTGAGCTGGTGGCCGGCGAGCAGTTTATCGCCGAGCTGGGACTGGGGGCGCGCCGCGATCGCCTCCAACAGCTGGTGGATCGTATCCCGGCCAATCTGGTGCACGGCGTTACCCTCTCCACCATGCACGGCTGCCCGCCCAACGAGATTGAGGCCATCTGCCGCTACATGCTGGAAGAGAAGGGGCTCAACACCTTCGTCAAACTGAACCCGACCCTGCTGGGCTACCCGCGGGTGCGCGAGATCCTCGATACCTGCGGCTTTGATTACATCGGTCTGAGCGAAGAGTCGTTCGATCACGACCTCAAGCTGGATCAAGCCAAGGCGATGCTGACCCGCTTGATGGCGCTGGGGGCCGAGAAGGGGCTCACCTTCGGGGTCAAGCTCACCAACACCCTCGGCACCATCAACCGCAAGGGGGCGCTGCCAGGGGATGAGATGTACATGTCCGGCCGCGCACTGTTCCCCCTCTCCATCAACGTGGCCGCCGTGCTGTCCCGCGCCTTCGATGGCAAGCTGCCCATCTCCTACTCGGGCGGCGCCAGCAAGTTCAACATCGCCGAGATCTTCGAGACCGGTATCCGTCCCATCACCATGGCCACCGACCTGCTCAAGCCGGGTGGTTATCTGCGCCAGATCGAGTGCCTCAAAGAGATCGACGCCTCCGACTGCTGGGCCATGACTCAGGTGGATGTGGCGAAGCTGGAGGCGCTGGCCGCCAAGGCCCTCACCATGGATTACACCCAGAAGGAGTGGAAGTCCGACGATCGCATTGAAGTGGGTGGCGGTCTGCCGATGACCGATTGCTACGTCGCGCCCTGTGTCACCGCCTGCGCCGTGCATCAGGATATCCCCGAGTACATTCGCCTGATGGGCGAGGGGGAGTATGTGGCAGCCCTTGAGCTGATTTATCAGCGCAACGCCTTGCCCGCCATCACCGGCCATATCTGCGATCATCAGTGTCAGTACAACTGCACTCGTCTCGACTACGACAGCCCGCTCAATATCCGCGAGCTGAAAAAAGTGGCGCTGGAGCGCGGCTGGGAAGGGTACAAGGCGCGCTGGCACAAACCGGCAGGCAGCGGTGACAAGCACCCGGTTGCGGTCATTGGCGCCGGTCCTGCTGGTCTCTCCGCCGGTTACTTCCTGGCCCGTGCCGGTCATCCGGTCACCGTGTTCGAGCGCGAAGCGGATGCCGGTGGCGTGGTCAAACACATCATCCCCGAGTTCCGCATTCCGGCCGAGCTTATCCAGCACGACATCGACTTTGTCGCCGCCCACGGGGTCAAGTTCGAGTTTGGCTGCGATCCGGCGCTCACCGTCGACAAGCTGCACGCCCAGGGCTTTACCTATGTCTTCGTCGGCATCGGCGCCGACAAGAATGGCGGCATGCGTCTCGAAGGGGGTCATGATCGGGTCTACAAGTCCTTCAACTTCCTGCGCAGCTTCAATCAGGGCAAGCCGCTGCCGCTCGGCCGCCATGTGGCGGTGATCGGCGCCGGCAACACTGCCATGGATTGCGCCCGCGCCGCCCTCAAGGTGCCGGGAGTGAGCGATGTGACCGTGATCTACCGCCGCAGCGAGAAAGAGATGCCCGCCTATCGTGAGGAGTATCTGGAAGCGGTGGAGGATGGGGTGCGTTTTTGCTTCCTCACCAATCCGGAGCGCTTTGAGAAAGATGGCAAGCTCACTGTACGGATGATGGCGCTGGGGGATCCTGACGAGCAGGGCCGCCGCCGTCCGGTGCCCACCGAGCAGACCGAAGTGATGCAGATGGATGCCTTGATCACCGCCATCGGCGAACAGCCTGATTGCGAAGTGCTCAAAGCCATGGGCATTCCCCTTGGCTGCGATGGCTGGCCCGAGGTGGATAGCCAGACTGGCGAAACCAGCCGTCGCAACGTCTTCCTCATCGGTGACGTGCAGAGCGGCCCGTCCTCCATCGTTGGTGCCATCGGTGGTGCCCGCCGTGCCGCAGATCTGGTGCTCTCTCGCGAGCATATCGCTGGCAGTCAGTCCGAGGTCTCAATCCAGCCGTCGGGCAAGGACGAGATCTACCGCCGCAAGGGGAGTATCGCCGTCACCATGGTCGACAAGAACGAGCGCGATGCCTTTGTGGCGCAAGAGGCGCACCGTTGCCTCGAGTGCAACTACCTCTGCAGCAAGTGCGTGGATGTCTGCCCCAACCGGGCCAACGTCGCCATCGCGGTGCCGGGCTTCAAGGACCAGTTCCAGACCCTGCACCTGGATGCCTACTGCAACGAGTGTGGCAACTGCGCCCAGTTCTGCCCCTGGCAGGGCAAGCCCTATCAGGACAAGGTCACCATCTTCAGCCTGCCCGAGGACTTCGACAACAGCCGCAACCCCGGGTTCTATCTGGCTGACGGTGGCGAACTGCGGGTGCGTCAGGATGGCGAGACCTATCGCCTGACCATAGACGCCCAGAGCCGGATCAAGGATGCGCCAGCGGCCCTTGGCGACATGTGCCGGATCATCAGCCATGTCCATGCCCATCACCACTACCTGCTGGGGGCCGTCGAGGCCTGAGCGAACCACGAATAAGCGAAGGAGCACACCATGTTTATTCTGAAGAACGTCACCGCTGTCCAGCTGGAGCCGACCCGGGTGCTGGAAGGGGTGGATATCGCCATCGAAGGATCGCTTATCAAAGCGGTGGGGCCCAATCTGCGGGCCCTCTACCCGGAGGCCAACTATCGGGAGATGGGGGGCAAGCTGGTGATGCCGGGTATCGTCTGTGCCCACAACCACTTCTACTCCGGCCTGTCGCGGGGGATCATGGCCAACATCGCCCCCTGCCCGGACTTTATCTCCACCCTGAAAAACCTCTGGTGGCGGCTCGATCGGGCGCTCGATGAAGAGTCCCTCTACTACAGCGGTCTCATCTGCTCGCTGGAAGCGATCAAGAGCGGCTGCAGCGCGGTGATCGACCACCACGCTTCGCCCAACTTCATCAAGGGCTCCCTGAATGTGCTGCGCAAAGGGTTTATGGAGGCGGGTCTGCGCGGCATGACCTGCTTCGAGACCACGGATCGCAACGGCGGCCTCGCCGAGCTGCAGGCCGGGGTGGAGGAGAACATCCTGTTCGCGCAAGCCATTGATGCCGCCAAGGCCAAGGGGAGCGAACCCTATCTGGTGGAGGCCCATATCGGTGCTCACGCCCCCTTCACCGTACCTGACGAGGGGCTGGCCATGCTGCGCGAAGCGGTGCAGGTCACCGGTCGCGGGCTGCATATCCATGTGGCGGAAGACCGCTACGACATGGCCCACGGTCACCACCACTATGGCAAGGAGCCCATCGCCCGGCTGGACGAGTTTGGCCTTATCGACAGCAAGACCCTGATCGCCCACGGCATTTACTTAAGCCCGGCTGACATCGAGTTGCTCAACAGCCGCGATGCCTTCCTGGTGCACAACGCCCGCTCCAACATGAACAACCACGTGGGCTATAACATGCACCTGCCGGAATATCGCAACCTGGCACTTGGCACCGATGGTATCGGCTCCGACATGCTCGAAGAGCTCAAGTTCGCCTACTTCAAGCACAAGGATGCCGGCGGAGCGCTCTGGCCCGACAGCTTTGCCCGCTTCCTCTGGAACGGCAACACCCTGCTGGAGCGCAACTTCGGCGCCAAATTTGGCCGCCTGGAGCCGGGTTACAAGGCTGACCTCACCATCTGCGACTACGCCGCACCGACCCCTCTGGCGCCGCGCAACCTCGGTGGCCATCTCGCCTTCGGTATGGGCTCATCCTCGGTCAACAGCGTGATGGTAGAGGGTCGCATGGTCTATCAGGATCGCGAGTTCGCCTTTGACGTCGAGCCCATTTATCAACAGGCCAGCAAGGTGGCGAGCCGCCTGTGGCAGCGGATGGATCAGCTGGCCTAAGGCCACCCTCCGCACGTTTGGACTGGATTGCCCGCCCTGTGGATTTTCCCGGCGGCGGGCAGCAAGAGTAAGGACGACACATGATTGAGCAATTCTTCCGACCCGAGCAACTGGGTCAGGCTTTGGAACTCAAGGCCCGCTTTGGCAACGACGCCGTCTACATGGGGGGCGGCAGCAAGCTCAACGCAGCCCCGACCCGCACCGACAAGAAGGTCGCCATCTCGCTGGACAAGCTCGGACTTGGCCAGATTGAGCAGCAGCACGGTCAGCTCCATATCGGCGCCACCGTCACCCTGCAAGCCCTGAAAGATGACCCCCGTACCCCGGCCGCCCTGTGCGAGGCGCTGGGGTTTGTCTACTCCCGCCATCTGCGCAATCAGGCCACCCTTGGCGGCGAAATTGCCTGCCAGCAGCAGGACTCCCCGCTGTTGCCGGTACTGCTGGTACTCGAAGCCGTGGTCGTGCTGGAGAACAACCAGCTGCAACCCATCGATGCCTATCTGGCAGGCCAGCGCAAGGAGCTGGTGTTGGGGGTGGTGTTGCCGGAGCCCGCGCTGCGCTGCGCCACTCGCCGCATCAGCCGCAACGCCGATGGTCTGGCGGTGATGACCGCCGCCGTGGCCCTCGACGCCCTTGGTGAGATGCGGGTCGCCGTTGCTGGCGTTACGCCGCAGCCGATGCGCCTGCGTGATGTGGAGCGCCGCGATCTGCATGATGCCGCGCTGGAGGCGGCCGTGAGCGAGCTGGTTGCACCGCGCGAGGATCTCGGCGGCAGCGTGACCTACAAGCGCTATATCAGCGGGGTAGTGGTGGCGGATCTGCTGGTCGAGTGTCAGCAGCAGGAGGTACAGGCATGATGGAACTCAACTTCACACTGAACGGTGCCCTGCGCACCGTCATTACCCCGGCTGGCGAGAATGCCCAGCGGGTGCTGTTCAACCAGTGCCGGATGCACTCGGTGCGCAACAGCGACGACGGCTTTGGCTTTGCCGGCTCCGACGCCATTCTCTTCAACGGCAAGGTGATCAACGCCTCCCTGCTGATCGCCGCCCAACTGGATGGTTCAGAGGTGCGCACCGCCGAGTCGCTGGGCAGCTGGAACCAGCTCAGCCTGGTACAGCAGGCCATGGTAGATGTGGGCGTGGTGCAGTCCGGCTACAACGATCCGGCTGCGGCGCTCATCGTCACCGACCTGCTTGATCGCCATCCCGAACCCACCCGTGATCAAATCGATGACGCCCTCTCGGGCCTCTTTCACCGGGACGGCGGCTACCAGCAGTTCTATCAGGCCATCGAGCTTGCCAGTTCACGGATGAAGGATCCCGATTATCTGTGCCAGATTGCCCCCGAGTTTCGTGACGACCTGCGCCACATCGGCAAGAGCTGCCCCAAGGTTGACGCCGCCAAGATGGTGCAGGCCAAGCCCTGCTACGTGGAGGATCGGGTCACCGAGGATGCGCTGGTCATCAAGATGCTGCGCAGCCCCCATCCCCATGCGGTGATCACCAAACTCGACGTGAGCCGCGCCGAAGCCATGCCGGGGGTGGTGCATGTGATCACCCACCTCAACTGCCCGGATATCTACTACACCCCGGGTGGCCAGAGTGCCCCCGAGCCGTCACCGCTGGATCGCCGCATGTTTGGCCGCAAGCTGCGTCACGTCGGTGATCGGGTAGCCGCCGTGGTGGCCGAGAGCGAAGCCATCGCATTGGCCGCGCTGAAACTCATCGAGGTCGAGTATCAGGTGCTGCCGGCGGTCATGAGCATTGACGAGGCGATGGCCCCCAATGCACCGCTGGTCCACGACGAGCCCATCGTCTACGTGGCCGGGGCACCGGCGGATCTGGAGCAGCAGAATGCCTGCTCGGTGCGCCGTGGCGACGAGCATATGATCATCAACTTCCCCATCGGTTCCCGTCCGCACGAGAACCTGGCCGCCAGCGTCCATGGCCAGATCGGCGATGTGGCCAAAGGCTTTGCCAAGGCGGACGAGATTGTCGAGCGCACCTACGAATCGACCCAAGCCCAGCAGTGCCCGACCGAGCCGCACATCTGCTTCACCTATATGGATGGGGATCGTCTGGTTATTCACGCCTCTACTCAGGTGCCGTGGCACGTGCGCCGTCAGGTGGCGCGCATCGTCGGCATGAAGCAGCATCAGGTACATGTGATCAAGGAGCGGGTAGGGGGCGGCTTTGGCTCCAAGCAGGATATCCTGCTGGAAGAGGTGTGCGCCTGGGCGACCAAGGTTACCGGCCGTCCCGTTACCTTCCGCTACACCCGTGAAGAGGAGTTCATCAGCAACACCTCCCGCCATGTGGCCAAGGTGAAGGTGAAAGTGGGGGCCAAGAAAGATGGCACCATCACCGCCATCGAGATGGATTTTCGTGCCAACACCGGCCCTTACGGCAACCACTCTCTGACGGTGCCGAGCAACGGCCCGGCGCTCTCCCTGCCGCTCTATCCGTGCGACAACGTGCGCTTTACCGTCAACACCTACTACAGCAACATCTGCCCGACCGGCGCCTATCAGGGCTACGGCGCGCCCAAAGGCAACTTCGCGCTGACCATGGCCATTGCGGAACTGGCCGAGAAACTGGGCATCGATCAGCTCGACATGGTGGAGCACAACCGGGTGCATGAAGGGGACATCCTCAAGGTGCTGGGGGCCATCGGCGAGGGCAAGATGCCAACTTCTGTGCCCCACGCCGCCAGTTGCGCCCTCGAACCCATCCTCAAGCAGGGACGCGAGCTGATTGCCTGGGATAGCCCCAAACCCGCTTACGGGGATTGGCGCATCGGTCGTGGCGTCGCCATCATCATGCAAAAATCGGGGATCCCGGATATCGATCAGGCCAACTGCATGGTCAAGCTGGAATCGGACGGCACCTTTATCGTCCACTCCGGTGGTGCCGATATCGGCACCGGCCTCGATACCGTGGTGGCCAAGCTGACTGCCGAAGTGCTGCACTGCCCGCTCGGGGATGTGCATGTCATCTCCGGTGATACCGACCACGCCCTGTTCGACAAGGGGGCCTACGCCTCGTCAGGTACCTGCTTCTCCGGCAACGCGGCCAAGAAGGCGGCCGAGAACCTCAAGGAGAAGATCCTGTTCCACGGCGCCGCCATGCTGGGCGAGCCGGTAGCCGATGTTGAGCTGGCGTTTCCGGGCCTGGTGCGCGGCAAGCTGGGGGAGGTGAGCCTCGCCAAGCTGGCCCACAAGGCCGAGACCGGTACCGGCTTCGGTATCCTGGTGGGCACTGCCAGCTACATCACCTCTGAGCTCGCCTTCCCGTACGGCGCCAACTTCGCCGAGGTGGCGGTCAACGTCAGAACCGGCCAGATCCGGCTCGACAAGTTCTACGCCCTGCTCGACTGCGGCACCCCCATCAACCCGGAACTGGCGCTCGGCCAGATCTACGGGGCGACCATGCGGGCCATCGGCCACTCATTGACCGAGGAGATCTGCTACGACGGCAAGGGCATCCCGCTCACCCGGGATCTCAAGAGCTATGGTGCGCCCAAGATTGGCGATATTCCACGCGATTTTCGGGCCTTCCTGGTACCGAGTGATGACAAGGTCGGCCCTTACGGCGCCAAGTCCATCTCGGAGATCGGGGTCAACGGCGCGGCGCCTGCCATTGCCACCGCCATCCACGACGCCTGTGGTGTCTGGTTGCGCAAGTGGCACTTCACGCCGGAGCAGATCCTGCGCGAACTGGGCAAGCTGGAGCAAAAAGTGTCGGCATAACAAAAGAAAAGGTGAGGGGCGGGCACCAGCTCGCCCCCAGCGCCTGACGGCGGAATGAGTACTCCGCCTACATTCTGTGTGATGGGACAAATACGATGTCTAAAACAACACGCAAGCACTCGGATCTCATTTACGAGCTGGAAGACAAACCCCCGTTTTATCAAACCCTGATGGGCGCAGTGACCCATCTGCTGGCTATTTTTGTCCCCATGGTGACCCCGGCGCTGATCGTCGGTGGCGCCCTGGGCCTATCTACCGAGATCACCGCCTATCTGGTCTCCATGGCGATGATCGCCTCCGGTATCGGCACCTGGTTGCAGGTGAACCGTTATGGCCCCATCGGTTCGGGGCTGCTCTCCATCCAGTCGGTCAACTTCTCCTTCGTCACCGTGATGATCGCCCTGGGCGGCGCCATGAAAAAAGATGGCATCCATGAGGAGCTGATCGTCTCGACCCTGCTCGGGGTCTCCTTTGTCGGCGCCTTTCTGGTGATGGGCTCCTCCTTTGTGCTGCCCTACCTCAAGCGGGTGATCACCCCGACCGTGAGCGGTGTGGTGGTACTGATGATTGGCCTGAGCCTTATCAAGGTGGGGATCATCGACTTTGGCGGCGGCTTCTCCGCCATGAGCAGCGGCACCTTCGGCAAATACGAGCACATCGGGCTGGGGCTGTTGGTGCTCTGCGTCATCGTCGCCTTCAACTGCAGCCGAAGCCCGCTGCTGCGGATGAGCGGCATCGCCATCGGTCTGATGGTGGGCTATGCGGCGGCCCTGATGCTCGGCATGGTGGATTTCTCCGCCCTTGAGAATCTGCCACTTATTACGGTACCGATCCCGTTCAAATACGGTTTCTCCTTCGATTTTCACGCCTTTATGTTGGCGGGCACCATCTATCTGTTGAGCGTGCTGGAGGCGGTGGGGGACATCACCGCCACCGCCATGGTCTCCCGGCGGGATATTCAGGGCCCCGAGTTTCAAAAACGGCTCTCCGGCGGTGTGCTGGCGGACGGTTTGGTCTCGGTGATCGCCTCGGCACTCGGCTCTTTGCCGCTCACCACCTTCGCCCAGAACAACGGCGTCATCCAGATGACCGGGGTGGCGTCACGCCATGTGGGCAAGTTTATTGCCGTCATTCTGGTGCTGCTGGGGCTCTTCCCCGTAGTAGGGCGCTTCTTTACCACCATACCGTCACCAGTGATGGGGGGTGCCATGGTCATCATGTTCTCCATGATCGCCATCGCCGGTGGTCGCATCATCATCAGCCACGGCTTCGATCGGCGGGAGACCCTGATTGTCGCCACCTCGCTTGGGCTGGGGCTCGGTGTCTCCTACGACCCGAACGTCTTCAAGGTGCTGCCGGCGGGTATCTACATGCTGGTGGAGAACCCCATCTGCGCCGGCGGCATCACCGCCATCATCATGAATCTGGTGTTGCCGCAAAGCCGCAAACGCAAGGCGGCCATCAAGGATGCCGAGGCGGTAGAGGTGATCCAGCTTAGCGACAAACCGGATGTGACCTTCACGGCCCGTCCTGTCAGCACCGCAAACCGGCGCGATAAAGAGGCGCTGGCCGATGCCAAACCGGTCGCCGCCGTCCAGATCGAAAGGGTCTGATGGTCACAACAGAACAATAAAAAAGTAGGGGAACGAGGTATGAAATACGACAACTCTGTCAAAGCCGTGCGCGGCAGTTTCTTCGACATCACCCGGGTGGTGGATCACCCGGAGGAGATCGAGGCCAACGCCCGCCTCATCGAGGATGGTCTGCTGATCATTCGCAACGGCTGCATCGACTGGTTCGGTCAGTGGGAGGAGGGGAAAGATCGCATTCCGGCCGAGGTACGGGTGCGCGATTACCGCGGCAAGATGATAGTGCCGGGCTTTGTCGACACCCACATTCACTATCCCCAGAGCGAGATGGTGGGGGCCTATGGCGAGCAACTGCTGGAGTGGCTCAACCGCCACACCTTCCCGGCCGAGCGGCGCTACAACGATCTCGAGTATGCCCGCGAGATGTCCACTTTCTTTATCAAGCAGCTGCTGCGAAACGGCACCACCACGGCGCTGGTGTTCGGCACCGTTCACCCCGAGTCGGTGGATGCTCTGTTCGAGGCGGCCAGTCGCATCAACATGCGGATGATCGCGGGCAAGGTGATGATGGATCGCAATGCGCCCGACTATCTGCTCGATACCGCCGAGAGCAGTTATGTGCAGAGCAAGCAGCTTATCGAGCGCTGGCATGGTAACGGTCGACTGTTCTATGCCATCACACCACGATTTGCACCCACCTCGACACCCGAGCAGCTGGCGATGGCGCGGCGACTGCGCGAAGAGTTTCCCACCACCTATCTGCACACCCATCTGTGCGAGAACAAGGACGAGATCGCCTGGGTCAAATCTCTTTTCCCGGCGCACAAGGGTTATCTCGATGTCTATCACCAGCATGGGCTCACCGGCCACAACTGCGTCTTTGCCCACTGTGTCCATCTGGAAGAGCAGGAGTGGGATTGCCTGAAGGAGACCGGCTCCACCATCGCGTTTTGTCCCACCTCCAACCTCTATCTCGGCAGCGGTCTCTTCAAGTTGCATAAGGCGTGGCGCAAGCAGGTGAAGGTGGGGATGGGCACCGACATCGGCGCCGGTACCACCTTCAACATGCTGCAAACCCTCAACGAGGCCTACAAGGTGATGCAGTTGCAGGGCGAGCGGCTCTCGGCCTATCAGGCTTTCTATCTCGCCACCCTGGGCGGCGCCCATTCGCTGGGGCTGGACGAGAAGATCGGCAGCTTTGCGGTGGGCAAGGAGGCGGACTTTGTGGTGCTCGACCCGGTCGCCACCCCGTTGCAGCAACTGCGTTATGACAACTCCACCACCCTGCGGGACAAGCTCTTTGTGCTGTTGACCCTGGGGGATGACAGATCCATCTACCGCACCTATGTGGATGGCCAACTGGTGCATGAACGGGGGTAGGGCTTGTAGTGGGCTGCCGCGGCGCAGCCCCAACGAATACGGTGGCTGGCGTGCCCCACAGGGGCGCCAGTCTTGCCGCACGACAGGGGATCTCCCCGCATAGAACGTGAAATGGCCCGGTTTTTTTGATCAGCAAGGCAAACGTTTGAGTCAAGGCTGCCAGCCCTGGTCTATCTGTCGCATCCTCTGCCACCATCGCCTGTTTCTCATCAGACTGGCGCTCGGCAGACCCGCAGATCCTGTCGCCATTTCGTCATGGAACATTCAGGCGCGTGTGAAGGAGTTGGGTATGACCCAAGCAAACAGCAGGACAAACAGCGTGGAACAGCTGGCCAATGATGACGCCAGCCAGAGCGCAGCAAAGCAACAGCAGCTCACGGCTCTTGATCGCTACTTTATGATCAGCGAGCGGGGCAGCAACGTCAGACAGGAGGTGCTGGCGGGCCTCACCACCTTCCTTGCCATGGTCTACTCGGTGATAGTGGTGCCGAGCATGCTCGGCAAGGCGGGCTTTCCTCCCGGCGCCGTGTTTGTCGCCACCTGTCTGGTGGCGGGGTTCGGTTCGCTCTTGATGGGACTCTGGGCCAAGCTGCCGATGGCCATCGGCTGCGCTATTTCCCTCACGGCGTTTACTGCCTTCAGTCTGGTGCTGGGGCAGCAGATCCCCATTCCGGTGGCGTTGGGGGCCGTCTTCCTGATGGGGGTGCTGTTTACCGCCATCTCGGTGACCGGGGTGCGTAGCTGGATCCTCGACAACCTGCCGATGGGGATTGCCCACGGTACCGGCATCGGGATTGGTCTCTTCCTGCTGCTTATTGCCGCCAACGGGGTGGGGCTGGTGATCAAGAACCCGCTGGAGGGGCTGCCGGTGGCGCTGGGGGCCTTCACCTCCATGCCGGTCATCATGTCCCTGATCGGCCTTGCGGTGATCTTCGGACTGGAGAAGCTGAGAGTACCGGGGGGGATCCTGCTGGTGATCATCGCCATCTCCATCTTCGGTCTTATCTTCGATCCGGCGGTGAAGTATCAGGGGCTGTTCGCCCTGCCGAGCCTGTCGGACGGGCAGGGTCAGTCCCTCATCTTCAGCCTGGATATCATGGGGGCGCTCTCGCCGCTGGTGCTGCCCAGCGTGCTGGCGCTGGTGATGACGGCGGTATTCGATGCCACCGGCACCATCCGGGCGGTAGCGGGGCAGGCCAACCTGCTCGATAAAGATGGTCATATCATCAACAGCGGCAAGGCGCTCAGTGCCGACTCGGTCAGCAGCATCTTCTCCGGTCTGGTGGGGGCGGCACCGGCAGCTGTCTATATCGAATCGGCGGCGGGCACGGCGGCGGGGGGAAAAACCGGTCTCACCGCGACTGTGGTCGGCGGCCTGTTCCTGCTCATGTTGTTCCTCTCGCCGCTTTCCTATCTGGTGCCCGCCTATGCCACCGCACCAGCGCTGATGTATGTGGGGCTCTTGATGCTGAGCAACGTCACCAAGCTCGATTTCAACGATTCGGTCGGTGCCATGTCCGGGTTGGTGTGCGCCGTCTTTATCGTGCTCACCTGCAACATCGTCACCGGCATCATGCTGGGCTTCAGCTCGCTGGTGATCGGCCGCATCTGCTCCAAGGAGTGGCACAAGCTCAACGTTGGCACCGTGATCATCGCCCTGGCACTGGTGCTCTTTTATGCTGGGGGGTGGGCTATTTAGGGATAACCCGCCCGTTTCGGGGCTGCCATCGGCAGCCCCGCTTTTCTTTGCCAACTCTGCATGTTTCTTCGATTTTCACCCCGTACCATTTTGATAAATCCCCTTACCAGATTGATAGCGCCGCGGGCACAGGTAGCGTCGGGAGCCGCGGCTTCGTCTTCGGCAGGTACCTTGCCTGCCAGAAAAAGGGAGACAGATGGGATCCTCTTCACACTTCTTCCCATCGCCGGGGCAAGAGGGGGAAACAGGCGCATATCTTGCTGTTTTTTATCCCGGTTCTGGATTTTTCTTCCCTGAAAAAGGACTTGATCATGTCCATAGGATTACCGCTCAAGCGGGTGGATGCCGAGGCCAAGGTGACCGGCAGTGCCCGTTATACCGATGACAACATCATGCTCGGCATGCGCCACGCCAAGTACGTGCGAAGCTCAATCGCCCATGGCAAGGTGCTTGCCATCGACGCCAGCGAGGCGCTGGCGCTGCACGGGGTCGAAGCCGTGTTCACCCATGAAGATGTGCCCACCACCTGTTTTCGCACCGCCGGCCACGCCTGGTCTCTCGATGAGGCGAAACGGGATGTGAAAGACCGCCGTCTGCTCACCGACCATGTACGCCACTTTGGTGATGGGGTCGCCATAGTCGTGGCCCGCGATCCGCTGGTGGCCGAGAAGGCTGCCGCCCTGGTCAAGGTAACCTACGAGCCACTGCCGGTGATGACGGATGCCCAAAGTGCGCTGGCCGACGGAGCCTATCCCATCCACCCGAGCGGCAATCTGCTGCGCCAAAGCCAGCTTCGCGCCAATGACCCGGAGCAGGCCATTGCGGCGGCAGATCTGCAGTTTCAGGGGCACTACCGGACGCCGGTGGTGCAGCACTGCCATCTGGAGACGGTGACCTGTTACGCCTACATGGATCAGCCGGACCACATCATCGTCGTCAGCAGTACCCAGATCCCCCAGATAGTGCGCAGCCGGGTGGCCAAGTCCCTCGGCCTGCCCTGGTCTAGCGTGCGGGTGATCAAACCCTATATGGGCGGCGGCTTTGGCAACAAGCAGGATGTGCTGGAAGAGCCGATGGCGGCGTTTTTGAGCTACAAGCTTGGCGGCGTGCCGGTTAAGGTGACCCTGAGCCGGGAGGAGTGTTTCTTTGCCTCCCGTACCCGCCACGGCTTTGCCATCGATGGCAAAATGGGCCTCAACCGCGACGGCACCCTCAAGGGCTATCAGCTCGACGTGCTCTCCAACACCGGCGGCTATGCCTCTCACGGCCACTCCATCGCTAGCGCCGGTGGCAACAAGATCAGCTACCTCTATCCGCGCAGCGCCTTTGGCTATGACGCCAAGACCTTCTACAGCAACCTGCCCACCGCCGGTGCCATGCGCGGTTACGGCGCGCCGCAGGCGATTTTTGCCCTCGAGTGCATGCTGGATGACGCTTGCGCCGAACTCGGGCTGGATCCGCTTGATGTGCGGATCGCCAACGTGGCGCGCGAGGGGGACATCAATCAGGTCAACCAGAAGACCATCTATAGCGCCGGGTTGCCGGACTGCCTACTGCGTGGTCGCGAGATGTTCGAGTGGGATCGGCTCAAGGCCGAATGTCTGGGGCAGGATCCGGCGAGCCGGGTGCGGCGCGGCATCGGGGTAGCGTGCTTTAGCTACGGCTCCAACACCTATCCGGTGGGGGTCGAAATTGCTGGTGCCCGCATGCTGCTCAACCAGGATGGCACCGTCAATCTGCAGATCGGCGCCACCGAGATAGGGCAGGGGTCGGACACCGTCTTTGCCCAGATGGCGGCCCAGACGTTAGGCATTCCGTTTGAGCAGATCCGGGTCATTTCGACTCAGGATACCGACATCACCGCCTATGATCCTGGCTCGTTCGCCTCGCGCCAGAGCTATGTGGCGGCTCCAGCAATCCATCAGGCGGCGCTGCAGCTGCGGGCCCGCATTTTGTCGCTGGCGGCCCAACTCTGCCATCAGGATGTGGGATCGCTCACCCTGATCGACGGCTACGTGGTGCTGGCCGGTGCGCCGGACAAGGTGCTGATCAGCGTGGCCGAGGTGTCGGTCAACGCCTACTACCACCTCACTATCGGTGGCCAGATAACCTCCGAGGTCTCCCACAAGACCACCACCAACCCGCCGAGTTTCGGCTGTACCTTTGTCGATCTCAGCGTCGATATCGATCTCTGCAAGGTGACCATCAATCGCATCATCAACCTGCACGATGCGGGCAAGATCCTCAACCCGCAGCTGGCAGAGGGACAGGTGCATGGCGGCATGGGGATGGGGATCGGCTGGTCGCTGTTCGAGGAGATGATCATCGATGCCAAGAGCGGCGTGGTGCGCAATCCCAACCTGCTCGACTACAAGTTCCCCACCATGCTGGATTTGCCGGAGCTGGAATGCGACTTCGTGCAGACCTATGAGCCCCAGTCGGTCTATGGCCACAAATCACTGGGGGAGCCGCCCATCATCTCGCCGGGCCCCGCCATCCGTAACGCCATTCGCATGGCGACCGGGGTGGCCATCAACGAGTTGCCCATCACCCCCAAAACCCTGTTCCGGGAGTTTGTCGCGGCGGGTTTGATTGGCGAGGGATCAGGGGAGGAGCAACACCATGTTTGATATTGCCCGTTACTACAAGGCGCACAGCGTGGCCGAGGCCGTCGCCCTGCGCCAGGCCGACCCCGAGGCGCGCCTCTTGGCCGGTGGCACCGATGTGATGATCCAGCTTCATCACCTCAACGCCGCCTATCGCCATATCGTCGATATTCACGACTTGCCCGAACTCAAAGGGGTGTGCGAGTTGCCTGATGGGTCGATCCGCATCGGCTCCGGCACCACCTTTACCGAGATCATCGAGAACGAACTGGTACAGCGCCGCCTGCCGATGCTGGCCGAGGCGGCCGCCACCATCGCCGGTCCGCAGATCCGCAACGTCGCCACTTATGGCGGCAACATCTGCAACGGCGCCACCAGTGCCGACTCGGCGGCGCCGACTGTCGCGTTGGAGGCTGAGCTGGAAATTGCGGGCCCCGATGGCACGCGCCGCATCCCCATCGCCGGCTTTCACACCGGCCCCGGCAAGGTGGCGCTGCAACCGGCGGAGATCCTGGTGGCGTTTCACTTTGCCCCGGACGCGCACCCCCAGGTGGGCTCCCACTACTTCAAATACGCCATGCGCGATGCCATGGATATCGCCACCATTGGCTGCGCCGCCTACTGCCAGATTGAGAATGGCTACTTCAAGCGCCTGCGGCTGGCCTACGGGGTGGCGGCACCGACGCCGGTGCGTACCCCGCACGCCGAAGCGGCGGCCGAGGGGCAACCCCTGACTCGTGCCACACTAGCCGCGATTGCCGAGGCGGTGGTGGCCGATGTGGCGCCGCGATCCTCTTGGCGGGCAGAGAAGGAGTTTCGCCTGCACCTTATCAAAACCCTGGCGCAGCGGGTGGTCGCCTGCGCAGTCGAACGTGCCGGAGGCAAGATCCTATGATGCAACCGCAAAGCTGTCCCGCTGTGGAGATCCAGTGCGAGATCAACGGCAAACCCTACTCCTATGCGGTGTCGCCCACCATGTCGCTGCTCCACTTCCTGCGCGGGCAGGGGCTTATCAGTGTGAAAGAGGGGTGCAGTGTCGGTGAGTGCGGCGCCTGTACCGTGCGGGTGAACGGCACGGCTATCGACAGCTGCCTCTATCTGGCGGTGTGGGCCGATGGCAAATCCATTCGTACCGTGGAGGGGGAGCGCAAGGGGAATGAGCTCTCCGACGTGCAACAGGCCTTTATCGACGAGGGTGCGGTGCAGTGCGGTTTTTGCACGCCGGGCCTCGTGATGGCGAGCGCCGCCCTGCTCGACAAGACCGAGCGCCGTCCGCTGACCGATGCGGAGATCCGTCGCGGCCTGTCGGGCAACCTCTGCCGCTGCACCGGTTATCAGAACGTGGTGCGAGCGGTGAAGAGGTGCTGCAAGGAGTGATAGTTTGGGGGCCGTGACCGTGAGTGGTGCGCGCCGTTGTGTGAAAAAAGAAAATCAAGTCGCCCCAAACACACAGGCCCGCCTCGAAAGAGGCGGGCCTTTCTCTCTTCGTCTTTGAATCGGGGGGACTACCCTTTTTGCGGCTCGATCACCAATTTGCCATCCTTGACCGGGATGGTGGGGGCGGGCGCCTGTTTCATCCGGATCATCCCCTCTTGGCCGGCGAGGCGGTGGGTGAGCGTGATGTTGCGGCACTCCTGTCGGGGGCGCTTGATGGTCTCAGTGATCGGCTTGCTGGCGATCACCTCGGCAAAGGTGGGTTTGGGTGTTGGGAGAGCGCCGCTGGCCGCCGCCGAGAGCGCCAGGGTCGAGGAGAATATCTCTGCGACAGGCGCTGGCAAGGTCAAAAAACGGCCCCCAGAAAAAGAGTCTGACTTTGGCAACAACGTGCTAAAAATGACCAGTTTCCGGCGTATGGTGAGCGCTGTCAGTGTGATAAGGAACAATTCGAGTCGCAATTTGCAAGGCGGGCGGCGAGCCGCAAGCCAGAGTGGCAAGGCGTTGACGGGGGCAGTTTTGAGCGGGTGCTCTGTTCTTTGGGATGGATACGCAAGTGGTTGATAAATGGCTCCAGCCCCATCGGATGTTGGCCGATAAGAGATCACGGCAAGCATTTTGCTTTGATTGGGTGAAGCAAAGGGTGAACGGGTTGGCAGACAACTGCGTAAGACCTGAAATGAAGATGTTCACCCGAGGTCACCGGATCAACGAGGGGGAGATATGTCAATGTTACCCAGCTGGATCACCCCGGCCATCCAGGCCAATATCATCACGGCACAGCAGGCCGAACGGCTGATCTCATCCCTCTACCGCCCCTTGGCCGAGCAGGGAGAGGAGCTTCCCGCCGATATCGCCGACATCAGCCGTAAACTCTACTGCTTCCGTCAGCAGGGACGGGTGCGTCACTAACGATGATTGAGGCAAGGTCTTCGCCATTGGCGGGGGCTGATCGCTGGCCGGTTCTCGCCCGCACACGTCCTCGGCTCTTCCTCTAAGACGTTTTGCTAATACCTGCCGTCGCAGGCTCACTGTTAGGCTGTCATCCTCATAAGAGACCAGCGACGGGCAGGATGCCCATGTCGCTTCCTGATCTCTGAATGATCCCGAAACAGCCCGTTGTGTGCTACCTGTGAGGAAGGAACCCGATGACAGAGCAGAACATCTATCAGCGCGATCTGGAAAAAAATCCCGCCAATTACGAGGCGCTGACCCCCATCAGTTTTCTGGGACGGGCGGAGCGGGTCTACCCCGACTATCCGGCGCTGATCCACGGCCCGCTGCGCCAGAGCTGGGGTGAGACCGCCCGCCGTTGCCGCCAGTTGGCCTCGGCCCTGAGGTTGCGCGGTATCGGGGAGGGGGATACCGTCTCCATCGTCGCGCCCAATATCCCGGCGATGTTTGAAGCGCACTTCGGGGTGCCCATGAGCGGCGCCGTGCTCAACACCATCAATACCCGGCTCGATGCCGAGTCGATGGCCTTTATCTTCCAGCATGCCCAGAGCAAGGTGGTGCTGGTGGAGAGGGAGTTTGGCCCTGTGGTGCGCAAGGCATTGGATCTGCTGGAGAGCCAACCGCTGATCATCGCCATCGACGATCCCCTCTACCGGGAGGGGGCGCTGATCAGTGACCTCGACTATGAACAGTTCATTGCGCAAGGGAGTGGCAATGAGCCCGGCTGGTTGCCAGAGGATGAGTGGCAGGCCATCTCCCTTAACTACACCTCCGGCACCACCGGCAACCCCAAGGGGGTGGTCTATCACCATCGTGGTGCCCACCTCAACGCCATCAACAATGTGCTCTCCTGGGAGCTGCCCAAACACCCCGTCTATCTCTGGACCTTGCCGATGTTTCACTGCAACGGCTGGTGCTTCCCCTGGACGCTGGCAGCCACCGCCGGGGTGAGCGTCTGCCTGCGTCATGTGCAGGCGGCCGCCATTTATGAGGCGTTGCACGAGTACAAGGTGAGCCACTTCTGCGCAGCGCCCATCGTGCTCAATATGCTCAACAATGCCGATCCGGCGCTCAAGCAGGGGCTGGATCACCCCATCAAGGTGATGACCGCCGGGGCTGCGCCGCCCGCCACCGTGATCGCTGGCATGGAGGCGATGGGGATAAACGTGACCCATGTTTACGGCCTCACCGAAACCTATGGCCCCTGCGTGTTGTGCGAACCGCAAAGAAGCTGGCAAGGGCAGGATGCCACCACGCTGTCTCGCCTCAAGGCACGGCAGGGCGTCGCGTCCCCCCTGCAGGGGGAGATGCGGGTCATCAATCCGGTCAGCGGCGATCCGGTGGCCAAAGATGGCAAAACCATGGGGGAGATAGTGCTGCGGGGCAATGTGGTGATGAAGGGCTATCTGAAAAATCCGGCGGCCAGCGCCGAGGCGATGGCGGAGGGGTGGTTTCGCAGCGGGGATCTGGCGGTGTGGCACCCGGACGGTTATGTGGAGATCAAGGACAGATCCAAGGACATCATCATCTCCGGCGGCGAGAACATCTCCAGTCTGGAGGTGGAAGATGTGCTCTATCGCCATCCCGATGTGGACGAAGCGGCGGTGATCGCCATGCCCGATGAGAAGTGGGGGGAGGTGCCCTGCGCCTTCGTGAAACTGAAAGAGGGGCGAGAGACCACCCAGGCGGAGCTGATCGCCTTTTGTCGTGAGCAGATGGCCCACTTCAAGGCCCCCAAGCGCATCATCTTCACTCCGCTGCCGAAGACCTCCACCGGCAAGGTGCAAAAGTTTGTGCTGCGCAAACAGCTGGGATAGCGGCCTGCCAGGACGGCACCAGTGCGGCCATTCATCTGAGGTAGCAACGAGAGAGAATGGAGGGCTGCTGGCCCTCCCGTTGTGCAGCTAACGTGCCTTGCCGGCAACGCAGTTACGACCGTCCTGTTTGGCCTGATAGAGCATCTGATCGGCGCGGGCATAGAGGCTCTCCATCAGCTCCCCGTCGCCATTTTCCACCAATCCGGCGCTGATGGTGATAACCAGCTTATCCCCATCGGCAAGGGGTAGCGGGCTCTGCATCACCAGCTTGCGCAGTCGTTCGGCCAATGAAGCCGCAGCCACGAGGGTGGTGTTGGGCAGCAAGATGGCAAACTCGTCCCCACCGATGCGGGCCAGCACATCCTCGCTGCGCAGTACCGATTGCATCACTCTGCCCAGATGAATCAGCGCCCGGTCCCCCAGCGGGTGGCCATAGCGATCGTTGATGCACTTGAACTGATCCACATCCAGCACCATCAGCACCGAGGTGAGGTGGTGGCGCATGTCCAGACTGAGGTTCTTCTCGCACAGTTCGAAAAAGAAACGGCGGTTGTAGAGGCCGGTGAGGCCATCGCGTACCGATTGATACTGCAGTTGCTCCTTGAGCTGGTGCAGTTCGGTGATATCGGAGGAGATACCGATCAGGGTCTGAGTGCCATTGCCCAGCAGAAAGGGCACCTTGACCGACCAGTAGTAGTGCTGATTGCCCTCGGGATCTGTCAGCATCTCTTCCCCGGCTTGCAGCTCGCCGGTTTCGAATACCCGGTTGTCCAGTCGCCACAGTTGGCAGGCGCTGGCCGCCGGGATCACCTCATCGTCGCGCCGGTTGATGATCTGCTCCGCAGGAAGGCCAAGCAGATCGGCGACCTTTTGATTGACGTAGAGAAAACGGTGCTGGTTGTCTTTCATATAGATATGGGCATCGACGTTGGCGAGAATGATCTCCAGCAGTTGGTGCTGCTCCGCCAGTCGCGCCTCGATCAGCTTGTGCTCGGTGATATCGGTCGAGATGCC
Source organism: uncultured Aeromonas sp. (assembly GCA_945957575.1). GTDB lineage: Bacteria > Pseudomonadota > Gammaproteobacteria > Enterobacterales > Aeromonadaceae > Aeromonas. The sequence continues at coordinate 19,117 of CAMFLW010000015.1, read as the reverse complement.
GCACAGCCCGATCAGCTTGCCATCCCTGTCGTGAATAGGCTTTTTAACGGTCCAGTAGAAGCGCTTTTCACCGGTGGCTTTGAGGTAGTTGATCTCCTCTCGAGCGATGGTTACTTGCTGCTCCAGCACCTGACGATCATTTCGTCTTAGATCTTCCGAGAAGTCGAGGTCAAAAAAGGCACGATCGTCCTTGCCTTGCAGTTCGGCCAGGGTACAGCCAAAGAGCTCCAGCACAGCCTGATTGGCATAGATATAACGGCCATCCAGATCCTTGGTAAAGAGGTAAGCCCCCATCTCGTTAAAGATGGACCTGAGATGATCCAGCTCGTGCTGCAATCGGGTGGAGAAGGGTTCATCCTTCATGGGGTTGGCCATCCTTGGGTCGCTGCGATGGGTTGGCTGAACACGAGGCCAACGTGCATCAACTGCTTTAAATTATGCACTGAACAGGCCATCTTTCGCGTTTTTTTAGGTTGGTTGTGCGCCATGTCACACGGTTATCAACGTTGGAAAGGGCAAATGAAATCAACTGAGTCTCTGATTGTTAAGATCACCTTTTCCATGATATCGGCCCGGCATCATAGCCCATCAGCAGAAAAATAGACTGGCCGTTAAATGCAGCATCCTGGGCGGTACAAAGGTCTTATAACGTCGCAGCAGTCTGGATTCTAGATAGTAAGATAGATGGGGTTCGGCAAGGAGCCCCATTAATTCGCGGCGGACGAAAGACAACGGTTCGGCAGATCATTGCTCCTTGGATCATTCCCAGATAGTGGTTTAATCCATGAAGGTCAAGATAGACGCAACTTGCTAAGCGGCCTATGGCGCCAGGCCAGCAGTAGCGGCATACCGAGCAGCAGCTGGGCGACCAGCGGGATCTCCTCGATGGGGGCGGCCAGTGCCCCTTCCGGAATAATGCCCCCCTCAATTTCGGCTGCCAGTTTGAGCTCCAGCGCATTGCCAAAGTCGGCGAAGGTGGTGGCATTGATCACAAATGCATCCTGACCACCGGCGATGTTGTTGAGATACCAATCCTGCAGTACCCCATCGGGATAGTCTTGTCCAATGGTGATGCCGTTGATGGTGTCGATGCCGGAGGCGAGCAGTTGATCCCGCACGGTGGCGGTATCCAGCCCTGCATTCTGGATGCCGTCTCCCGACACGTCTATCACCTGCCGGCTCGCGGTGAAGTCGTTGGTGTCAAATTGCAAACCACCAAAGGCCATCGCCGAACCGGGGGCCGTCATCCCCGCATAGGGGCGCACCAGGGCATCCAGGGTGGCGGCAAACTCGTTGATGGAGGTCATGTCGTAGAGGTGGAACCAGTCGGTCATGACCGCCTGCTGGGTCGATCCGCTCCACATGATCATCTGCACGGCGATGGATCCCAGCTTGCCGTCGCTGGTGTCGAGGATGGCGCTCTGCACCTCCTGGCTGTAAAAGGCGTCCACATAGCCCTGTAACTGCAAATTGAATTCCGATGAACTGACGCTGCCCGACACATCCATCAGCAATTGCAGTTCGGTATCGACTTCGGTCAAAGCGTATGCGGGGGAGGTGACCAACAGCATCCCCAGCAGCCCTGCCAACGGTTTGAGTTTCATTGCTCACTCCTTCTCCCTGGTGTAGTGCCAGCAAGGGGAATGAATAAAGCGTGCCAGCTTTGTTGGATCCTCGGACTTGGCTTGGTCCGGGTGAGGTCGGGCAGGCATGGAACTTGCGACGGGGTCAAAAGCGCTGACAACCGGCAGGAGTTGCGATGGAGATCCGTCCCTGGCAGTGGGCACCCAACTGGCTGCTACTTGGTTTGGCCAATCAGTGGGGCATGGTGTGGCTCAATATGGGTCACTTCAACCTGCTGGTGCTGTTGCTGATTGCTATCTGGTGGCAAATTGCATCGCGGGTTGCACCGAGCTGGCGCCCGCATCCACTGGCGCTCGCCCTCTTTATCCTGCTGATCCTGATCCCCAGCGCCAGTTGCAAGGCGCTGGCCTGTCTGTTGCTGGTGGCCTCGCTATGGCGTCGTCATCAGAGTGGCGATGAGCGGGCGGTGTTGCAGATTGTGCTCGCCTTTACCGTGGCGGTGTTGTGGGGGCAGCAGGTGTTTGCATTGCTCTCCGGCCCTGTGTTGGCCCTCGATGCCTGGGGGGTGGGCCAGTGGTTGCAGCTGCTGGGTTGGGAGATCCACCTTGATGGCAACCGCATCGAGCGGTTGGGGGGCCACGCTCTGATCGTACTCAAGGGGTGCTCTTCGTTTTCTCAACTCTATCTGGTGGTGCTCTCCTGGCTGGTCTCCTGCTGCTGGCTGGCGCCGGATCGCCCCCTCTACCGGCAGTGGCCCATGTTGCTGCTGGTTTGCCTGCTCTATATCGGGGCCAATCAGCTGCGGTTGGTGCTGATGAGCCTGGATCTGCGTTGGTACGGCTGGCTGCATACCGGTTCGCTGGCCCAGCTCTACCAGTGGGCAATCATGTTGCTGGTGATGAGCATTCTCTTTATCCGGGGGCGCCGTGATGCGTCTTTCTAAGGGATATCTGCGGTTGGTGGCGTTATCAGAGCCGGGTGGTCAATATGATGCTGCTGGTGATGAGCATTCTCTTTATCCGGGGGCGCCGTGATGGGCCTATCTAGGGGATATCTGCTGCTGTTGCTGGTGGCGCTGCTCAGTGCTGCCGCCATGGGTTGGCGTTATCAGAACCGGGCGATCAATGAGGGAGCCAAGCCCATGCTGCTGGAGCTGGTCCAGCTGGGATGGCGCTTGCGGGTGGCTACGCCGGTATTGGGCGGCACCTATGTCAGCTATCAGCTGGCTCACCCCCGTTGTGACGGTCTGTTGCAGGCCATGCTGGTGGCACCGGATAGCGAGGCGATGTCAGTGACGCTAGCGGGTGAAGAACTGAGTCAGGGAGTGATGTTTTTAGGCGAGCTGCACCAGCGTCCGCCGCTGCTCTCTTATCGGCTCAGCCAGGGTTGGCGCAAGTTGTGGGGGTTGACCCCTTATCCCCTCTATCGGGTGGCCTTGCCGACTTCTTGCATTGACCTTATTGCGCCGCCGATGGGGTGACCGCCCCCGGTTCACCGTTTGGCAGGATGCGGATCAGCAAGGTATTGGGGGCCAGCATGGGGTCATAGCGGGGCTCCAGTTCAATGGCGCGAGCTCCCAGTAAGCGGGTGAGAGCCGTCAGTCGCACGCTCGCCATCCGCGCACTCTCCAGCATGTCGGTTTGCAGCCCGGGGCCGCTTATCAGCGCAATTCGGGCCGGATCCTTGCGTCCCAAAAACTGATGCAGCTGCTGCTCCTGATCCGCTGGTAGTTGTGTCTCCGCTTGCTGGTACTGCAGTTGCAGCTGGGGCTGTTCGGCCAGTTGCTGTTCCCGCAACTGGTTGAGGATCGGCAGGGTCTCTTTGACCGGCTCCTGACGGGCGCAACCGGTGAGGATCAGCAGCGGCAGCATCAGAGGCAACAGGCGGCGCAGGGCGCTGTCTTTGGCTGTGGAGCGGGGAGTCTGGTTGGCCATACGCAGTCACTTCAGGAGGATGAGTTGGCACCAGTTTGCAATGTTTTCAATCCCTTGGCCAGTTGTTCAATCTCGCGGCGCCACTTGTTCCAGGCGGCAGAGGGCAGTTGCTCTGCCACCTGCCAGCGGGTCGGCAGCTGATCGCGCAGGCGCTCCAGCAGCAGGGCGGCTTCCACCTGATAGCGGGCCTCCAGCTCCAGCCAGGCGAGCCAGCGCAGATCCTCGATGGCTTGCTGCAGCAGCAACAGATCGTGGGAGAGGCTGTGCGCCTCGCAGGCTTGCGGGCCGAGCAGCATAAAGTCGCTCTCCCGCCCATCGGTGGGGTCATAAGGCAGGGCGGTGGGCATGCGGCCATGCCACTGCAAATAGCCCTCGGCGCCGCTTTGCCACAGATAGAACCCGGCGGCTCTCGGGGTGCCCAGATTGTAAAACCAGGGGGTGACCTTGTGTTGGCGCACCAGCGCCACATCGGCCTTGTCGGCGCCAAAACCTGCGTTGATCAGGGCAATCTCCACCTCTGCCAGCAGACCAACCTGACCCGGGTGGTTGAAGTGGCCTGCGCGGATCACCGCCGGATCCCGCCGTTTCATCTCCCGCGCCAGGGTGGTGATGGCGGGCAGGGTGGCGAGATCCGGCTCATCAAACAGGCTCCATGCCACTGGCGGCAAGCTGCTGGCGGTCAGCCCCTGTTGCCGCGCCTGCCACTGATCAAGCTGGCTGGCAGGGTCGCTCCCCCAGCGTTTGAGCGGGGTATAGGCCAGCAGGGGGGGCACAAAGCCGAGCCCGGCCGCTTCTCCCATGATCTCTCGCATCCCCGCTTCATCCTGTGGCAGGGCAGGCGAGAGGCCGCTGATCCCGAGCTTGGCGAGCCGCTGCAGATCGCAGCGACTGGCCTCGGCGATCTGCTCTTTTAGTGCCTCGGGGTTGGGGTTCAGCCAATTCAGATAGGGGGGCGCTTCAACATAGATGCCGACCGGCTTGCTGGCCGCGGGCAGAGTCAGTGGCAGCACCTCGATAGTCAGTGGCAGCTGCACCAGTTGCTGCTGGCTCAGCAGCTGAATATTGCCGAGATAGCGCCCCGCCGGCGCATCGCGTGGGACGGTCATTTGCAGCACCAGACGCCGTGGCACGTCTGCCAGCAGGGTGAGCCCGGCGACCCCCTCGACCAGCTCCTGATCCGAGGGGGCCAGCAGGGTGCCACTCGCCTGCGGGCGAACCAGATGCCACTTGCCGTAATAGGGGGTCAGCGCCAGCGGCGAGCCTACCTGCTCGGGTGGCTGGATCACCAGCAAGGGGGCCGGATCGTCGGTGGCGGCGTGGATGGCAAACTCCAGCAACAGCTGGCTGCCACGGGCGGCCAGCACCGGTTGTGAAGCTTGCTGCAACGCATCGGCCGCAGATAGCGGGGCGATCTGCAGGGTTGGGGCGGCATCCGTAATCGGCGTGAGGCTGAGCTGCTGCGAAGCTGGGGCTGGGGAATAGGGGGCCAGAGTCCACTTTTCCAAAAACAGCTGGCGCTGCTTGGTCAGCACGCTTGCGGTAGCGTCGGCCAATACGGCGAGATCTTTTCCACTATTCGGGAGAGCCTCTTTGTTGGTGGGGGCCGGATAGGGGGCAAGCAGCAGCCCTGCCAGGTATTTGGCATCCGGTGAGTGGCCCACCAATGTGATAGTGAGCGGGCCGCCGGGGTGGTTCAGGGTGACATGAACGGGGCCGCCCTGTCGTGCCCCGAACAGCTGCCAGGGATCCGGATTTGGCAGTGCCTCGCGAGATTGTCCAGCCAGATAGCGCTGCGTTAGCCACTCCTGCGGTTGCCACTGCTCGGCCCAGATGGGCTCGCCATTGACCAGCACGCTGCGCTCGAAGGGGTGGGGCAGGTACTCCCACTCGCCGGGATCATCCAGCCAGAGGGTGAGCTGGTAGCGCCCCTTGGCGACCTCCAGCCGCACGCCATCCAGATTGCGCAGCCCATCGCGCACAAGGGCATCGCCGGAGGGGCGCAAGATGGGGGTGGGATGGCCAATCAGCCGGGGATCCCCCGGGCTCAGGGCTTCAAAGCCGGTAAATCGGGGCGCGGCGGCCGCCCCCAGATCCAGCGCAATGGTGCCCTCAGGCAGAGTCAGACCGGGCACCCAGTACCAGCGGTGAATGGTCAGCGAGGGGGCGTTATCGGCCATAAAAAGATAGAGCTTGGTGAGTTTGTCCAGCGCCAGCGCTCTGGGTTGGCTGGTGCGCCACTCGCTCAAGGCAAAGCGCTGGGTGAAGGGGCCGGGTGCGACAATCCGCTCCAGATTGACCCGACTGCGGTAGTTGACCGAGGCCTCGTCGTCGATACGCAGGATCAGGGTTTGCGGGTGGGCGCTGGGGTTATGGCCCTCGATCACCAGTTCATCATCGCTGCCTATTGGCCAGTTGTGGGTGCTCAGATCGAGCCGCTGGGGTGTCTGGTTACCCGTCAGGGGCAGCGGGGTCAGCCCCTCCAGCCGGGTGGCGGCCATTGCTGCATGGCAGCAGAGCAGGATAACCAGCCAGAGCCCTCTGCTCATCCGGCCAGCCCCTTCAACCAGTTGTTCAGCTCGGCAGCCTTGTGATCCCAGCTTTGCAGGGCCACCTGCTGCTGGCGCGTGTGGCGCCCTTCGCTGCGGGTGAGCCCCTCCCAGCCACTCTCCTGAAACCAGCCCGGATTGGATTGATCAAAGGCGGCCCGGTTGATGGCCTGGGCCAGGCTCTCCCCATCGTGGGGGAGCTGGATCTGCTCCCGATAGCCATCGAGAGCCGGAAAATCGGTGCTGACGATGGGGCGCCCTGCGGCCAGATACTCGCGCAATTTCAATGGATTGCAGGCACGGATCTGGGCGTTGTCGACAAAGGGCAGCAGACTCACCTGCCAGTGCTGGGCATAGGCCGCTAGCGTGTGGTGGGGACGGGGCCCCAGCAGGTGGATATTGGGGAGCCCCTTGAGGGGGGAGATATCGGTCTGGACCGGGCCAATCAGCACCAGATCCCAATGGGGCAGGGCGGCGGCCGTCTCTGCCAGCAGGGGGATATCAATCCAGTCGCTCAGGCTGCCGTAAAATCCGGCAATGGGACGGCCGGAGGGGAGATCCGCCGGGCGCTCTCTGGGGGGCATAAACAGTTCGAGATCCACCCCGTGGCTGAGGAGCCGGGTTTTATGGGGGGGAAAGCGGCTGGCCAGCGCTGGGCTGGCGGCCAGAATGAGATCCGCTTTTTCCACCAGTCGTGCCTCGCAGTGAGCGATGGCTTGATGATCCACCCCTGCCAGTGCCGAGAAGTCATCGCCGCAGTAGTAGATCACCGCCCGCTCTTCGAGCTTGCCAATCAGATCGACGGCGCTGGGCAGGGAGATCCAGAGCAAGGGGCGATCCAGCTCGGGCAGCTGACGCCGGATCTGCGCCGCCAGCCAGTGGCCATTGATCTTGCCCGCCAGCCGACTGCCCGGCAGCGGCAAGGCGAGCGGCGGCAGTACCTGGGGGCTGCTGACCTCTGATGGCGCAACCGACTGGCCGCCAGCATGGCGCGCGCCGCGCAGCACGGCCCCCAGTTTGCGGACGATACGGGTGAGATCATGAAGGGTAAAACGGGGGCAGCGCATGCCGATGGAGTTGACCCAGAGCACCTGATAATCGGGCAACAGACGCTTGATCAGGTGCTGGGTGCTGGAGGGGTGCTGGCCCCAATCCTCTCCCAATACCACCAGTTGCGGCAGTGTGTGTGGTTTCATGCAAAGGTCTCCGAAGCGTGTGCGGGGTCGCTGTGATCTTGTGGCTGCAAGGGGCGCAGTACGGTGGCCGGTACACCCGCTGCCAGCACACCTGCGGGCAGATCCCGGGTGACGACGCTGCCTGCGGCGACAATGGTGCCCGCGCCTATGGTGACACCGGCCATCACCATCACCCCGGTGCCAAGCCAGACATCCTGCTCCAGCACAATGGCCCCCACCTGTTCATCGCGATCCGGCAGGCCCCGGGCGCGATCGCGGGCGTTGACCGGGTGCCCCGGGTAGCCCGCCAGAAAGGCACGGCCAGCAATTCTGACGTTATCCCCCAGCACTATCTTGCTACCCACCGCCAGGGTGGTTTGCCAGCCAATCCCGACATTGCGGCCAATCACCAGCCGTGGTGTCTGGCTCGATGCCCGGCCGCTGATGGTCATGGCGGCGCTGAGGCGGCAGTCGGCACCGATCTCGATGGTGACCGGACCGCTGATATAGGGGATGCCGCCATAGAGATAGAGGCGTGGCGCGGGGGCCGTGAGGCGAGATTGAAACAAGGGGGTCCACCAGAGGGTGCGGGTCAGGGTCGCCAGCGCGTTGCTGCCCAGCAGATAGAGCCGATAAAGCAGCCGATGCAGGGGAGGGATCACGGGGAATGACCAGTGGCGGGCACTTTTGGCCAGACGCCATACCCGGCGGGCCAATGGCGTCTCTCCCTGTTTGGCCCAGCTTTTCATCCGGTGCAGGTTGATGGTGTTCATGGCGACCTCTCCCTCTGGTGCAGTCCGTTGCTCGCTATGCAGAAAGAAGGGATCGGGCCAACAGGAGGGCCCCAGCGTGATCGGGCCAAATAGGGCTAAGAGGAGGGGCAGATTGCGCCGGTCGGTGCAATTTGCAGCCAGCGTTGTGCAAAACGCAAATGCCAGTCTCATTCTGGGCTTGTTCAGGCCGGTTAAGCCGCGCAGAGGGGCTATCGTATCTGGGCGGGAGCGAGTGGCGTGGGCTTTGCATTAGCGGTAGCTGACCCGAAGCGGGATGCTTCGGGTGGCTGGGAGGCCCTATGAAACTTGGTGTGAACCAGATTGCCATGCTCTATTACGCCGGCGGCTTGCTCCTGATGAAGGGGATCTCCCTGCTGATGCTGCCAGTGTTGACCCATCAGCTGCTGCCTCGCGAATACGGCCAGCTGGAGGTGCTGCTGACCCTCATCAATCTGGGCTCACTTATTTTGGGCTTCGGGCTGGTGGATGCCCTCTACCGCTTTGCTGGGCTGGCGAAAGATGAGCAGGAGCGCAAGCAGGTGGTGGCCCGGATGTTTGGGCTGGTCTGGCTGATCGCCCTGGCCAGTCTGGTGCTGCTCTGGCTGCTGGCGCCAGCGGTGCAAGCCTGGCTGCCGGTGGAAACACGTCTTGCGGATGTGCGCTGGGTACTCTGCGCCCTGCCGTTTGAAGGAGTGATCGGCGTGCCACTGGCATGGCTGCGGATGCGCAATCAGGCGCAGCTCTTTTTCGTGGCGACCGCAGGCAAGGCGGTGATCCAGTCCCTGCTGACCGGCTGGTGGCTCTGGCTCGGCTGGGGCGTGAGCGGGGTGCTGGCCTCCGGCACCCTGACCTGCGTTGCACTGGCGTTGCTGTTGAGCCTCTGGCAGTGGCGAGATAGCGGGATCCGCTTTGACTGGCAACACTACCGGCCGCTGCTGCGCTATGGATTGCCCCTGGTGGTGAGCGGGCTGGCAGGCTTTGCCCTGAGCGGACTGGATCGCTGGCTGCTGGCCGATGTGGTGGGTGAGGCGCTGCTTGCCTACTACGCGGTTGCGGGCAAGCTGGCGCTGGCGGTGGGGTTGTTGCTGCAACCCTTTGCTCTCTGGTGGTATCCCCGCCGTTTCATGCTGCTGCGCGAGCCGGATGGACTGCGACTCAATGCCCACTACAGCGTGATGGGGTCGGTGCTGGGGTTTGTCACCGCGGGGATTGTCGGGCTCACCGCCCCCTTGCTCATTCGCTGGCTGACCCCAGAGAGCTATCACGGGGCGATCGCCTATATTCCGCTGCTGGTGCTGGGTATGGCGGTGCGCAATGTTTCGGACTTGCTCAATGTCGGCTGCTTTAGCGGCGAGAAGAGCAATGCCCAGATGGTGATCAATCTGGGCTGCAGCGCCCTTGGGGTCGCAGGCTTTCTGCTCGCCATCCCCCCCTTCGGGGTTGCCGGGGTGATCTGGACCCTGCTGCTGGTCTATCTGGTGCGGGCGCTGGCCTTTTATCTGGTGAGCCAGCGGTTGCTGCCGCTGCCGTATCGCCTCTCGACCCTCTGGGCCAGTTCGCTCGGGGCGCTGGCTATGGTCTGGCTCGGCCAATGGTGGGCAGGATCATGGCTCGTCTAACGCCAGCCATCTGGGCAAGCGCCATCTGTCTGGTGCTGGCTCTGCTCTGGTGGCGGCTGCCCCATCCCTTGCTGCTGCCGGTGCTCGGCCTTGCCATTCCCGCCATCTGGTTTGCCCTGCGCTGGCCCTTCTTGATGGTGCTGGGGTTTGTCACCTTCTCCTTTTTTCGGCTGCATGAGGTGTTCCCCCAGCTTTATCCCCTCAAGATCCCGCTGCTCTTCTCGCTGGCTGCCATCGGCGCGCTGGTCTGGCACATTTTGCTGACCGGCCGGATCAAGCCCTACTGGAGTCCAGCCCTGAGCTGGCTGACGGCCTTCTTTGTGATGGTTTCCATCGGTGTGCTGTTTGCCAGCAACCGGGGCGAGGCGATCGCCACCTGGACCGGCAGCTATAGCAAGATCTATCTGATGACCCTGGCCACCGCCTGGCTGGTGCGCACCCCGGGGGATTTTGCGCTGGCGGTGCGTACCTTTGTTGTGGCGGGTTGTCTGGTGGCGCTGGTGGCCCTCTACAACAAGGCGAGCGGAATTGGGTTGGTGGAGGGGACCCGGGTGACCATAGGGCGCGAGCTGGGCTCTGTGTTGGGGGATCCCAACGATCTGGCGCTGGTGCTGCTCTTTCCTGCCGGCTTTTCGCTGAGCTTGCTGCTCAATCAGGGCAATGGGGTGGGGGGGCGTTTACTGGGTGGGCTCGGCTTTGCGCTGACTGCGGCCGCCATTATCGCCACTCAGAGCCGCGGCGGCTTGCTTGGCGTGTGTGCGGTCAGCGGCCTGTTTGCCTGGCAGCGGGTGAAGTCGAAAACCCTGTTGATCTCGATGGGGATGGTCGCGCTGGTGGTGCTCTTTGCCGCCGCCGGGATCAGCGACCGGGCATCTGGCGGTGCCGCCGAGAGCGGGGTCGATGCCTCGGCCATGGGGCGGATCTACGCCTGGCAAGCGGCTTGGGGCATGGCGTTGGCCCATCCGCTGGTGGGGGTGGGCTTGTCCAATTTCTATTACAACTACTTCTTCTACAGCCCCCATTGGGATGGGCTCAATCATGCGGTGCACTCCACCTGGTTCGGGGTGCTGGCTGAAACCGGCTTTGTCGGGTTGGCGCTGTTTATCGGCATGGTGACGGTGACCCTGCGCAGTTGCTGGCGTTGCCAGCTCGCTGGCATGCCTCCTGCAGTGATCACGGTGATGCAGGGGGTGATGGCCAGCATGGTGGGGTTTGTGATTTCGGGATCCTTCCTGACCCAGGGCTTTACCTGGCCCATCTATCTGGAGTTGGCGCTGGCCGTCGCCGCCATCAAGTACGTGCAGCAGGCGGCCACAGAGGTGCAGGCCACCGCTGAGGATCATCAGGAGGCAACCCGGTTGCCGGCAGTGCCACCAAAGGGAGCAAGAGGATGAACGCAACCCCTGTTTTGCTGGTTCACTACGGAGAGGACTGGGTCCGCGGCAGCGAACGCTGCCTGCTGGATCTGCTGGCCCACCTCGATCGCAGCCGCTTTACGCCGTTGCTCTGGTGCAATAGCCCGACGCTGGCGGCAGAGGCGGTCACCCTCGGCGTCGAAACCATGGTCGAGCCGTTCAGCCTGCTGCTGGGATGGCAGGCTGAACGTTTTGATCTTGCGGCCCATCGGCGCCTCTCCCGGCGAGCCAGAGAGCTCATCACCGAGCGGCAGATTGGGCTGGTGCATGCCAACAGCGCGGCCCCTTGTCAGTGGCTGGCGGGGGTCTGTCGGGCGTTGCAGGTACCGCTGGTGTGCCACCTCCATGCCCGTTACCAGCCCAGAGACAGATTCAGCCTGCGGGTCCATCAGGCAAGCGTACTAATTGGGGTGAGCGAGCCGGTGTTGACCGGTTGGCGCCAGGATGGCTGCGCGGCCGATCGGTTGATCCGGGTACCCAACGGGGTGGATGCCGCTCGTCTGAATGCGGGGGCTCACTGGCCGGTCGTCGGCATGCTGGGCTTGCCCCCGGGAGATATGATCATCGCAACCGTCGGCTCCCTGATCAAGCGCAAGGGGATTGATCTGCTGATCCGCTCGCTAGCTGCCCTGATGGCATCGGGGGAGGAGGCCCAGTTGCTGATCATTGGCAGCGGCCCGGAGCGGGAAGCATTGATGGCGTTGGCTGTCGAGCTCGGGGTGGCCGAGCGGGTCCACTTTTTGGGCGAACGGCCGGACAGTGCGGCTATCTTGCGGGGCGGGGTGGATCTGCTGGTCTCCGGAGCCCGTGAGGAGGTGTTTGGTCTGACGTTGGCGGAGGCGGGCATGTTGGGGCTCCCGGTCAGTGCCTACCGAGTGGGCGGCATCCCCGAAGTTGTGGAAGAGGGGGTGACCGGCTTGCTGGCAACCCCGGGGGATTGGGCCGAGATGGCTGATCACTGGCGGCAATTGAGCAATCCGCAGCGCCGATGTGAAATGGGGCGGGCCGCTCAGTTGCGTGCCGCACAGTTGTTCACGGTGGCGCGCTATGTTGACGGAGTCACGGCGGTGTGGGACGCCGCGCTGGCTGGTCGTTGGCACGCCACGGCTCCCACACCCTTCCGACCACTCATTCATTGGGCGGGGCAACGACTCTTTGCCAGAGGGCGCAATATGCTGGCGACAGGGATGGCAAAAGTGGCGCAAAAAGTGCAACTGGGGTTTGGCCGCCGCAAGGTGCCAGAGTAAGGGAGCAGCAAGATGAGCATGCAAACTGAGCCGGTGTTTGGAAAGATCATCGTTGTGGATCCCATCCCGTTTCGCGGTGGCTCCAAGGTTGCGACCGAAGTGCTGCTCGATGAGTTGGCCAAGCGGATGCCCGGGCTCACATGCCATGTGCTGACCCTGGATCCCGACTCCTGGCCCCGTTGTCAGCATCATCCCCTTTGGCTGCCCCACATATTGAAGGGGCGGGAGTCCGGCATCGGCTATCTGCTCAAACAGGGGTGGCAGACCCTGCTGATCCTCTGGCTGGTGTTGCGATTGGGGGAGGTGAAGTGCCTGGTGGCGGCGTCCGGGCCGGGAGTGGATCTCTGCTGTTACTGGGCTGCCCGCTGGTTGCGGTGCCGGGTGGTTCAGCTGATCCATGGCCCTGTGGGGTGCTCGGGGCTCTCTGCCAGAGCCTTGCAACGGGCGAGTTTTGTGTTTTATCTCGAATCAACCCGCAGCTCCTTTGCGGCGCTTCTGGCCCGGCTTGGCGAGACCGAGTTCCCGTCACACTGGCAGCCATTTACCAATGGTTTGAGCGAGATTGATTGGCCCAAAGCGACCCAGGGTGGTAACCGCATTTTGTGGGCTGCCTCGTTGCTGCGCTGGAAGGGACTGGAGACCATGCTGGCCGCCCATCAGATGATCCCTGATGCTCGCCCCGAGCTGATGGTGTGCTATCTGCAGCCCAAGGGCACGCTGCAGCCCTGCAGCCAACCTCAGCCACAGCTGCCAGACACGCACTGGTATGCCAACCCCGCCAATCTTGACGAGATCCGATCTCGATGCGGCATTTTTGTCTCCACGAGTCATCAGGAACCCTTTGGTCTCTCCATTCTGGAGGCCATGGCGGCAGGATTATGCGTAGTGATCCCGGCCGATGGGGCCTGGTGGGATCGACACCTCACCGATGACGTGAATTGCCGCAAATATCAGCCAAACGATCCCGGCGATCTGGCGCGGGTGCTGGCCAGCCTCAATGCCATGCCCGACGTGGTCAAGCGACTTGGCCATCATGCCCGCCTGCATGCCATGGTCCATTACAACGCGGCGGATACCTACCAAAGCACACTGGATCAGTGGGAAGGGTTGTTGCGATGGGATGCGTTGAGCCTTGCCGTGAGTGGTTAGCGCCGCACCAGCCCCGGAGTTACTGCTTGACCAGCAGACACGGCGGTTGTCAGTGCCACAGCTCAGCTGAAGGTCTCCGGGTTATTGCACGGTCTGGGCAAGCCTCGGCTACCGGATGCGCACCACGACATGACGATGCAGGAGCGGATCGGCATCCGCCATAGTGCTCGAACCGTGGATCCTGCGGGTGGCCGACCTATTTCGGGCGATAGTGCAGGACTGACTTGGCCGGCGCAGGCTGCCATCAATATTGAGTGAGCGAGTGGCTGTTGCCTCCATCCTGCAGCGAGCCAGCTATGCTTGGAACAAGCCGAGCATGGTGCCGGTAGTGGCGCGCAAGACGTCAGCTTGATGGACTATCGTAGGGGAGCAGATATGGAATCGCTAAAAGCCAAGGATTATATGCAAAGCAGACCCATCACCTTCACTGCCGACATGATGGTGCAATCTGCGGTCGAGAAATTTTTGAACAGCCATCAGTTGGGTGGCCCGGTGGTGAATGGGCAAGGCCATCTGATAGGCTGGATCTCCGAGCAGGATTGTATCGCTGTGCTGCTCAAGGAGGCCTATCACTGTGAGCAAGTGGCACAGGTCAAGGATGTTATGCGCAAGGAGGTGCTGACGGTAGGGCCAGATACCAGCATTCTGACCCTGGCAGAGATGATGATGGGACAAAAGCCGAAGATCTATCCGGTGGTGGAGGAGGGCAGGTTGCTTGGGGTCATTAGTCGTCACAACGTGATGCAGGCCATTCACGCCCAGCTCACCACCTGTTTTGTCCACCACTCCCACGGTTAACCCTATTTTTGCATTTCCCAAGGCAAGCTACGGTTTGCCTTGGCTGTTTTAGCCACTGTTATTTATCAGAGGCTGTCGTCATAAGATAGAGATGAGCTAACCCATTCATCGTGGACTCCGGGTTAAGCGTCAACCTGCTTACATCATTGAGGGGGGGGTCGATCAGCCCAAGACGACAGCCCCTAAATTGATTCCTAAATTAGATGCGGAAAATCGGGTTAATTAAACTATTTTCACTGTGCCCTTGGTATCATCCCTGCAACGCAACATGGGGAGGTAGAAGATGGCAGTGGCACCGTTTAATTGGGATGCAAAAATTCAGTGGGATGGGCCGGGGGCCATTGCGGGCGGCGAAGAGCTGGCCGGTGATCGGCTGGATCGCGCCCGCTATGCCAAATTTCTTACCAACTACCTCGCCGCCGAAGGTAAGGAGCGCAACTATGTGCTCAACCTCAATGCCGAGTGGGGGGCGGGGAAAACCTGGTTTATCAAGCGCTGGTATATGGAGCTGAAAGCGCACTATCCCACCGTCTATATCGATGCCTGGCAGCAGGACTTTTCCGATGATCCCTTATTGACGGTCATTTCGTCGATCATTGAACAGCTGAAAGCAGAAGCGGGTAGCCCTCAGCTTTCCCCCTATCTGTCGACCAAATTGGCATCATTGTTAAAAGCAACCGCGCCGATAGTGACCAAAGCACTGTTTAAAAAAGTCTCTGGCATCAATATCGATGAAGTTCAAGAGGTCATTACGGCTGATGATGCGGGGAAACTGGTTGAATCACTTTTTCAAGATACTCGTAAAAAGACAGAAGCAGTACAGTTGCTCAAACATGAAATACAGCAGTGGGTTGAGGCAATTATTGGCAAGAAAAAGAAACAGGCACCCGCATTTATCCTGATTGATGAACTGGATCGTTGCCGCCCCTCTTATGCGGTAGAAATGCTGGAGACCATCAAGCATATCTTTGATATTAAGGGCGTGGTATTTGTGCTGGCAACCGATACTGAGCAGTTGCAGCATGCCATAAAGGTAATATATGGCGAAGGATTTGATGCCCAAAATTATCTTGGGCGTTTTTTTCAGAGAAGATTCACATTAAATAGAAAGTCTAGGCGTGAATTTATCTCGAATATATTAGAGATTAGGACATTACCAGATGGTTCAACGATGGTGTGGCCTGAGTTGATTAATCCGCGAGTCTTACTAGAGGTAGTTACTGCGGTTAGTGATAGTTTAGAGCTAAGTTTAAGGCAAACAGAACAAATCATAGACCGTTTGCTTTTTGTTGTACGTAAACCTAGGAGAAAAAAAGTTAACCTGATTTTTCTTATGTATCTCTTCGCATTACATGAAAAAGATTATCAATTATATTCCGGTATTGCTGATGGAACTCTGTTATACACACAAGATAAATCCCATGAGAAAGCTTTCGCACATAAAATCAGTCTTAAAAAAGATGTAACTATGGCGATTTTTATCAGAGCTAACTCTGAAATTGGCGGTGTTATCTCTGGTACATACGGAAAGGGTGATATAGAAAATCCATTTGATGACACAATTTACAATGTGTCTCTTGGTGAAATCATGTGTTACTCGTATCAGTTCATGTTGAATAATTCGTATCGGCATAGAGATGATCATGAATTAAAAATTATTGCTGAAAAATTTTATAGTAATAGCGATCTAAATGTGCAAGAAAGTTCCATCTTGGCCAAGAAGGAACTATCTTCATTAGAGTGTGATCTGTCTTTGTATAAAAATTTAGTTGAGCTGGCCGTGCATCTTGACTAAATAAAGCCGGGATAACCCGGCTTTATTATTAGTTTATTTATTGTGCCGCTTATAAAGCCGCTGTACTACATCTTGTAATCCCAGCCCTTCGTTTTGCAGCAGCACGGTCAGGTGGTAGAGCAGATCGGCGGATTCGTTAATGAGCTCCTCCCGATCCTTGGCCATGGCGGCCAGCGCCACTTCCACACCCTCTTCACCCACCTTCTGGGCGATGCGCTTGGTCCCTTTGCCGTAGAGGCTGGCGGTGTAACTGGTGGCCGGATCGGCCCCTTTGCGGGCGGCCAGCACCTGTTCCAGCTCTGCCAGAAAACCGAGGGGTGGCAGCGGGTGGCCATTAAAGCAGGAGGGGGTGCCCTTGTGGCAGGTGGGGCCGACGGGGTTGGCGGCGATCAGCAGCGAATCCTGATCGCAGTCGGTGCTGATGGCCACGAGTTGGAGCACATTGCCCGAGCTTTCACCCTTGGTCCAGAGCCGCTGTTTGCTGCGGCTAAAGAAGGTGACCTGACCTGTGGTCTGGGTCTTTTCCAGCGCCTCGCGGGTCATAAAGCCCTGCATCAGCACCTCGCCGCTGGCGGCGTGCTGGACGATGGCGGGGATCATGCCATCGCATTTTTCCCAGTCGAGCCGCTCGGCAAGGGGGCGCGTGCTGGCGGTTGTTTGTGTGTTATCAGAGAAGTTATTCACGGATGGCGACTCCTTCGGTTTTCAGCCAGCGTTTTAATTCGGGAATGGGGATAAGGCCCTTGTGGAACACTGAGGCGGCCAGCGCCCCGTCCACATCGGCAAGGGTAAAGGCATCACGAAAGTGTGCCATGGCCCCGGCGCCGCCGGAGGCAATCAGCGGCACCTTGCAGACGCTGCGCACCAGTTTGAGCTGGTCGAGATCATAACCCTGACGCATGCCGTCCTGATTCATCACGTTTAGCACGATTTCACCTGCGCCGCGTTTCTGCACCTCCTGCATCCAATCGAGGGTGTGCCAGGCGGTGGTGCGGGTGCGGCTCTCGTCACCGGTAAACTGTTTGACCTGATAGTGGCCCGTCTCGGCATCGAAGTAGGAGTCAATGCCCACCACCACGCACTGCACGCCAAAGCGCTCGGCCAGTCGGCTGATCAGAGTCGGGTCGGCCAGCGCAGGGGAGTTGATGGAGACCTTGTCGGCACCAAATTCGAGGATCTGGCGGGCATCTTCCACGCTTTTGATGCCACCGGCGACGCAGAAGGGGATATCGATTACCTCAGCTACCCGGCTCACCCAGCTCTTGTCCACCACCCGCGCATCGCTGGAGGCGGTGATGTCATAGAACACCAGCTCGTCGGCCCCTTCCTCGGCGTAGCGGCGCGCCAGCTCGACAATACCGCCCATCACCTCGTGGTTGCGAAACTGCACCCCCTTGACCACCACGCCATCTTTCACGTCGAGGCAGGGGATAATGCGTCTTGCCAGCATCAGTTGCCTCCTCTGGTAACGGCTTCGGGCGTTTGCCAGCAGGCGATGGCGTCACCCACCGAGAACTTGCCTTCCAGCAGGGCGCGGCCAAGGATGATCCCCTTGACGCCGGAGCCCTTGAGCGCCTCGATATCCGCGATGCCGCCAATGCCGCCGGAGGCTTGAAAAGCGACACTCGGGTAGCGGGCGCAGAGATCCCGATAGAGCTCGACGTTGGTGCCTGAGAGGGTGCCGTCACGGCTGATGTCGGTGCAGAGCACATGCTTGAGCCCGGCGGGCAGGAAGCGCTCGATCAGTGCCTCGATGGTTACACCGCTGTTCTCCTGCCAGCCTGCCACCGCGATATGGCGATTGCCCTGTGCATCGATATTGACGTCCAGCGCCAGCACGATCTGCTCGGGGCCATATTTCTCCATCCAGCTCGCCACCAGATCAGGGGATTTGACGGCGGTGGAGCCAATCACCACCCGGCTGGCACCGGCGGCCAGCAGATCGGCCACATCCTGTTCGGTACGCACGCCACCGCCGACCTGCACCGGCGCTTCGGTGGCCGACAGCAGTTGGGTCAGCAGGGGCAGCTGGCGCGCCTTGGCATCCTTGGCACCGTCCAGATCCACCAGATGGAGCTGCACCGCCCCCTGGGAGACATATTCATCGAAGCGGGCCTGCGGGCTGCTGCTGTATTCGGTCTTCTGGTCGTAGTCCCCCTGATAGAGGCGAACCACCTGACCGTTGATAAGGTCAATTGCGGGAATGATCATTCATAGCTCCAGAAAATTTTGCAGCAAACGGGCACCGGCTGCGCCTGAGCGCTCCGGGTGGAATTGGGCGCCAAAGAAGTTGCTGTGCTCTGCAACCCCACCGACGATGGCGGTAAACGGCTGTCCGTAGTCACAGGTCGCCAGCGTCGCTTCGGTCACCTCCAGCGCATAGGAGTGCACGAAGTAGAAGTAGCTGCCGCTCGGGATCCCCTTGAGCAGAGGATGGGTCTCGTCGTGCTCAATCTGGTTCCAGCCCATATGGGGCAGGCGCAGATTGCCGACTTCCATCAGCCGGATCTTGCCCGGCACAATGCCAAGGCAGTCGATGAGATCGCCTTCACTGCCATCGGCACTCATGCTCTCTTCGGAGGCCTCTGCCAGCATCTGCATGCCGAGGCAAAAGCCCAGCAGCGGCTGCTTGGCGGCGCGAATAAGCGGCACCAGCCCCCGTTCGTTGAGATTCTTCATGGCGGCCACCGCGGTGCCGACACCGGGCAGGATCAGCTTGTCCGCTTGCTCGATATCGGCGGCCAGGCTGGAAACCAGCGGCTGTACGCCGAGGCGCTCGAACGCCATCCTGACCGAGGCCAGATTGGCGCAGCCGGTGTCGATAATGACCAGCTTCTGCTTGCTCACATCCATCACAGCACTCCCTTGCTGGAGGGAAGCTCGCTCCCTTCCACCCGAATGGCCTGACGCAGGGCGCGGCCAAAGCCTTTAAACAGCGCCTCCACCTGATGGTGGGTGTTGCCGCTGCCCACCTTCATCTGCAAGGTGATGGCCATGGCGTCCGACAGCGAGCGGAAGAAGTGGGGCACCATCTCGGTGGCCATCTCGCCCACGTTGTCGCGGCCAAAGCCGCTCGGGCAGT
>CAMFLW010000014.1 GCA_945957575.1 uncultured Aeromonas sp. | reverse complement strand
CCAATTCTCCGGGAATGCCCCGAGTGAACAACCTACAGAGAGATCACAGCTAGATACCAACTCCTTTGAGCACCGACTACTATTTGACATGTAACATAGTTGATGCGAGGTGACGTGGTGAGACTCAAGAGTCTGCGTAATAAAGTCTCTCTCTATCTTCTGCTGCTCATCTCATGCACGGCGGCTATCAGTTATGGCGCCAGCACAATTGTTCTATCAAACAGTAATCAACTACTAAACAAGCACAACCAGCAAGCGGCTCTGGATCGTGCAGAGCTCTACATCGAATCCATGCACAAGAGCCTTCTGATCAGCACACGAGACTATGCAGAATGGCGCGACTCGATTCGCTTTATCAGGGGCAACCAGCCCACCTATCTCGACGACAATTTTAACGCAGGGGCCCTGGATAACCTCAACGCTCACTTTGTACTGTTCATCAATCCGGATAAGACTCTCTATCATGCTATTGCTCGAGGCGGAACGACCTACGTGACCCTGAGCGACACCCACCCTATCTGGGCCAAAACGCAAGAATACCTCACTCACTACTTGTCAACACCAGATACACAGGGGTACACCCTGAAGGGCTGGTATCAGGCACACCCCATCTTGCTAACAGCCCACCCCATACGCAATCCGGACGAAACCAACCCTCAGCTTGAGGGTTGGATAGTGATGATCCGCGAGCTTGATGAGACAGGCGTGCAGCAGATTAGAGATATGACCAAACTTAAGCTTGAGTTTCTACGGGATAGCAAGGAGGCCCCTCTGGCCGAGCAGCGCGCTCTGCAAGATAGCGAGAATGCCGATCGGCTCATTCTGCGCGTTCCTCCGGATCACCTGTTGATGGCGCAGCAACAGCTCAGCAATCGCATGCTGCTCATCAATTCAACCCTGCTCCTGATCGCTGCCGGCCTGGGCACAATTGCCATTTATGAACGCATGGTGATGCGTCGGCTCGCTTTTTTTACCCGCCTGGCCGAGCAATACAACGGCTTGCAGCCCACCAGCAAACACTGGCCTCTTTCAGGTCATCCCGAATTCGATACCTTGGCCAAGGCGCTCAATAGCATGGTAGAGCAGCTCAAACTATCGGAGGAGGCCCTCTACAACGAGGCCAGACGTGATGGACTGACCCAACTGGGCAATCGAAAATGTTTGAGTGAACAGCTCAATCAGCATCCTTGCCTGTTCAGTCGCCATGACCGCAACCGAATAGCCCTGTTGCTCATCGATCTGGACGATTTCAAGACCCTCAATGACAGCTTGGGGCACGAGACCGGCGATCAGGTTTTGCTCGCCATCACCGAATATCTCAAGCAGGCTATTCGTGGCGAAGACATGCTTTTTCGTATAGGAGGCGACGAATTTGCCATCATAACCAACATGGCCAGAGAAGAAGAGGGAGCGAATGCGTTCGCCGAACGTTTGATGCGGACAATCTCCGACCAGCAAATCGAGCAGGGAGGCCGGCGAATCCAGGTCAGTGCCTCGATCGGAATTGCTTACGTTGATGGCGCGATGGGGGCAGATGAGCTCATCCGTAATGCAGACTTGGCCATGTATGATGCCAAGCAAGCGGGTAAACATTGCTACCGCAGTTATCGAGAACATCTGCATCAACAGCTGTCACAACGCATGCAACTGGAGCAAGAGCTCCGGGAAGCTTTACAGCTACAACAATTGGAGGTCTGGTATCAGCCGATCATAGATGTGACAACGGATCGCGTCGCCATGGTGGAAGCCTTGGGCCGCTGGCCCACACCAACAGGATACTGTCCACCCGGTGTATTTATCCCTCTGGCGGAGCAGGCCGGGCTGATCGTCCCTATGGGCAAGTGGATTGCCGATCAGGCAATGGGGGCTCTGCGGGAACTGAGACACAGCTACCCCGAACTGAACCTAAACATCAATCTGTCGGTCCTGCAATTGATGGAGCCAGATCTGGTGCCACACCTCACCGCATTGGCCGATCGCCATCAACTGCCCAGAAGGGCCATCCATTTTGAGTTAACTGAGAGCCTGTTTGCCGAGAGTCACGGGCGTCTGGAAGAGCAACTGCTGGCTCTGACTCAAGCGGGGTTCAAGATTCATCTGGATGACTTTGGCACCGGTTACTCCTCCCTGGAGCGATTGCTCTCACTGCCTATCGATGCAATTAAACTCGATTACAGCTTTACCCAAACGCTACAAAAAGGCGATGAGAGACTCGTCAAGGCAGTCCTCTTGCTGGGACGTGAGTTGCAGATGCCAGTCATCGCAGAAGGGGTCGAGACGGAAGAGGTACGTATGCAGCTCTCCCGATTGGGGTGCCATTTGATGCAAGGCTACCTATTTGCGCATCCCATGAACAGGACCGTGTTGACGCAATGGCTTGCACTGAAAGCGGCCCCTCCCTTAGGACAGTCATCTGCCGTCCATCCCATGAAATGAATCTACTCACTCTCTGCTTGCCCCTGACAAAAAGCCCCGCACTCTCTCGAGGACGGGGCTTGTTACTGTCAGCCAGAACAGGCCTAGGGTTGTGCCTTACAGAATAAAGGTCGACACCTGTTGGTTCAGATCGGTTGCACGCCCTTTGAGGCCGTGGGCCTGATCCAGGTCACGCATGGCAGCCGCAGTGATCTCATCGCTCACATCCTTGATGGCGGTGGTGTTCTGGGTGATCTCGCCGGTCACCTGGGTCTGCTCCTCGGCGGCCGTGGCGATCTGACCCGCCATGTCGGAGATGAGGGAGATGGCGCTGGTGATCTCTTCCAGCGCGCGCACCGCCTGATCTGCATCCTGCACGCTGTTGTCCGCCAGCCCCTGACTGGTCTGCATCAGGCTCACCGCGCGGGCAGTGGTCTGTTGCAGGGTCTCGATGGTGGACTGGATCTGCTGGGTAGAGTCCTGGGTACGACGTGACAGCACTCGCACCTCGTCAGCCACCACCGCAAAACCACGACCCTGCTCACCGGCGCGAGCCGCTTCGATGGCCGCGTTCAGTGCCAGCAGGTTGGTCTGCTCGGCAATCCCCTGAATGGTGGAGAGGATGCTGGTGATCGCCTGCGCGTGGCGGCTCAGCTCGCCGATCACCTCGGTCGCCAGCCCAACCTCTTCAGCCAGACCATTGATGGACTGGCGGGTCTTGTTGACCAGCATCTTGCCCTGCTCACTGCTCTGGGCAGATTGCTGGGCAGCGGCGGCGGTGTTTTCGGCATTGCCGGCGATCTCCATGGTAGCGCTCGCCATCTCGGTGACAGCGGTGGCGACCATGGTC
This sequence comes from uncultured Aeromonas sp., assembly GCA_945957575.1. Classification (GTDB taxonomy): domain Bacteria; phylum Pseudomonadota; class Gammaproteobacteria; order Enterobacterales; family Aeromonadaceae; genus Aeromonas. The sequence goes on along the minus strand of CAMFLW010000014.1, from coordinate 37,412 downwards.
ACCTCCTGCTGCTGACGCTGCAGCTCGTCCACCGCGGCCTGGTTGGTCACCAGACTGCGCTCGGCATCGGCGTTCAACTCGTTGGCCAGCTGGCGGATATTGCCGATCAGCTGATGCTGACTACCGACGAAACGGTTGAAGCTGTTGGCCAGTTGGCCCACTTCGTCGTTGGCATCGATCTTGATGCGCTGGGTCAGATCGCCGTTACCGTCGGCAATGCGGGCCAATGCCTGGGAGACCTTGCTGAGCGGACCAAGCAGCATGCTGACCAGCCAGGAGATGGCGAGGATGCTCCCCACCAGCACCAGCAGCGCCATCCCCAACTGGGTCATCAGCAGGGAGGAGAGCGGTGCTTCCAGCGCGGCCTTGTCCAGCACCATGACCAGCTCCCAGTCGGTGTCGGGGATATCAGCCGCCCACAGCAGCTTGTCGCGCCCTTCGTTGTCAAAATAAGCTGGCACCAACTCCTTGCTCGACTTGCTCTGCTCAATCAGCGCATTGGTCAGATCGTTGTCGATCTCGCTGGCCGGTTTCATCGCCTTGGCGGCATCCTTGTAGGCGATGATGGTGCCATCCTTGTGCATCATGATGGCGAAACCGTCGGCAGGCAGCGGCATCCTGGTCACGTCTTCCACCAGCGAGGCGATGGAGAGATCCCCCCCGATCACCCCGCCAGAAACCGGCTGGGCCAGGGTCACCACCATGATGTTGTAGGCCACATCCAGATAGGGCTTGGTCACGATGAGACCGCCCTTGGCCATGGCTTCCTGATACCAGCCACGGGAGCGCGGGTCATAGCCACTGCGGTTGATGGAGGGATCGGAGTCGTTCATCTTGCCGCTGCTCTCACCGAAATAGGTGAGCTGGAAACGGCCGGAGACTTGTGCCTGTTGCAAGGCATTGAGGGGGTCGGCACCAGCCTTGTTGCCGAGCGCCTGAATAACGTCGCGCCGGGCTGCGAGCCAGTCGCTGATACGCTCGGCCTGCTGATTGCCCAGCCGCTGCAACTGTTCCTGGCTGCCTTGCAGCAACAGACTCTTTTGGCTGCTATAGCTCTGCCAGGAGAGCAACGAAATCACCAACGAAAGGGCGATAACCACTGACAACAGTATCTTCTGCTTGAGTGACAGGTTTTTCATCATGTGTTCTTCTTATTGAAGTGAGGAGCGGGTTTTTCCCTAAATTGCACAGCACTACACGTAGTCATTAGCGGCCCGAATGGCCAAAACTGAAGCCGAAAATGGGTCGGCGGGCGATATTTTCTGCCGAGGTGGAGAAAAGTGCACCAGAAATTGACGGCATGAGCCGCACAAGCCAAGGCAACCCTGTTTATTCCTTCCACAATTGGCTAGAATATCCCGTTTTTAAATCACATCGACCCTGAGAGTTTTCACGATGTTCGAAGTTAATCCCGTATTAAATAAACTTAAGGAGCTGTCTGAGCGGACCGAGCTTCTTAGGGGGTACCTTTGACTATGACGCCAAGAAAGAGCGTCTAGAAGAGGTCAACGCCGAGCTGGAACAGCCGGACGTATGGAATGAACCCGAGCGCGCACAGGCGCTGGGCAAAGAGCGCGTCGCGCTGGAAAACGTGGTCGGCACCATCGACACCCTGACCCAGGGCGTGGATGACGTCGAGATGCTGGTGAGCCTGGCCGTCGAAGGGGAAGACGAAGAGACCTTCAACGAAGCCATCGCCGAATCCGAGCAACTGGAAGCCAAGCTGGTGGATCTCGAGTTCCGCCGCATGTTCTCCGGCCAGCACGACGGCTCCGACTGCTATATCGATATTCAATCCGGCTCCGGTGGTACCGAAGCACAGGATTGGGCCAACATGGTCCTGCGCATGTACCTGCGCTGGGGCGATGCCCACGGCTACAAGCCCGAGCTGATTGAATGCTCCGAAGGCGACGTGGCTGGTATCAAATCCGCCACCATCAAGTTCACCGGCGAATATGCCTTCGGCTGGCTGCGTACCGAAACCGGCGTACACCGTCTGGTTCGCAAGTCCCCGTTCGATTCCGGTGGCCGCCGTCACACCTCCTTCTGTTCTGTGTTCGTCTACCCCGAGATCGACGACGACATCGATATCGAGATCAACCCGGCGGATCTGCGTATCGACGTCTACCGAGCCTCCGGTGCCGGTGGTCAGCACGTTAACCGAACCGAATCTGCGGTGCGTATTACCCACGTTCCGACCGGTGTCGTGGTACAGTGCCAGAACGATCGTTCCCAGCACAAAAACAAAGACCAGTGTATGAAGCAGCTGAAAGCCAAGCTCTACGAGCTGGAAATTCAGAAGCAGAACGCTGAGAAACAAGCCCTGGAAGAGACCAAGTCTGATATCGGTTGGGGCAGCCAGATCCGTTCCTATGTGCTGGATGACTCCCGTATCAAGGATCTGCGCACCGGCGTCGAAACCCGTAATACCCAATCGGTGCTCGACGGTGACTTGGACAAGTTTATCGAAGCCAGCCTGAAATCAGGTCTGTAAACAAGCAGGAATCACCATGTCTGAACAAACCATCACTCCGGAAGTCGATCAAACACTCGAACTCAACAACGAGATGACTGAGCGTCGTTCCAAGCTGGCCGCCCTGCGCGCCCAGGGCAATCCTTTCCCCAACGATTTCCGTCGCGACAGCCTCTCTGGCGATCTGCACGCAGAGTTCGACGACAAGAGCGCCGAGGAGCTGACGAGCCTGGGTAAACGGGTGAAGATTGCCGGTCGCATCATGACCCGCCGGATCATGGGCAAGGCTTCTTTCGCCACCCTGCAGGACATGGCCGGCAAGATCCAGGTCTACGTCACCCGTGACGACCTGCCGGAAGGTTTCTACAACGAGCAGTTCAAGAAGTGGGATCTGGGCGACATCGTGGGTGTCGAAGGTACCCTGTTCAAGACCCAGACCGGAGAGCTCTCCGTTCACGTTTCCGATATCCGCCTGCTGACCAAGGCGCTGCGTCCGCTGCCCGAGAAGCACAAAGGCCTGACCGACCAGGAAGCTCGCTGCCGCCAACGCTACCTGGATCTGATCGCCAATGAAGAGTCCCGCAAGACCTTCATGATCCGCACCCAGGTGGTTGCCGGTATCCGCAAGTTCTTCAACGAAAAGCGCTTCATGGAAGTGGAAACCCCGATGATGCAAGTCATCCCGGGTGGTGCCTCCGCACGTCCGTTCGTCACTCACCACAATGCGCTGGACATCGACATGTACCTGCGTATTGCTCCGGAGCTCTATCTGAAGCGTCTGGTGGTCGGTGGTTTCGAGCGTGTCTACGAGATCAACCGCAACTTCCGTAACGAAGGTATCTCGGTTCGTCACAACCCCGAGTTCACCATGATCGAGTTCTATATGGCCTACGCCGACTACATCGATCTGATGGACCTGACCGAAGAGCTGCTGCGCACCCTGGCGCAGGACATTCTGGGCGACACCAAGATCCGTTACGCCAAAGAGGGCGAAGAGGGCCTGACCATCGATTTCGGTCAGCCGTTCCAGCGCCTCACCATGGTCGAGTCCATCCTGAAGTTCAACCCGGATGTGACCCTGGACGATCTGGCTACCCTCGAGAGCGCCAAGGCCGTTGCCAAGCGTCTGCACATCGAGCTGATGAAGGGTTGGGAGCTGGGCCACGTGATCACCGCGATCTTCGAAGAGACCGTGGAGCACATGCTGCTGCAACCGACCTTTATCACCGAGTACCCGGCCGCCGTTTCTCCGCTGGCTCGCCGCAACGACGTGAACCCGGATGTAACCGACCGCTTCGAATTCTTCATCGGTGGCCGCGAGCTGGCCAACGGCTTCTCCGAGCTGAACGATGCAGAAGACCAGGCCAAGCGCTTCCAGGATCAGGTTGATCAGAAAGAAGCTGGCGACGACGAAGCCATGTTCTACGACGCCGACTTCGTCACCGCGCTGGAACACGGCCTGCCGCCGACTGCCGGTCAGGGTATCGGTATCGACCGTCTGGTGATGCTGTTCACCAACAGCCACACCATTCGCGACGTCATCCTGTTCCCGGCTCTGCGTCCGCAGAAATAAGGCACGTAGCAAAGCACTTCCGCCAATGGCTATCGAAAACGCCCCGCAACTGCGGGGCGTTTTTTTATAATGCTCACAATAATTGACGAATGCTTACCGCTTATGAGGCTGGCGGTAGCAGCCAATCCCCCTGCCACAATGTGATGGCCTGACCGGCCATCAGTACCCGCTCCTCCAGCAGTTCAAGCCGCAGCTCACCACCACGGGCCGAAATCTGACGGGCCCGCAGTTGCCGTTTACCAAGCCGTTCGGCCCAGAAGGGCACCAGAGCGCAGTGGTTGGAACCAGTAACCGGATCCTCATCGACGCCCACCCAAGGGGCGAAATATCGGGAGACAAAGTCATGGTTCGGGCCGTTTGAGGGCGCCGTAACTATCAGCCCCCGTCCCGGCAAGGCACGCAGAGCATGAAAATCAGGCGAAAGCGCACGGATCTCCTCTTCACTTGTCAGTTCCAGCAAGAACTTGGCCCCGGCCGCCAGAGTTTGTCTTGGTTGGCAGCCGAGCGCGGCAGCATAGGTGAGGTCCAGAGCCAGTGGAGCCAATGCGATACGTGGAAAATCAAGCCAAATCCACCCCCCTTCGCGCCGGGCCTGCAGCTCACCACTACGGGTCTCGAAGCGGATAGTCTCTTGTGCCGCTACCGCCCCTGTCTGCCACAACACATGAGCAGCCGCCAAGGTGCCATGACCGCAGAGATCAACCTCGACTTTCGGCGTGAACCAGCGCAACTGATAATGGGCTCTGCCAAGTTGTACCAGAAAGGCTGTCTCGGAGAGGTTGAACTCGGCCGCCATCGCCAGCTGGCTGGCATCCGGCAGGGCGGGGCCCAATACAACCACTGCGGGATTGCCACCAAAGGGCTGCCGACTGAACGCATTGACATGAAACAATCTGATATTCGACATGGCACTTCCTGTGTTATCAAGTGGCACTCATTTAACGTCCTTTATACCACGCCCCTCTTTTGCTGCGGGAACAGGCGTACCCCTGCCCCTTTAATGCATTAATAGAATAAAGAAGATATTTTTATTCTTTGTTGTTATCCAACACGCCCTTTAATCTGGCCAAAAATCAGACCATGGAAGACGCGTGTGATGCAATTGAAGGATTCCCCATTCAACCTATCTCCCCTCTCTGACGAGCAGCAACGTCAGCTGGGTCAGGTACTCTCGACCCTCAATACCCAGCAACTGGCCTGGGTGAGCGGTTATCTCTACGGCCTTTCCCAGACCGGTCAGCAGAGCGTTGCAAGCAGCGACGCCGTGGCTGTGCCCAGTGGCAGCCTGACCATTCTCTACGGCTCGCAGACCGGCAACGCCAAAGGTGTCGCCACTGCCATCAAGGCGCAGGCCGAGGCCCGTGGCCTGCCGGTGACCCTCGCGTCGATGGCAGACTACAAACCCAAGCAGCTCAAGAAAGAGAGCCACCTGCTGGTGGTAGTGAGCACTTACGGGGAGGGGGAACCGCCGGAGAGTGCCGTCGACCTCCACGACCAGCTGAAGAAAAGCAAGGTCGGCAAGCTGGACGGGCTCAAGTTCGCCGTGCTGGGGCTGGGTGACAGCTCCTACGAATTTTTCTGCCAGACCGGCAAAGATTTTGACGACTTCCTCGCCAAAGCGGGGGCCGAGCGAATTCACGAACTCGCCAGCCTCGATGTGGATTATCAGGATGCCGCCAGGAGCTGGGGCGAGCAGGCACTCAACGCCATTGCCGCGACCCTCTCTACCGGTGCGGCCAGCAGCGACGTGGCCAGCGCGGTGCAGCAGGCGGTTGGCCACAGCCAGTACAGCAAGGAGAACCCCTTCCCTGCCCGCCTGTCGGTCAATCAGAAGATCACCGGCCGCGATTCCACCAAGGATATCCGCCATATCGAGATCAACCTTGAAGAGTCTGGCCTCAGCTACCAACCGGGGGATGCCCTCGGGGTCTGGTTCGACAACGATGCCGAACTGGTTAATGAAGTGCAGGCCCTGACCGGCCTCTCCGGTGATGAAGCCACGGCCCACGGCACTTTGCGTGCAGCCCTGACCGGCCACTTTGAGCTGACCCGACTGCACGGCGGCTTTATCACAGGACTTGCTGACATATCAGGTAACGCGGCACTGAAAGATCTGGCCGGCGACAAGGTTCAGGTCAATGGGCTGGTCGCTTCAGCCCAGATTGTGGATGTATTGAAGCGCTTCCCGACCGCACTCACGGCCGAGCAGCTGATCGGCCTGCTGCGCCCGCTCACCCCGCGCCTCTACTCCATCGCATCAAGCCAGCGCGAAGTGGAAGAGGAGGTACACCTGACCGTCGGGGTGGTGCGCTACCCGCAAGAGGACGGTACAGTGCGCAGTGGCGCAGCCTCCTCCTATCTGGCGGATCGGCTGATTGAGGATGGCGAAGTGCGGGTGTTTGTCGAGCACAACGACAACTTCCGCCTGCCGCAAAACCCCGACACCCCCGTCATCATGGTGGGCCCAGGCACCGGCATCGCCCCGTTCCGCGCCTTTATGCAGGAGCGGGAAGCCATCGGGGCCTCGGGCAAGAACTGGCTCTTCTTCGGCAACCCGCACTTTACCCAGGATTTCCTCTATCAGGTGGAGTGGCAGCGTTATGTGAAATCGGGGCTGCTGTCGAAGATCTCGCTGGCCTTCAGCCGGGATCAGGCCCACAAGATCTATGTGCAGGACCGCCTGCGCGAAGCGGGCCAGGAGCTCTATCAGTGGCTGGAAGCAGGCGCTCACTTCTATGTGTGTGGTGACGCCAACAGGATGGCCAAGGATGTGCAGGAGGCCCTGCTGGATGTCATTGCCGAACACGGCCACAAGAGCCGTGAGGAAGCAGAAGAGTATTTGAGCGAATTGCGTCGTGCCAAACGTTATCAAAGGGATGTCTATTGATGAGCAAGCAAACAATCTCGGAACAGAAAGCGGGACCGGTCGAAGGACCGCTGGCCGACAACGAGCGCCTCAAACGCGAAAGCAACTTTCTGCGCGGCACCATAGAGCAGGATCTGCAGGATCCGCTCACCGGCGGCTTCAACGGCGACAACTTCCAGCTGATCCGCTTTCACGGTATGTACCAGCAGGATGACCGCGACATCCGCCCGGAGCGCGCGGCGCAAAAGCTGGAGCCTCTGCACAACGTCATGCTGCGTGCCCGTCTGCCCGGCGGCATCATCACTCCGGCCCAGTGGCAGGTGATCGACAAGTTTGCCGAAGAGAATACCCTCTATGGCAGTATCCGTCTCACCACCCGGCAGACCTTCCAGTTTCACGGGGTGCTCAAGCGCGACATCAAGCTGATGCACCAGACCCTCAACAGCACCGGCATCGATTCCATCGCCACTGCTGGCGATGTGAACCGCAACGTGCTCTGCACCAGCAACCCGGTGGAGTCCGAGCTGCATCAGGAAGCCTACGAGTGGGCCAAGAAGATCTCCGAGCACCTGCTGCCCAAGACCCGCGCCTACGTGGAAATCTGGCTGGATGGTGAAAAACTGGGGCAGGATGAGGAGCCGATCCTTGGCTCCAACTACCTGCCGCGCAAATTCAAGACCACTGTAGTGATCCCGCCTCACAACGATGTGGATATCCACGCCAACGACCTCAACTTCGTGGCCATTAGCGATCACGGCAAGCTGGTGGGCTTTAACGTGCTGGTGGGCGGGGGTCTGGCCATGACCCACGGCGACACCAGCACCTATCCGCGCAAGGCGAGCGATTTTGGCTTTATTCCGCTCTCCCACGTGCTGGAGGTGGCGGCAGCCGTGGTCAGCACCCAGCGCGACTGGGGCAACCGGGTCAATCGCAAGAACGCCAAGACCAAGTACACCCTCGAACGGGTTGGCGTCGAGGCGTTCAAGGCCGAGGTGGAGAGCCGCGCCGGCATCCAGTTTGGCGAAGTGCGCCCCTATGAGTTCACCAGCCGTGGCGATCGCTTCGGTTGGGTCGAGGGGATAGATGGCAAGCACCATCTGACCCTGTTTATCGAGAATGGCCGCCTGCTGGACTTCCCAGGCAAGCCGCTCAAGACCGGCATGCTGGAGATCGCCAAGGTACATCAGGGGGATTTTCGCCTCACCGCCAACCAGAATCTGATCATCGCAGGCGTCCCGGCTGGCGAGAAGGCACGTATCGAAGGGCTGGCACGCCAGTACGGCCTGCTGGATGACGGCGTCAGCGAGCAGCGCAAGCAGTCGATGGCCTGCGTGGCCCTGCCTACCTGCCCGCTGGCGATGGCCGAGGCGGAGCGCATGCTGCCCGCCTTCGTCACCGAACTGGAAGGGCTGCTGGGCAAGCACGAGCTGGCTAACGATGCCATCGTCTTCCGGGTTACCGGCTGCCCCAACGGCTGCGGCCGCGCCATGCTGGCGGAGGTGGGTCTGGTGGGCAAGGCGCCCGGCCGCTACAACCTGCATCTGGGCGGCAACCTCGAAGGGACGCGCATCCCGCGCATGTACCGGGAGAACATCACCGAGCCGCAGATCCTGAGCGAACTCGACACACTGATCGGCCGCTGGGCCAGCGAGCGCAACGCGGGCGAAGGTTTTGGCGACTTCGTCATCCGCGCCGGTATCGTCGCACCTGTGGTCAACTCGGCCATCGACTTCTACGCCGCCTGAGGGAGATATCATGACTCTCGATCTCGACCACCTGCTTACCCTGACCCGGGACGAACAGGTTGAGGCACTGGCTCCCCATAACCGGGAGCTGGAGCAGATGAGCGCAGCCGAGCGGGTACGCTGGGCGCTGGCCAACCTGCCGGGTGGCCATATCCTGTCGTCAAGCTTTGGCATTCAGGCGGCGCTGATGCTGCATCTGGTGAGCCGCGAGCAACCGGATATTCCGGTGGTGCTGACCGATACCGGCTATCTCTTCCCCGAGACTTACCGCTTTATCGACGAGCTGACCGAGCGTCTTGGGCTCAACCTGCAAACCTACCGGGCGGTGCTCACCCCCGCCTGGCAGGAGGCGCGCTATGGCAAGCTGTGGGAGCAGGGAGTGGAAGGGATCACCCGCTACAACCAGCTCAACAAGGTCGAACCCATGGCGCGAGCACTGCAGGAGCTGGGGGCCCGCACCTGGTTCTCGGGGCTGCGCCGCGAGCAATCGGGCAGCCGCCAAGGATTGCCGGTACTGGCCATCCAGCGCGGCCGCTTCAAGTTCCTGCCGGTGATCGACTGGAGCAACAAGGATGTGCACTACTACCTCAAAGAGTTCGACCTCCCCTACCACCCCTTGTGGGAGCAGGGTTACCTCTCGGTGGGCGACGTGCACACCACCGCCAGGTGGGAGCCGGGCATGAGCGAGGAGCAGACCCGCTTCTTCGGCCTCAAGCGCGAGTGCGGCTTGCACGAAGAGAGCGCTGAAAACGGCGGTTCGGGTATCTGATCCCCCATAACAACAAGGGCACCAGAAGGTGCCCTTGTTGTTGGTGCCATGAGACGTTACCTACGCAGCCAGGTTTCGAAACTGTAAGGGTACGGATTCTTCTCATCGGCCTGGTGAACTTCACGCTCGACACACTGCCACTGCTCATCCGCAAAGGCAGGGAAGCGGGTATCCCCTTCCACCGCCAGATCGATTTGCGTCAGGTAGAGGCAATCTGCGCTCGGCAACATCTCGGTATAGAGGTGCCCGCCACCGATCACCATCAACTCCTCCACCGAGCGGCTCGCCAACAGGGTCAGCGCCGCCTCGACGGAACCCACCACCTCGATGCCCTCGGCCTGATAGCCGGGATTGCGGCTGATCACCAGATTGCGACGACCAGGCAGCGGTCGACCAATGGATTCAAAGGTCTTGCGCCCCATCAATACCGGTTTGCCGAGGGTGACCCGTTTGAAGTGAGCCAGATCGGCAGGCAGATGCCAGGGCATCTGGTTATCCTTGCCGATCACTCTATCGTGGGCCATGGCGGCAATCATGGAAATCTTCATGGGGCCTCTCACCGTCTGTCAGATTATGGGGCGGTTACGGTACACGACCAGAGAGGGGATCGCCAAACCGAAACTGAGGGCACCGACGATAAAGAGCGCCTTGAGGCCGTTCTCCACCGCACTCTGGATCAACTCCATGGTCACGCCGTTGATGTTGAGCTCCACCACCGCGATCATGGTCTTGAACGCATAGCTGCCCGGGATCATCGGAATGATGGAGGCAACGCTGAACACCGGACGCGGCGCCAGCAGGCGGCGTGACCAGTAGACGCAGACAAAGCCAACCGTGGTCGCCGCCGCCAGGGTCGCCCACTCTATGGGCATGCCGTAGTGGATCAGCAGGGTGCGCAAGCTATGGGCCAGCGCCCCGCCCATGGCGCAATATTTCAGCATCCGTGGCGGCACGTTGAACAACATGGCAAACCCCACCGCCGGGATGGCCGACCAGAAGGCATCCTTGGCCAGTAGCCAGAGCAGGTCAATCATACCTTCCACCCCCAGATCCCGGTCACCGACATGGCGAGAATAATGCCGATGGCCGCGCTGATGGTGAGCAGGGTCGCCGTGCCCCAACGCGCCAGCCCCATGTTGAAGTAACCCTTCACCATGTCGGAGACGGCATTGATGAGCGGAAAACCCGGCACCAGCAGCAGCACGCTGGCCGCCATGGCGAGATAGGGCTGACTGCCCCAGCCAAAAAAGGTGGCGCTGGAGGCGAGCAGGGTGGCGATAAAACCGGTCACGGCAAAGTTGATGAGCGGACTGTGGTGATGACGGGCCATCAGCTGACGCACCCGCATCGCCACGGCAGACGAGAAGCAGGTTACCAGGAAGATGGGCCAATCACCGCCAAACAGCAGGCTAAAGGCGCCACAGGATAACCCCACCATGGGCACCACCAGCCAGGGGTGATAGTGGAAAGGGACGATGGCTTCGAGCCGCTGACGCACTTCACGGGCACCGATCAGCTCTTTCTCTGCCATGATGCAGATCCGCTGGATCTCGCACACCACCTGCATGTTGATGCCGTGTTCGCGCACCCGCCTAGTGGTAGTGACGCAACTGCCCTGATAGAGGCTGGTGAGCACGATGGCACTTGAAGAGATAGCCATTTCGACACTCTCCAGCCCCAGCGCCATCCCCAGCCGCACCGTGGTCTGCTCGATGATCCGGCTCTCGGCACCGAACTGGGCCAACATCTGGCCCACCTTGACGATAATGCGGGTGATCTCTGTCTGTTGCTCCCGCGACAACACCCGTCTTGGTGTGATACTTCTCATAATCCCTTCGAGTCGTAGCAATAAATTTTGGCCATATTAGCCTAACTTTTACTGTTATTCATCTCTCCCTATCACAACCTGACCGATAAGTTATTACCAGAAGGAGAAACCAGTTTACATTACAAATACATTACGACTGACATTAAAAAGCATAACAATCAGGGAGTCATTAATTCCCTTTATTTATAGCTCACCCTATTTCGCTGAAATATCAGCCAAGGGGGTTATTGCAGATTATTTACGACGTGGATAGTCCGCCAGACGGATTATTTTACCACTGCCATCGTTTTCAAGTGGAGGGTCACCCTCTTCACTGAACTGGATCATTTCACTGCGCATCAGATAAAAGGATTCACGCATCATATTGGCAATCCGGATACAGCTGTCGAGGTTGTTTTTTGCCAACTTGCGCTGCCCGTCAATCTTGAACTGGAGCCCGCGCAAACGGCGCTGCTGATCGGGGCTAGCCCGGGCCATCAGCAGTTCAATCTGCTGCTCCAGAATGGCATCCAGCCGGGAGGGTTCACTCGCAGCCAGCTCTTTCAGGGTGTCAAAATCAGGCAACTCCATATGCCCTCCCAGGCAACGCCAACGGGCAGCACAGCCTGTGCTGCATCCCTATCTCGCACTTATCCCGTGCTCATATCTTTCTCTGTATACGATGCCAATATAAAGGGTTCAATCCGCCAGATACATATCGTCAGGGTATTATCTGTATTGGCCGCTTCTCTCTATTTTAATTGTGTTAAGGATAAAACGATTATTTTTATAATCCGGCCTGCCTGCCACTTATAAAATTTTGTCTGATGTAATTTGCTTTTTATTGCCAATTAATGAATTATTGCTCGATGTTTTGCTTCATTCGACGCTGGATAAGCGTAGGCCCGAGGGCTCAGTTTTTCTGGCGGTTTAACTTATCTCACTGATTATGTTATTTTAATTACCACTTTTTCGGATATCCAAGAGCAGACCATGAGCAAGGCAAAAATCGGTATCGTGACCGTCAGCGATCGCGCCAGTGCCGGCATCTACGAAGACCTCTCCGGCAAGGCCATCATCGACACCCTGAACGCCTATCTGACCTCGGAGTGGGAGCCCGTCTATCAGGTAATCCCCGATGAGCAGGATCAGATTGAAGCGACCCTGATCCGGCTGGCGGATGAGGAGCAGTGTTGCCTCATCGTCACCACCGGCGGCACCGGCCCGGCCAAGCGGGACGTCACCCCGGAAGCGACCGAAGCGGTGTGTGATCGCATGATGCCGGGCTTTGGCGAGCTGATGCGGGCCGAATCCCTCAAGTTTGTGCCGACTGCCATCCTGTCGCGCCAGACGGCCGGACTGCGTGATGACACCCTGATCGTCAATCTGCCGGGCAAACCCAAATCGATCCGCGAGTGCCTGGATGCGGTCTTCCCCGCCATCCCCTACTGCATCGACCTGATGGAAGGGCCCTATCTGGAGTGCGATGAAACCGTCATCAAGCCATTTCGGCCGAAGAAATAACTCACTCCTGAAAAGGCCATAAAAAATAGTGGCGAGCATTGCTCGCCACTATTTTTTTATCTGGTTTTTCACACCGACAAATCGCTGCGATTATTTACGGCCAAATACTTTCACGCCGGCCTTGCTGCGCTCGGAATTGCCGTACACTTCGATTTTCTTTACACAGCGGCGTGAGCCAAGGGATTTCCAGCCGGTCTCGGTGTCACCACGCATATCCTGATCGAAATAGATCGTCTTGGTGCGATCACCACCATACGTCACCACCACCCGATCCAGGGTCAAATCACGCTCCGCCTTCACCTTGATATATTTGGTCTGGCGGCAAATCACCATGGGAATGGTGGCACCATGATCACCGGCCCCCAGCAAAATAGTCCGCCCCAGCGTGAACTGATCATCGCCGGCATGACTGGCTGACGCCACGACCAGCAAGGCACCACCCAGCAAGCTGCGTGCAGAAAAACGGGAATTCCAGCTAGACATCAAGGACATAACACCTCCAATAAAACGGGGCGCTATGATACGGTTCAAACCACAACCCAAGCTGAACGGCAGCTGAATTAGCTGCAAATGTGCGGGAGTTGACAGTGAAATGTCGCGAACGACCAACAAAATGAGAAGGGCCGAGACAGGTACAACGCAGATCAGTTAAAGATCAATGGACCGAACCTGCTGCAGGACAATCCAGAACCCGTCACGAGTTCCAGATTTTTATGTCTATTGCACACGAGAGGGTCCCAACTCATCCCCGCAATGCTGGCCGATAGCTTGGTAAAAGGAGCATGCACGACATGCTCCAAACAAGATGTTAGTCACAGCTGGCAACACCGATATCCTGCCAGACCTCGTGTGTACCCGGCTCGTTACCCTGAGTCCACCACCTGGCCTGCCACCGGCGGCCGTTGTGGTTGGTCAGCTCCCCGCCGTTGTAGGCAACAGCGGGACTCCACCCCAGATCAACCTGACTCGCCAGCGCCCACTGATCGGCACTGCGGCTCGGCGCATTGCCTTGAGTCCAGTACTTGGCACGCCATACCAGCTGGTTGTGGCTCACCTTGTCGCCGCCGTTGTAGACCTTGCTGGCCTGCCATGCGGGAACGTTGGCCGCTTCCGGATCTGTGGTGTTGCAAGAGCCGTCGACCACGGGATCCAGCGTCAGCACGATGCGCCCTTCGCTCTGATGTACCCCGTCCGAGACGCTCACACTCAGCTCATGCTGCTCGCTGGTGGTGACAGCCGGCGGTAGCAGACGCAGGTTGGCACTGGTCTCGCCTTCCGTCTGCCACCCTGCCGGGAAGTGCCAACGGTAGCTGAGCGCATCGCCCTCGGGATCGCTCGCCTCGGCAGTGACGGTCAACCATTCACCGCCGATGCCGCCGAGCTGCGCCGGTACGGTCACTACCGGAGGCTGGTTCTCAACCACGCCCTGCTCCAGCGGCCGCCCGTTGACGGTAAAGGAGAGTGACTGCTGCGGTGGCAGCAAGCTCTGCTGTACCAGTGTCTGGCCACGGCACAGGATGGTGGCGCGGCCGGGCTCGCTGGCGGTGGGCAGGTTGATGTGGAACTTGTTCATGACGCTGCTGACAGCCCGGTGATTGGCCAGCCTGAAGCGCTGCAGGCCATCGCGGGTCTCCACCTGCAACTGGCAGTCACTGCCGGACAGGGTGCTGCTGTCATCCGGATAGGTGAAGCCGTAGGCGCCGTGCAGAGCCGGATAGATGTAGCTGGGCAGGCTACCCTGCGGGTCGTAATAGCCCACCAGGGTGGTCACCGGCACGCCGAATTGCTCAGGCTTGCGCGCAACCTTGGTATCGATGGGGGAGACCTCCACCCAGCTCTGGCCATCCGAGGTGAAGCTCTTCTTGAAGCCCCGGTTCACCACAATTTCCTTGCCGTTGATAAAGAGGCGACTGTTGTAACCGGCCCCGTGATCGATGGTCAGACTGCGCCCACGGTTGTCCGCAGAGGCAACCGGCACCCGGATATCGCGGGTCCAGCGACCGTCCCACATGGCGACCCTGACCAAGCCGTAATCCGCCAGCAGGGCACTCAGTCCGGCCTCGCTCAGAGCATCCATGGGGGCATCGACCTTCTCGATCCCCTCGATTGTGTGCAGGTAGGGCTCCATCCTGGCCGTCGCACTGTTCCACTTGCTAAAGCCGGTGGCCGAGTTGGCATCGAACACCGCCTTGCTCTCCAGGAAGCGCTGGATGATGGCGGCGGAATTGGGGGTATAGAGGGTGAAACGGTTGGCGCCAGAGAGGGGGCTGCCGCCCGCCATCGCATCGTAGCCAAACTTGCGGCCATCGAACGGTGGCTGGCACTGGCCATCCAGACAGGCATCTTCATTGGTGCGGGTCGGCGAGAAGTTGGGGATGAAACGGTGTTTGTCACTGTCCCAGCCCCAGCTGGAGTTGAGCTGATCGGCACTGCGATGAACCGAGCCACGGAAGCCATCCACATAGTGGCCAAGGCCGAAGTTATGGCCCACTTCGTGGCTGAACTCGTTGCCAAGGGAGCTGTCCAGCGTGACGATGCCACCGCCGCCGGAGCCTCCGTGTACCTGAACCCCATTGGCATAGTTGCCGCGACTGTTGTGCGCCGTCAGTTGGGCAACAACGAATGGATGGCTCCCCTCCCCTTCACCGGCACTGCTGTTGATGCCGTAGTTGGCATTGTCGATACCGTGGGAGATGAGCTCCTTGCCGATGCGCTGACGCATGGTGCCGCCATGCCAGCCCCCTTCGCTCGGGTCAAAATCGGTCAGCAAGGTGCCATTGGGCAGCATCACCTCAGGCAGGGAGAGCGGCGCATACTGACTGACGATCAACCGGCTGGCCGGGATGGTCTGGAAGTATTCGCGGTGGGCCTCCTTGTCATTGGCAAAGGCAAAGCGATCCCGTGGCGTGGTAAGCATGCCGATGTCGATGGTGTGCAGCAGCAGCTCACCGGGGGCGCCGACTTTGATGTCACGCAGTTCACCACTGAGATTACCCTGACGAACGGAGAGG
This sequence comes from uncultured Aeromonas sp., assembly GCA_945957575.1. Lineage (GTDB taxonomy): Bacteria > Pseudomonadota > Gammaproteobacteria > Enterobacterales > Aeromonadaceae > Aeromonas. Next base: position 21,644 of record CAMFLW010000014.1, on the reverse strand, counting down.
GTCAGTCCGGGCTGGATCCACCCGGCGGGCAGCTCACCGCTCCAGGTATCCGCTGCATAGGTGATGCGGTTGTTCTCCAGCTCCCCCTCGCGAAACCACTGCCCATTGGCAAACTTGAACTGCAGGGTCTGGCCACGGGAGACGGTCACCTGCCGCTCGCCATAGAAGGCCGTCGAGTTATAACCGGCGCTGGAGCTGATCCGCACCATCTTGCCCTCCAGCTCCGGGCTCACGGGCAGGTAGATATCCCGAACCCAGCGGCCGTCGGCGGTCTGGATCTCCACCAGCGCGCGACCAGTCAGCCGATCCTTGAGGAAGGCGCCGCTCTTGTCGCTCAGTTTGGCCAGATCAGCACTGCTGCTGATGACGGCACTGCTGCCGCTCTCCGGGACGAAGCTCACTCCGCCTTCGGGAACCCCCGCGATGTGGTAGACCGTCTCGGGCAGTGCCGATGGCGGCGACAAGGTCAGGCTGCCAAGCAGCTTGCCGCTGCCGTCGCGAGCCTCCACCGTCATGGGGGTCACCCCGTCGGCCTGGAGCGGTTGCACCAGCAGCAGGCTCTTGCGCAGGCTGGTCAGGATGGGTTGGCGATCCCCCTCTTTGGGATGGGACGGCAGGATCTGGCTCTGGGCAAACTGCACGCTGGCAGCCAAACTGCCCGCCAGATCGCTTTGCGGTGTCGTGTCATTGAATATCAGGGGCGCGCTGCCAGCAGACAAAGGGGCTGCCGCCAGCGTCGCCATAATGAGGCCGGCTATCGGGGTCATGTATGTAGTCATTTATTTTCTCGTGTTGATGGCAATCGGGAAGGAGGGGCATGTCGCCATGCCCCTGTCATCAAGCGGGAGGCATTACTTGCAACTGGCGGCGCCGACATCCAGCCAGACATCGTGCTTGCCCGGCTCATTGCCCTGAGTCCACCACTTGGCCTGCCACTGACGCCCGTTGTGGTTGGTCAGGTCGCCACCGTTATAGGCCACATTGGCATCCCACCCCAGTTGCACCTTGCTCACCAGCGCCCACTGATCGGCGGCTCGGCTCGGTTCGTTGCCCTGGGTCCAGTACTTGGCCTGCCACACCAGCTGGTTGTGGCTCACCTTGTCACCGCCGTTGTAGACCTTGCTGGCCTGCCATGCCGGGACATTGGCCGCTTCCGGATCTGTGGTGTTGCAAGAGCCCCCCTCACCGCCTTCGTTGACTGGCGTGACGGTGAGACGGGTGGCCGCGTTGGCGTCGAGTGCGCCATCGGAGACGGTCACTGAAAGGTCATAACCGGTTTCGACATCCACCGCAGGGCCAGTGACCACCAGAGTGGCGCTGTTCTGGCCGGTGGCCGAGATACCGGCAGGCACTTGCCATTGGTAGATCAGTTCGTCGCCATTGGGGTCGGATGCCTTGGCAGTGATGCTCACCTGCTTGCCCTCTTCCACTTTGACGCTGGCAGGCAAAGTAACGACCGGGGGCAGGTTGGGCTGCGGCGCCTTATTGGTCACCACCACCTGATCCCTGGCGGTCAGTTGATGGTCATCGGTCACCGTCAGCTCGAACACCAGATTGATGTCGGTTGCCACGGCATCGAGTACAACACGGGCCTTGGCCTGAGTGGCATCCAGCAGGGCAGCCTGCGGGCCGGAGACCTGCTTCCAGCTATAAGTGAGGACGCCATTTTCCGGGTCGTGGGACGCGGAGCCGTTCAGCGTCACCTCGGTCGGGCCAGTGACACTCAAATCGCTGCCCGCGTTGGCCACCGGCGGCTTGTTGGCTGGCGGAGTGGTTCCCTCGCCGTGACCCAACCCCTCGTGCATGGCATTGAGGATGTCGCCGTTGTCGGCATCGATCTCCCAGGAGAAGAGCCCGCCCAGCTTGTTGGCCAGCACGTATTGGCCTTTCGCCTTGACCGAGCGCTCGTCGTCATAGGTGATCAGCTCGCCGGTGGAGGGCTTGAACAGGGTGGCCGCTTCGGCAGTCTCGTCGTAGTTGTACTCCCAGCCCGCGCCCATATGGCTGTTGACGATGTGGCGATAGTCCAGCACACCATCTTCCCAGGTGCCCTTGATCTTGCCGGTGGCGGTACCGGTGAAGGGATCGTTGCCCTGATAACCGCTCACCCCTTGCCAGCCGCGACCGTAGGCGGCGGCACCGATCACCAGCTTCTCGGAGTCGACCCCCTGCGCCAGCAACTGCTGCACCGCAGCGTCAGTGTTGTAGCGCTTGTTGGCCGAGCCGTTGGTGGCCTGATAGAGGTTGGCCTGATGACCCAAGGAGGTATTACTCCAGGCGCCGTTGTAGTCGTAGCTCATCACGAAGAGGTGGTCCATGTACTGCTGGGCAGCCTTGTAATCCACATCCTCAATCTTGTCGTAACCGGCACCGATGGCGGAGGTGAGCTGATAGGTGCGACCGGTCTCGGCCTCCAGCTCGTCGAGCATGGCGCGCAGATCCTTCATGATCAGCACATAGGTTTCACCATCCTTGGTCTTGTCCCCCAGATTGGGGTTGGCGCCATCGCCGCCCGGGAACTCATAGTCGATATCGACACCGTCGAAGAACTTCCAGGTCTGCAGGAACTCTTTGACCGAGGCAACGAACACGTCACGCTTGGCTTTGTCATGCATGAAGAAGAAGGGGTCGGAGAGGGTCCAGCCACCAACGGAGGGGAGGATCTTGAGATCGGGGTAGGCCTGCTTGAGCGCCATCAGGGCACCGAAGTTGCCCTTGTAGGGCTCGTCATAGGCGGTCAGGCCGCTTTGCGGCATCTGGACGGCAGCCCAGGGATCGTGGATCGCCACCTTGAAGTCGGCCCGGCCGACACAGGCACGCTGCAGCGCCTGGAAGCTCCCTTCGATCTCCTTGAGGCTGTCATTGATGCCATCCCCGCCACAGATGGGGGTAAAACCGTAGAGGATATGGGTCAGGTTCTGGGCCGGGATCTTGTCCACGGTGAACTTGCGCCCGTAGACGCCCCACTCCACGTAGTAGGTGCCGACCACCTTGCCGGACTTGTTGGCGTAGGGCTTGTTGTTCTCCTGCAGCGCAGCCTTGAGCGGCGCCAGGTGGCTGCCGTCGGTATCGGCGACCACTATCTCCTTCTTGTCGGAGAGGGTGCAGCCGTCGGCATTGCAGAGGGCCACCTGCATCTGGTAGCGACCCCCCTTGTTCACCTTGAATTTGGCGGTGCCTGCGGCGGCGGATGGGCCTGACCACACCTCCTTGCCATCGAGCAGCACCTTGGCAGTCTGGCCAACGTCACCGCTCCAGAGGTTCCAGCTCACCTCCACATCGGCGGCATCTTTCACCTTGACCAGATTGTTGTAGGAGGTTGCCGCCTGATCGACTTCGACAATGGCGAACTTGGTGGGGCCCCAGCCGATGGTGGGTTTGCCGGGAGCTGCCGCATAAGCGGCGGAGGAGGCGAGCAGGGTACCGACCATCATGGCCAGCAGTGCGGGTTTTGGACTTAGCATCTTGCTTTCCTTTTCGTTATGGGAAAAACGAAAGGGCAACGCAACACGACAGGTAACACAAAAACGGCCACCCCTTGGCAAAGGCAGCCCGCATACTACTGTGGTGGCCCCGCTATCCTAGGTCGTCTTGACCCTTAGATCGGAAGCTTTGCGTCCCGACTTTTCAATCGGTTTGCCCTTGTCACAACTTAATTTTTGGCGATAAATAATCGCGATTTTACTCTATGGTAATTTGTATAACTATGCAAACAAGACCATTACCAGCCCCTACTGGACAAACCTGACACTTGGTAGAGGCGTTACGCGTTATTGGTGGGGAGCTATCTTATGAACTTCCAACCATGGCCAGTTTTACTTGGCCACTACAGGGGACATTGGCAATGACCAACGGATACCTGACTGATTAAGCAAAAATTTTTCACTAAAACCTTATAAAACACCCAATCCGGCCAGAATGTAAGCAACTGAATAGACAAATCTACGCCGTTGTTTATTTTTATTGGCATTTTTATATAATGCAGCCACGTCCCAGTGGCACAGCTGGATAGCGCGCGCCCCTCCTAAGGGCGAGGTCGCAGGTTCGAATCCTGCCTGGGACGCCACTCATCCTCTCTCGCATTCACTCATCTCTCTGGCGATTAGTACCATCGTCCCGCAGAACTCTGCTTGCGCCATCCAAATTCTCATCGAGTCACAAGCCATTCACGCGGCATTCGGCATCTGCTCTCTCTCTGATAGACTGCTTCTTTTTGGCTGGATCCTGCGGCAAAGCTAGCAGCTTCATCTTGTAAAGGAGTGTTGGATGTCTGGTTGTTCCTGGTGGGACAGATCCACCGGTTTTGCCTTGCTGACCATCGTGCTGTGGGCCTCGCTGGCGGCGCTGACGTCACGGGTCACCAGCGTGTCACCGCTGGTGCTGGTCGGGCTGGTGCTGTTTTTCTGCGGGATCGGGGCCTTGCCGTTTTGGCGCCAATGGCGTGCGCGCCCGATTACCTGGCTGGTGACGATTGCGGCATTGCTGCTCTACCATCTGCTGCTCTTTATGAGCTTTCACCATGCCCCGGTGCTGGAGGCAAACCTCATCAACTACCTCTGGCCACTCTGCATCATTCTGTTCACCCCGCTGTTACTACCCGGCCATCCGCTCCATGCCCGTCACCTGCTGGCTGGTGCCTTCGGTCTGGCGGGCTCCCTGCTGGTGATGGTCAACGGCGAGCTGCAACTGCAGCAGGTCTATCTGCCGGGATACCTGCTGGCACTTGGCGCGGCTGTCATCTGGGGGGCCTATTCGGTGTTGTCACGCCGTCTGCCACCAGCCCCCGCCGTGGTCACTGCGGCAGCCTGCCTGCCCGCCGGTGTGCTGGCGCTGCTGCTTGCCCGTCTACTCGAAGGTCCTCTGCCGCTCGCGCAGATCCCCACCCGTGACTGGAGCCTCATCATCGGGCTGGCGCTGGGCCCGATGGGGGCCGCCTTTGTGACCTGGTATCTGGCGCTGCGAGACGGCGATCCACGCCGGATCGGTGCCCTTGCCTACCTGACCCCTCTGCTGAGCACCTTGCTGCTGGTGTGGCTCAATGGAGAAGCGCTCACCTCGCGCCATCTGCTGGCCGGTGCGCTTATCATGGGGGGCGCACTGCTCGGCATGCTGGGCCAACGCAGCAGCCCACAGGCATCCCCAGCCAGTTAAGTCGGCAAAATAGGGCCACCTGACCACGCTGTCATAAAAACGCCATCATCCCTGTTTAGGCTCGGGCCACGCTCTCCCATGGTCTGTGCTGACAGGTATTACCCCGTGAAAATCGCCCATTACGCTACCCTCTCCTCCCTGGTTCTGTTGCTGGTTGCGGGAGGACAGGCACTGGCCCTCTACCACGGCTGGCAACAGCTTGCCCGTACCAATCAGGCCCAGCATCAACACGAGTCCCTGCAACAACTGGTGACGGTGACCCTGCAAAACAGCCTGCGTGACTACCTCAATAGCGGCGATCCACAGCAGCTGACCGCGGCAGAGAAGATCCGCCAGCAAGCGCTCTCCTCGCTGGCCGCTCAGGATGATGCCGTAGCGACCACGCTCAGGCAGCAACTCGAGCTGATGGCGCAGCGCATCGCGCACGACTATCAGACCGCAGGCAAGCTCTCGGGCAACAGCCAGCTGCTGCTGCAAAATGCGGAGAGTGAACTGGGCAGCCAGGCCATGGCGCTGATCCGCTATGGGGAGCAAGGTGCCAGCACGGAACAATCTGCCGCGGCACAGCAATATCGCAGCGGCGCAGCCGAGATCCTGGCAGGCCTGCCGCGCCTCGCCCATTTGCGCCAAAGCTATATGGAGCAGGGCAATGAGAAGCTGCTCGAAGGGATCCGCTTCGAACTGGAGGCACTGCAAAAACAGGCGCAAGCGCTGCAAACCTTGCCGCTGCTCGGCCTGTATGAAGAGGCGCCCGCCGATGAGTTCACGCTGGGGGAGCCGGTGCGCAAGGAGCTGGGAGATCAACCGCGCAGCGAATTACGCTCGCTGCTGGGCCGCTATCCGCAGGAGCTGGCCAACAGCCGCACGGCGCTTCAGCAACAACAGGCTGGCCGCCAGACCGTGCAGCAAGACATCATGGCCATGTTGCAAGCGACCAGACAGATGGGGGAACAACTTGCCCGCGAGCGGCAAGCCGTCAATCAGGAGCTGGCCACCATCCTCGGTACGCTGGCGCTCTGCCTGGTGGTTGTCGCACTGCTGTTTGCGCTGGTGCAACGACGCTGGCTGCTCGCCCCCTTGTTGCGACTGCGCGGAGCCTTTCTGCAGCTCGATCAGACGGGGCAGGCTGAGCCGTTGCCTGCCGGGCGCGATCGCAACGAGCTGGCCGATATCGTTGCCAGCTACAACCGGCTGATCGGCCGCCTGCACCTGGATCAGCAACAGAAAGCTGGGCAGCTCTCAGCAGTATCCCTCAGTCTGCAAGGGATGGTCAGCCAGGTTGACGAGATCCATCACAGCACCCGCACCACCGAACAGGTAGTCGACGAGAGCGGCCAGATGATGGATGAACTGAACCAGCTGGCCGGGGAGGTCCATCAGGTCGCTGCCGACATCGCCCGGCACGCCCACCACAACGAGCAGGCGATGAGCCAGAGCGAAGATCTGGTGGGTAACATGCTGCACGCCACTCATCAGACAGGACTGGCGATTGACGAGAGCGATGAGGCGCTGCAGGCCCTCACCCGCTCGGTTGCCGATGTGACGGCCATTGTCGATGTGATCGGTCATATCGCTCAGCAGACCAACTTGCTGGCCCTCAACGCCGCCATCGAAGCGGCCCGCGCAGGGGAACAGGGGCGCGGCTTTGCGGTGGTCGCCGATGAAGTACGCCACCTCTCGGCCAATACCCAGCAATCCCTCAACCAGATCACCGATATTCTGGGGCGTCTGACCCAATCCGGTGAACAGCTTGGTACCGTGCTGAACCGGATCACCCGCGAGTCAAGCCGCCAGCAGGTGCAGGCGGAGCAACTGCGCCAGACCACCCAGGCGGTGCGGGAGATAGCCCGCAACACCGCAGTGATAGCCCTGCAGGGCGCCGACAACGCCAAAAGTCAGGAACACAAGCTGGCCAGTTTTGCCGATCTGATCACCCGTATCCATCAGCATGCCCGTCAGGTGAGTCAGCTCTCGGTGCAGGTCTCGTCCCATATCCACCATCAGGCGCAACAGATCCCCCGCATCCTCGGCCAGCAAAGTTGACCCCTCTTCGCCCCACATCTCCACCAAATCACTTTCCCTCGACCAGAGGGAAAGTTTTTTTGTAGCACAAAATTATCTGTTACCGACTGGTTAACTGGCAGCGCTTCGCCCGTACCGGAGGAAAAACCGCACCAGTGCTGGCGGTGACACCAAGAAAACGTTCTCATCACCGTGGCACCTGCCATCAGGCTGTTTACGACCCTACCCACGATTATTTGCACTCGGTCATACTTTTGAAATGTTGAGGGAACTTTTCATTGATATTTCGCACCGCGAACGTACTCTTGGAGCTGTCCGATAAGCCAAGAATCGGAACATAAAAAACAACATGTGATGATCAGGACTGCCAACGACGAGATGTGCCAAGACATCCGGGTTTGCAGATAACCAAGACAAGATTTTTTGCCCTTCGGGGTTTTGATTGCAATGCCAATACCGAGCGGTAGGCCAGATGCCAACTGCCGGAAAAAAGCTAAGTCCATAAAATCAGGAGCAATAAAATGGAAAAAGTGATCTTTAAGCGCGCCGCTTTGAGTGCCGCTGTGGTAGCCGCTCTGGTCGCCCCCGGTATGGCGTTGGCTGCTCAGGATATGATGAGCCCGGACTACGGCAAGTCATACTCTGCCTTTGCTGATGATGCGAAGCTCACTGGTGGGATTTTCTACTTTCAACGTGATCGTCAACGTGTAGAAGATCCAACCATGGCTGATCCAGCTGGTGGAAAAGATCCTGTTCGCAATCCTAATGCTGGTCGTTACAAAACTAACCTGAGCCATGCCACCACCCAAATCGCCCTGAACTTCAATTCTGGGTATGCGTGGGATATGGTGGGCTTGGATCTGGGCGGTTTCGGTGCATATGACCTGTCCATCGATGAAACAAACCCGGTTAACCAAGAAAACGAGTTCTCTTTTGCCGGTAACTCTTGGGGCAACAACTATAGCGATGCCGCAGCCGCCGGCGGTTTTAGTCTTTCAAATGCTGCGCTGAAGTTTAAGTTCCTGGACGGCGCGCTGACCGCCAAGAGCGGTTATACCCAGCTCTACGTGCCGGGTGTGATCGGGGTGAACTGGTCCTATCAGCCGGGCACCTATCGTGGTGGCCAAATTGAAGGCAATATCGGTGGTCTTTACCTGACCTACGCCATCGCCGACGAGTACAAGGCCCCCTGGTACAAAGAGACTCAGGTGTTCTCCCGCGCCAAGGCCTGGATGGACCCGTTTGCTGACGAAAACGTCATCGACTACATCCACGGTATCGCAGCCCGTTACACCTTCGAAAACGGCACTGCCGTAACTGGTTCTTTCGGTCAGTCCGAAGGCTATATGGATAGCTATCATTTCAAGCTGGCTCACAAGTTTGACGTACTGGGCGGCCTCTCCACCAGCTACCAGTTCTACGGCTCCGAAACCGAAACCTACATGAAGGGTGGTAAAGAGATCGAGACCTACGATGGCATGGCATGGCAGCAAGCATTGACCGCCGCCTGGAACTACCAGCAGTACGGTTTCCGTCTGGAAGGGATGTGGACCAAGGCTGAAGGTGCCGAAGGCAACTACCTGCCGCGTCTGACCCGTGGCTATGGCAACTCCCAGGGTGCCAACGAAATTTGGTGGGACTCCCGCTCCGATTGGAACAACAACAATGAGAAAGCCGTGTTTGCCGGGGTGACTCGCTCGCTGGATGATCTGGTGGGTGCACCGGGTTGGGCAATCGGTGTTTCCGGTGCTTACGGTTGGGATGCCGAAAGTGGCGATGGCAAGCTGAAGAATGGTGAAGAGTGGGCCGCTAACTTCGACGTTATGTATACCGTGCAAGATGGCAAGTTGAAAGGCACCCTGTTCAAACTGCACTTCACCGATTACAACAACAAGCAGGATGAATTGGGTAGCTGGGCTTATCCCAACATGTTCACCTCCGAGCGTGACGTCAAGTTCCACATCATTGCTCCGTTTACCATCATGTAATCAGACAATACGATGTCAGCAAACCGGGCCACTTGGCCCGGTTTTCTTTTCCCCGATCAGCAGGTTAACATGCTGACAAACTCCCACTTTCCATTCGCCTCCCCTCTCACAAGGATCTCCCTATGCCCCGATTTGTTCTTGTCACCGGATGTTCCAGCGGGATTGGTCTGGCTGCCGCCCAGGCGCTGGGTCAGCACGGTTTTACCGTGATCGCCTCGGCACGCAAGGCAGAGGATGTGGAGCGCTTGCAGCAGCAGGGGCTGCTGGCAGTACAGCTGGATCTGGCGGATCCCGCCTCCATCGAACTCGGAGCCAGTGCGGCACTCCATCTTGCTGGAGGTCGCCTCTATGGCCTGTTCAACAACGGCGCTTATGGCCAGCCGGGGGCGCTGGAAGATCTTCCTACAGAGGCGCTGCGCGAGCAGTTCAACACCAACCTGTTTGGCTGGCATCACCTCATTCGTCAGGTGCTGCCCGCCATGCTGGAGGCCAAAGAGGGGCGGATCGTGCAAAACAGCTCGGTGCTGGGACTGGTCGCCATGAAGTATCGCGGCGCCTACAACGCCAGCAAGTTTGCGCTGGAGGGTTACTCGGATACCCTGCGCCTCGAGCTGGCCGGCAGCGGCGTCCATATCAGCCTGATTGAACCCGGCCCCATCGATACCCGCTTTCGCGCCAACGCCCGCGCCGCCTTTCTGCGCCACATCGACCCGACCAAGAGCCGCCATCAGGCGGCCTACCAGCAGACCCTCAATCGGCTGGAACGCGAGGGCGGCGCCCGTGGCTTTACCCTGCCAAGCGAAGCCTGTCTGCCGCCGCTAATCCATGCATTGACCAGCGCTCGCCCCAAGGCGCGCTATCCGGTCACCACCCCAACCAGAATTTTTGCTCTGCTAAGACGGATCCTGCCCACTCGCTGGCTCGACAAGCTATTGGCAAAGTCAGCCTGATCCCTTGCGCTGACGACGACCAGCGTCGCCTCGTTCAATAGTGCTCGCCATTGCTGTAGTAGGCGCTTTTATCGATGGGGAAAACCTGCACCACCACATAGGTCTGTTCCCCCAGCGCCGCCTTCAGATGGCGGGTAATAAGGCCAGCTGCCTCATCCTGCAGCTCCTGCGGCCTGGCAAACCAGTGCAGCTCGACAAACGGAAAACCGGACTCCAGTTCACCGTCACGAACCCAGTGGCTCTCGACCCGCTCCATGGTGACGAACTCCGGCTTGCCACCGGTCAGGGCACAGAGATCCGCAAGCAGCGGCGTGCTGATCTCCTTGAGGGTATCGAGTGAAACGGCGCGAAAACGAAGATGGGGCATGGCAAACCTCTTGGCTATCGGAAATGAGCACTTATCATAGAGTCTCCTGCGATGAAAAGAAGTCACCAGCCCGGATAAGGATCACCATGAAATTCCAGCGCTCCCTGTTTGCCTTTCTGCTCTGCATGCTGCTACCGCTCAGCGCCTTTGCCGATCCCGCCTTCTACAAGATCAGCAAGGGCAACCAGCAACACTGGCTGCTGGGCTCCATTCATGCGGGCAAGCCCTCCCTCTATCCGCTACCGGAGCCGGTCGAGCGGGCCTGGCTGCAGAGCCGTGCACTGGTGATGGAGGTCGACATGAACAGCATCACGCAGGCGCAGTGGCAAGAGATGGGCTCTCTCACCCGCCTGGTAGATGGCAAGGCACTCAAGGAGCATCTGCCTGCCGAACTCTACCAGCGCACCCTGATGGCTGGCGCACGTCTTGGCCTCAATGAAGCTGCGCTCGCCCCACTGCGCCCCTGGTTTGTTGCCATCACCCTGACTCAGGCCGCCATGGCCCGCTCCGACTTCAAGAGCGAGCTCGGGATCGATCAACACTTTGCCGCACTGGCTGCCAAAGAGGGCAAACCCGTGGTGGGCTTCGAGACCCTGCTGGAGCAGCTCGGCTATCTTGCCAGCGTGGGTGACAACCAGACCCTGATGCTCTCCAGCACCCTCGACGAGCTGCCGATGCTCGACACCGGCTTCGCCGCCGTGATGAAGGCGTGGCAGCAAGGGGACGAGGCAACGCTTATCAATCTGCTCAAGGAGGAGATGGCACCGCCCGCCCTGCAGAGCTGGATGGAGCAGACCCTGCTGGCAGAGCGCAACCACAACTGGCTGGCCAAGTGGCAGACCCTGCCCAACGAGAGCTTTATTGTGGTCGGCGCGCTGCATCTTTACGGCGAGCAGGGACTGCTGGCGCTGCTGGAGCAGCAGGGGTGGCGCGTCACGCTGCTGACCACCCCCACCGTGCAGCAAAGCACCAAATAAGGATTCGAGTGAGATTTATCACAGTTTATAACTGGTCATAAAACAATCTCATGGGGAGTTGATCGGGATCATCTCCTTGCATATAAAGGGGTATTTATGATGCCTGTCATCCACCGGGTGACAGGAGCAATGAAATGGACTTTTGGCTGGATCTGATGTTTGGCAACAGCGTGGGCTTGATGTCGATGATGGTGATTATCGGCACCTTCATCCTGATCAGCTCTTACGCTGCCTACTTCATCTACAAGGTGATGCACTCGCAGCCGCCCAAAGCAGAGAAGTAACCCCCACAGGCGGCAGCAACTGGCCGCCTGTTTCGTCTCCGGCGCCCCGGTTTATCCCTCCCCGCGCTATTGAACCGGCCGATCGTTTTGCAGATCGGCTGGCACCGCTATAATGGCCCCCACTTTGTTTCATATGGGGAGCCTGCCGTGTCACATAGCGACGAACTCTCGCTTTTTCTGAATGAAGTGGCCGATGTCAGGCCCATTCGCAGCGACAATATCCATCCCCAGGGGGTGAAATCCGCCCCGACAGAAGCCCAGCTGGCCCGCCGTCAGGCGGCCACAGCCGAGCAGCTGGCGCTCGATCACCTCACCATGGAGGCGATCGAGATGCTCGACCCGCACGAGATCACCGGCTTCAAGCGCGATGGCGTACAAGAAGGGGTCTACAAGAAGCTGCGGCTCGGCAAGTACGAGCTGCAGGCAAGCCTGGACTTGCACCAGAAAACGCTCAATGAAGCGCGCCAGACGCTGGTGCAGTTCATCACCGATTGCGAGCAGCGCGATATCCGCTGTCTGCTGATCCTGCACGGGAAGGGGGAGCGCAGCACGCCGCGCGCCCTGCTGAAAAGCTATGTCAGCGCCTGGCTGCCGCAGTTGCCGGCGGTGATGGCCATCCACAGCGCCGAGCGCCGCCACGGCGGCAGCGGCGCCCTCTATGTGCTGCTGCGCAAGAGCGAGCGCAAGAAAGCGGAAAACCGCGAACGCCACCAGAAGCGCCTCGGCTGATCCCGGGCGCCCGTCAGGGACGATCACAAGGACAACACCATGTCATACCAGAAACTTGAACAGCACCAGCAACAGCTGCACCGCCTCAACCACCTCTCCGCCATCTGTGGCTGGGATCGCGCTGCCATGATGCCGGAAGGGGGCAATGAGGCGCGTGCCGAAGCGTTGGCCGAGCTCGACCTCATCATCCACCACAAGCGCACCGCCCCCGAACTTGGCGACTGGATTGCCAAGGCAGAGAGCGAGCAGCTGGACGAGGTGCAGCGTGCCAACCTGCGCGAAATCAAGCGCCAGTGGCAGGATGCCAGCCTGCTGCCCGGCGAGCTGGTTGAGGCGCTGTCGCTCGCCGGCAGCAAGTGCGAGCACGCCTGGCGCAGCCAGCGCAAAAACAACGACTGGGCCGGTTTTGCCCCCAATCTCGAAGAGGTGGTGAAGCTCTCCCGCGAGGTGGCTCGTTTGCGGGCAGACAAGCTCGGCGTGCGCCCCTACGACGCCATGCTGGCACTCTATGAGCCGGGCATGACCAGCGAGCGGCTGGATCAGATCTTCGGCGATCTCGCCAGCTGGCTGCCGCCCCTTATCCAGCAGGTCAGCGAGCGGCAAAAGGAAGAGTCCGTACTGCTGCCGCAAGGCCCCTTCCCCATCGCGGCCCAGCAGGCGCTCGGTCAGGAGGTGATGGGGCTACTCGGTTTTGACTTCGCCCATGGCCGGCTTGATGTGAGCAGTCACCCCTTCTGCGGCGGTGTACCGACCGATGTGCGCATCACCACCAGATACAACGAGCAGGAGTTTATCTCCAGCCTGATGGGCATAGTCCATGAAACCGGCCATGCCCGTTACGAGCAGGGCTTGCCACGCCAGCTGTCGGGGCAGCCGGTTGCCGAGGCGCGCTCCATGGCGATTCACGAGAGCCAGAGCCTGTTTTGCGAGATGCAGCTCGGCCACGATCCCGCCTTCCTCTCGTTGCTGGCGCCCCATATTCGCGCCCATTGCGGCGATCAGCCGGCCCTGAGCCCGACCAATCTCGCCAGACTCTACAGCCGGGTCGAGCCCGGTTTTATCCGGGTCGATGCGGATGAGGTGACCTATCCTGCCCACGTCATCCTGCGCTACGAACTGGAGCGAGACCTGATAGAAGGGCGGATCGAAGTAGCAGACATCCCCGAACTGTGGGACGCCAAGATGCAACAGTGGCTGGGACTCTCCACCAGGGGCAACTACCGCAATGGTTGCATGCAGGATATCCACTGGACTGACGGTTCGTTCGGCTACTTCCCGAGCTACACGCTCGGTGCCATGTATGCCGCGCAGCTGCGCTTTGCGCTGGAGAAAGAGCTCGGCAGCATGAGTGAGGTGATCGCGGCAGGCCGCCTGCCGGAGATCTTCGCCTGGCTCGGCCGACACATCTGGTCGCAGGGTAGCCGCTACAGCACGGATGAGCTGATCAGCCGCGCTACCGGCGAGGCGCTGAACCCGCACTGGCTGCGCCAGCATCTGGAACAGCGCTATCTGAAGTGATCCGTGCAATACGGGTAAAACATGACGGGGCCATGACAGGCCCCGTTTTTTATTGGTAAACGATCCGTGTCAGAGCGGATCCTGCACGTTCAAAAACTCGCGCAGTTGCAAGATATTGCCCTCCGGGTCAAACGCATTGCGCACCACGAAACCGGGCCCGGACCACTGCTGCGGCAGCAGGCCACCACCAAGATCCGCCGCTTTCGCCTCCGCCCACGCAAGGCTTGGCACGGTAAAGAAGAGCTTGATGGCCCCCTGTTCACGCAGCGCCGGCGGCGTCGTGACAACGACCAGTCCGATATAGGGCTCGGGGATGGCATGCACAAGCAGCTGGATGTCGCCGTTCTCCAGCACGATCAGCTGCTCGCTCTGACTGCGGATCTCCATCTGCAGCAAGGTTCGGTAAAAGTGGCTCAGCAAGCCCGGCTCCCTGGCGTAGATCAGGGCGCCGGCACGGGCGGGACCTGGCATAGTGCAATCCTCGGTGATAAAGGCTCATCCACCTTCGCACAGTTGCGCATGACCTTCACCTGTTTCAGCGCACATTCCATGCAAACTTAATTACTATCCCTGTCCGTTTCTGGCTAGTCATCCCTCGCGATCCTGCTTAGTCTCTCACTCATCCCTTTTGTGCCGCATCAGCAAATCCCCGGTACTCAACAGCAAGAGAGCCATACCATGACGCCGCAGCACGAGCGTGACCAGCCACAGGATCACCAGATCAACGCCCTCAGCCGCGAGCAGTGCCACGCCGCACGGCTCGCTCGCGACGCTCGCTTCGATGGCCGCTTCTTTACCGGCGTCATCTCGACCGGCATCTACTGCCGACCGGTCTGTCCGGCACGTCCGCCGCACGAGCACAATGTGCGTTACTTCCCGAGCGCCGCTGCCGCCGAGCAGTATGGCCTGCGACCCTGCCTGCGCTGCCGCCCGGAGCTAGCCCCCGCTGCCCGTGGCGATCTGCCGGTTGAGCTGACACGGCTGCTGGCGCGTATCGATCGCGGCGAGCTGGCAGACAACACGCTCGCCGAACTGGCGGCAGAGTGCGGTATCAGTGAGCGCACGCTACGCCGCCAGTTCGAGGCATACCTTGGCGCCTCGCCAAAGCAGGTAGAGCAGACGCGCCGCCTGTTGCTCGCAAAACGGCTGCTGACCGAGACCAAGCTCCCCATCACAGATATCGCGTTTGCCGCCGGTTTTGCCAGCATTCGTCGCTTCAATGACGCCTGGCTCAACGCCTACGGGCTGGCCCCGCGTACCCTGCGCCAACAGGAAGGCGGCAACGATATGGCCGACCACTGTGCTTCAGGCCAGCGTGGGGCAACGTTGACGCTGCAACTGCCCTACCGCCCTCCGTATGACGTGGCGGCCATGCTGGCGTTCTACCGGCTGCGGGCGATCCCGGGAGTGGAGCGGGTGGATGGCGAAGTGTATGAGCGGCGCTATCTGGTTGGCGATCAGGTTGCACTGGTGCGCATCGCACAAGGTAAGGGGCACAGCCTGCAGCTCACCGTCCATGATCTGCCGCTCGCCGCGCTGCCAGACCTGCTCTATCGGGTCCGTCGGATGTGGGATCTCGATGCCGACATGCAGCGCATCGGTAATCTGCTCGGTCAGGATCCGCTACTGGCCCGTTTGCAGACACGCTGGCCCGGCGTACGGCTGCCGGGGGGTTGGGACGAGTACGAGGTGATGCTGCGTGCCATCGTCGGCCAGCAGGTCTCGGTCAAGGGGGCCATCACCATACTCGGGCGACTGGTGGCCCGCACCGAGGCGCAATTCGGGGTGGCGCAACTACCGAGCCCCGCCCAGTTGCGCGAACTCGATCTCGACGGCATCGGCATGCCCGGCAGCCGCATTCGCACCCTGCGGGGCGTGGCGCAGGCACTGGCCAGCGGCGAGCTGACCCTCACTACGGCCAGTGACGAGCAGTTGCTGGCGCTGCCGGGCATAGGCCCCTGGACAGTCTCTTACTGGCGGCTGCGCTGCGGGATGGATACCGATGCCTTCCCCGCCTCCGATCTGGTGCTGCAAAAAGCGCTGGGAGGCGGTGCCAAGCTGCCGGTGAAAGAGGTGTTGGCGCAAAGCGCCGCATGGCAACCGTGGCGCAGCTATGCGGCAAGCTGGCTGTGGCACGCCATGAGCGAAGCGCCTGCCTTGCTTACCGATAGCGGTAGCAATGCAGCTCAGTCCGGTAACCAACAACAGGAGATAACATCATGATCCGCTACGATATTCTGCCGACCCGCTGCGGCGATCTGCTGGTTGCCATCAACGAGCATGGTCTGGTGCACGTGGACTTTGTCGCGGGCCTGCGGGCGCTACCCGATATAAGTGGCTGGCAGCAAGACGCCGCAGCGTTGGCCCCCTTCCTCGCCGAGTTTGACGCCTATTTTGCCGGTCGCTTGCAGCGCTTCTCCCTGCCCCTTGCCGCTCGTGGCACCGCCTTTCAGCAAGCCGTGTGGCAAGCGCTGTGCGACATCCCCTATGGCGAGACCCGCAGCTACAGCGATATTGCCCGCGCCATCGGCAAGCCAGAGGCGGTTCGGGCTGTGGGCGCCGCGAATGGCCGCAATCCGCTCTCGATCATCGTCCCCTGCCATCGGGTGATCGGCCAAAACGGCAGCCTGACCGGCTATGCGGGGGGATTGGAGATTAAAAAGGTGCTGCTGGCGCTGGAGAGGGGCAATTGAAGGAGGGTGGGCAGAGAACCTGCGATAAAAAATTGCCCCTTTTCCGGATGGAGAAAGGGGCTCATTGATCACCGTTTCAGGCTGCCCATCACATGCATTTCGCAGCGGTTGCAGTCAAAGCGCAGGCGGAAGGTATCTTTACCCATCTTGAGCTCCAGCGGCTCGGCCTTGAGACCGGGCACCTCGTTCGGACAGAGGTTCTGGCTATAGCGGATGCAATGCTTGGTGATCATCAGCACCACTTCCCGCTCCTCCTTGTTCGCCTCATAGGCGGGAGCAATCCTCTCCACCCCGTGTTCGCGGAAGAACTGCTCGGCGGCGCTGTTCAGCACGTTGCCAAGGTAGGAGAGACGGTGCTGGGGATAGCTGATATCCCGCAGGGCGATGCGCCGCTCGGGGCGCTGGTAGCTGGCCACGCGCGCAGCCTCCAGCGCGACGATGCCGTCCCGGCGCAAGCCATTGAGCTGTGATGCGGCGATAAATAGCGGCCTCGTTACTACCAACTCAATCTTGCGCGCCACAAACAGGGTATTGCCAAGTTTGCCGAGCTGATCCCGCGCCTGTTGCAGCGCCCGCTCCGGATTGTCGGCAGGCTGCTTGTCGCAAGGCAGCGTCACTGCGGCACTGATGCCCTGCTCGTCGGTGAGTGTGAGGCTCACGCCCTCATCACACTCTGCCAGCACCATATCGACCCGGATGCGGCGATCCGCGCTCGCCTTCTCCAGCATCTTGCTGAACGCCTGATCGTGGTTGCGGTAGACTTCTGTCCCCACCTTTAGCCCCGGCATGCGTTCTGACAGGAGTAACTGCTTACCTTCGACCTTGTTGAGGCGCATCCCCACCAGCTCGTTGTTCGGCTTGAAGAAGCCCAAACCGTCGCCGTTGTTGAGGGGGACCTGCTTACCATCGATCTCGATGCCATCCTTGGTGACTCTGGTGACCCGCCCCAGCGGTTCGCCAACATACTTCGGGCTCTTGGTGGAGTCGATCCCCTGCTGGCGGCCATGGAGGAAGTAATCGGTGCTGCCGCGGTTGAAGCTCTTTTTGGGATCTGGCGTGAAGCCGTAGCTGCAACGGCCCGCAGAGGCTGCGACCAGATCGGAGCGGCTATCCAGAATGACGTCCAGCTTCTGGCGATACCAGGCGGTGACATTCTTGACGTAGTCGAGCCCCTTGAGACGCCCTTCAATCTTGAAGGAGCGGATCCCCGCCTCGATCAAGGCCTCCAGGTTGTCGGTCTGATCCATATCCTTGAGCGACAGCAGGTGGCTGTCGGCTACCAGCACTTCGCCATCCGGCTTTTGCAGCGAGCAGGGCAGACGGCAGAGCTGGGCACACTCACCGCGGTTGGCGCTGCGGCCGGTACGGGCATGGCTGATGTTGCACTGGCCGCTGTAGGAGACGCAGAGCGCTCCGTGGATAAAAAACTCCAGCTGCACATTGGTCGCTGCACTGATCTCGCGGATCTGCGCAAGAGACAGTTCGCGCGCCAGCACCACCTGAGAGAAACCCACATCCTGCAGAAATTTCACCTTCTCTGGCGTGCGGTTGTCAGTCTGGGTACTGGCATGGAGCGCGATGGGTGGCAGATCGAGCGCCAGCAGCCCCATATCCTGCACAATGAGCGCATCGGCACCGGCTTCATAGATTTGGTGGGTCAGCCGCCGGGCCTGCTCCAGCTCATGATCGTGCAGCAGGGTGTTGAAGGCGACAAAAACCTGGGCGCCGAAGCGGTGGGCGTGACGTGCCAGCGCTTCGATATCCTCGATGGAGTTGCCCGCCGCACTGCGGGCGCCGAAGGCAGGGCCACCCATGTAGACGGCATCGGCACCATGGTTGATGGCTTCTATGCCGTAGGCGAGGTTCTTGGCCGGAGCCAGCAGCTCCAACCGGTTATTGTGGCTTAACGGGTGCTTGTTCTGGTGCATGGTCTCGGGATCAGGGCGGACAGCAAATGGGCGCTACTCTAGCCCATTCACCACCCGCGTGCCTTGATCCCGCTTAAGGTATCTGCGAAATACAGGATTAGATAACCACCTTGAGCGCCAGCCCGAGCAGCACCAGGCCGCTCACCTTGTCGATGACAAAGGATTTGGCTTTAAGCCACGCCAGCAGCAGATCGTCCGCGGGAGGGCTACAGCACCACCTTCAAGGCCAACCCCAGTAACACTAGGCCGCTAACTTTATCGATTACGAAGGATTTAGCTTTAAGCCACGCCAGCACCGGCCCGCGCGAGAGCACCAGCGCCACCAGCACGTACCAGACGGCATCGATCCCGCCAGCGGTGAGCATCATGATGCCCCCTTCGCTCCAGCCGGTATCGGCCCGCACAAATTGGCTGAACAGGGCGATGAAGAAGACCGCCAGCTGGGGATTGAGGAAGGCCACCATAAAACCTTCAAAGGCCCCTTGCCGACCACGCAGCTGGTGCACCTCTTCACTCGCTTCACCACTGGCTGGTTTTGCCAGCAGGGCTTTCACCCCAAGCCAGGCAAGAAACGCTGCACCGCCGTAGCGGATCAGATCAAACAGGATCGGGGTCTGGGTGATCAGGATCGAGAGGCCAAGCGCGGTAACCAGCGCATAGATACCAACCCCGAGGCCGTGGCCGAGCGCGGTGGCGACGCCGTGCCCCTGCCCGCCCTGCACCGTGTTGCGGATGATCAGTGCCAGACTCGGCCCCGGGCTGATGGCGCCCATCACGCAGATTGCGGCCAGTGCCAGCCAACTCGTCAGTTCCATGCTTTTCCTCTTTATATGCTCGATATGATGCCCTGCATTCAGGGTACGGGCTGAGCCATTATGCCAGTAGTGAAAGTTATGAATAGAACCCATAACCCATGGCTATAACGCCACACAACTGACTGCGGCTAACCGCCGAGATCGAGCAGCTTGCGACTCTCGCCGACGGTACGTTGCAGGTGATCCCGCAGGAATGGGTACGCCAGCTCGCGAAACCAGCGGTGGGCCGGATCCTGATGGTGGCGCTGGTGCCACAGCAGATGATACTGCTGGTCGCGGGTAGCAAAGGGCAGATCGACAAAGGTGAGCTCATGGCCGCAGGAGAGCTGCCAGGCGATATGAGCCGGGGTGGTCATCAGGCAATCGGTGCGCAGCAACACCTCCACCGCCGCCTGAAAGAAGGGGACTCGGGCAAACCAGCGCCGACTCAGTCCCTGCGGCGCCAACACCTGCTCAACCGGACTGTCCTTGTCGCCTCCCCCGCTCACCTGCAAGTGAGGCCAGGCAAGATAGTCATCGAGACTCAGCGCCTTGCCCGCCAGCGGGTGATGACGTCCCATCAACACCGCCAGCCGATCTTTCCCCTGATGCAGACCGCGGATCTGATCCGGCACCTGTTCGGTGATGGTGGAGACCAGATCGAGCTCGGACTGCCACAGTTGCGGCAGCTGACGTTTGTCCCACAGGCTGTACTCCAGCGCCGCCAATGGCGCCTCTTTGGCGAGCGCGGCGCAGATATCGGGCAGGATATGCTGGGCCACATAATCGGAGGAGGCGAGCCGAAACACCCGCTCACAGCGGCTCGGGTCAAACCGGGGCGCCTCGTAGAGCCGCTCCAGTGCACCGAGAGAATCCGCCAGCTGGGCTGCCAGCGCTTCAGCCCGTGGCGTCAGCAGCCAGCGTTGCCCCTCCCGCACCAGCAGCTCGTCGTCAAACTCGCTACGCAACTGGGCAAGCTGCTTGCTGATGGAGGGCTGGCTCAGGTGCAGCAGCTCGGCGGCGCGGCTGATATTGCGGGTCTCCAGCAGCACCTTGAGGGTGGGCAGCAGGTTGAGATTGGCTCTGAGCAAGGAGATACCCTCATCGGTGGCGAAACGCCTATCTTAGGGCAGAGGAGTCCCGTGTTTTAAGCAAAATTTCCTGCCATGTTCAGCACGTTGCGACCCTTTCCTGCCCGATGGTGCAGCCACTTGCCCAGCACATAACCATGACCACAAGATGACAGTGGTTGTCTCGTGCGGCATAATTGCACGATTTTCCGCCCGCGGGGCGCTCCACTTTGAGAAGCGGTAACAAGATGAAATACGCCAATATCACAGGCTGGGGAAAATGCCTGCCCCCCTCCGTGCTGACCAACGATGACCTCAGCACCATCATGGATACGTCAGACGAGTGGATCTATCCGCGCACCGGCATCAAGGCACGCCGGATCTCTCACGTCAGCACTTCAGATCTCGCCACTCTGGCTGGCCGTCGCGCGCTGGCTTGCGCCGGTCTGGAAGCGAGCGACCTCGATGGCATCATCCTGGCTACCGCCACTCCGGACAACCTGCTGCCAAGCGCCGCCTCTGCGGTGCAGAAGAAGCTGGGTGCCGTCAACGCTGCCGTGTTCGACCTCAACGCCGCCTGCACCGGTTTCGTCTACTCCCTCTCGGTCGCCACCTCGCTGGTGCAGACCGGCATGATGAAGAAGGTGCTGGTGATTGGCGCCGAGCGCCTCACCTACCTGCTGGATTGGGCACGCCGCGATACCGCAGTGCTGTTTGGCGACGGTGCCGGTGCCGTGGTGATCGAGGCCAGCGAGCAGGAGTGTGGCCTGATCGCCAACAAGCTCGGCTGTGACAGCGAAGCACGGGAGATCCTGCACGTGCCGAACTTCGGCACCGATCGGGTGCGTTTCGCCGATATCGATGGCCTGTTCACCTTCAACTTCGAAGGGCCGGAGATCTTCAAGCGTGCCGTGCGCGGCATGGGCGAAGCGACTGCTACCGTTTTGTCTCAGGCTGGAGTGACTCCCGAGCAGATCGACCTTATCGTTCCCCATCAGGCCAATATCCGCATCATCGAAACCCTCGCCAAGCGGATGAATGCGCCGATGGAGAAGGTGATGGTCAACATCGAAAACTACGGCAACACCTCGGCCGCCACTGTGCCCATCGCCCTGTGCGAAGCGCTGGAGCAGGGCCGCGTCAAGCCGAACTCCTATCTGCTGACCGCCGCTT
>CAMFLW010000013.1 GCA_945957575.1 uncultured Aeromonas sp. | reverse complement strand
AGATGAAATGCATCTAAATTCAATAAAAAGGCAACATTACCCATTATCTATGCACCTAACCGCTTTGCAACCCCTCTCGTGAAAGAAAATGAAAAAGCACTGACAAAAAACACTACCAAATACGCAATAACGTCATAATTCACAAAAACACCAAACAAAAACAATCACTTAAATTTCAAGCTGTAAAGTTTCAATGACCAATAAAGCACTTTATCGGTGATCGCGGTTAAGATGCTGAACGTAAAACGTTTGCCGCCGTTTGAATTTTTAGTCTATTTTGTTGCTTGTAAAAAAATGGCTCTGCGGGCCATAAACACGCTCTAGTTTGTTACTTGGTTATGACATTCAGAAAGGGGAAATTTGGCAGACAAGGAAATGATGTGATTTATAAGGCTCTCACGCAAAAATCATCACCAGAACTCGATTTTTGCGCAAAGTCAGAATGGCTGACAGCAGTAATCCCGCCAATCCGGTTTGTCCATGGCCCCACAACACGTTGAAAGGTTCATCTTGCAACAAGCCATCATGCCCCCCCGCATTGCAACACCCGTTGTTCCCTCTTTCCCTGCACCAATGCCGTGGCGCCCGGCAGGCACTCACAAAGCCCGATGCAAGCAGAGCGCCCCTGCCACGTCCCTGCACTCCGACATCGATGACATGGCAACCAGAGTGTCCAAACAAAAATAACCGCGCCGAGTGATGGTGATTTCTGATCTATGGAGGGAGATAGAGGAGCAGGCGGTTCCTGCTGATTGATTTCTTGAGCGACGCTTAGCTGTTCCAATGCGCCAATAAACAGTGTCATTCGCTTTATGAAGGCGAGAAGCCCCCTTGGCGCGAGCTCAAGTGGATTTCCAAGACTCCTCTTGGAAGAGAAAAATCTCTAAACCACCAAATCTGGGCCGCCATTTAGGCAAAAGAAAAAGGCCACTATTGCTAGTGGCCTTTCGTAACTCTTTGATTTTAATGGTGCCCGAGGCCGGAATCGAACCGGCACGACGCGAACGTCGAGGGATTTTAAATCCCTTGTGTCTACCGATTTCACCACTCGGGCACCGCAATCGGTATCAAGCTCGCGTGGCGGGCTTGTCAATATGGAGGCACGTTCCGGAGTCGAACCGGACTAAACGGATTTGCAATCCGCTGCATAACCGCTTTGCTAACGCGCCATGCAAAAGAGAGTTGACTCTCTATTGTCTGAATTTGGAGCGGGAAACGAGACTCGAACTCGCGACCCCGACCTTGGCAAGGTCGTGCTCTACCAACTGAGCTATTCCCGCATTGGTCTGGCTGACTGCCTGACTACGAGGACGCATTCTAGCGATGTTCCTCGCCCAGTCAACCAGAAATATTTAATTACCTGATCGTTCGGGCGTTTTTTGCCCATTTCGAGCAGTTAAAGCGCTTTTAACCATTTCCGGTCTCAAAGCAGAGGAAACTTCACCTTGTGGCGCCGGTGACTCACCGGTTGGCATGGTCGGTCAGATCGCCCCAGGCCGCCTTCATGTACTGGAACATCGACCAGAAGGTGAGCACGGTGGCGACATAGAGCATCACGTAGGCGAGCCACACCATCCAGACGTTGTATTGCCAGATAAGGCCAGTGAGCGACACCATCTGGATCATGGTCTTCCACTTGCCAATCCAGCTGACCGCCACCGAAGAGCGTTTGCCGAGCTCCGCCATCCATTCGCGCAAGGCGGAGATGATGATCTCGCGGCCAATCATGGTCATGGCTGGGATGGTGACCCAGATGGTGTTGTAGTGTTCGACGATAACCACCAGTGCAGCGGCCACCATGATCTTGTCGGCAACCGGGTCGAGGAAGGCACCAAAAGCGGTGGACTGGTTGAGCTTGCGGGCCAGATAGCCATCAAACCAGTCGGTGGCAGCGGCCAGAATAAAGATGATGGCGGCAGCCAGATAGGACCATTGATAAGGCAGATAGAACAGGATGACGAAGACGGGAATGAGCAAAATCCGGAAAAACGTCAACAGGTTAGGTATGTTTGTCATTATTTTCAGCCACTTCTTGTTCGTCGCTACATAGTGCGCCACAGCCGATTTGCGATGCAACCGCACTGGCGCCCGTCTTGGTCTTTTTAATCCATCAAGTTTCTCAACATGCAGGGCCATTATGGCATTTTCGGCCCCCCCACGTCACGGCTCTTGTGCATCAAGGAGTTAGCGATGTTGCCATCTCGCGAACCCTGCTCAAGCGCTGCGCAAGCCATCGTAAATGGTCTGGGCCAGCTCCTGACTGATGCCGGGCACCTTGGCCAGTTCATCCACACTCGCCTTTTTGACCTCCTGCAGGCCACCAAGATATTTGAGCAGCGCCTGCCGCCGCTTCGGCCCCACCCCTGGAATATCCTCCAGCGTGCTGCTGGTGCGGGCCTTGGCCCGTCTGGCCCGGTGGCCGGTAATGGCAAAACGGTGGGATTCATCGCGAATATGCTGAATAAGGTGCAAAGCGGGCATATCTGCCGGCAAATGCAACTCTTCATGGCTCTCCCCCATGATGAGCGTTTCCAACCCCGCCTTGCGGGTCACCCCCTTGGCAATCCCCACCAGCAGCGGGTATTTGCCGCCGAGAAACTCCAGCTGGCGCGCTAGGATCTCTTCGGCGCGGCGCAGCTGGCCGAGGCCGCCGTCAATAAACAGCACGTCCGGTACCTTGTCCGGCTCCTGCAGCTTGCCAAAGCGGCGCTCCAGCGCCTGCTCCATCGCCGCGTAGTCATCACCGCCGGTGATGCCGTCGATATTAAAACGACGATATTCCGATGAGAGCGGCCCCTCCCGGTTGAACACCACACAAGAGGCCACGGTGCGCTCCCCCATGGTGTGGGAGATATCGAAACACTCCATGCGGGCGATAGGGCGCGCCAGCTCCAGCAGCTCTTCCAGCTGGTCGTAGCGAGCAGTGATGGTGCTCTTGTGAGCAAGCCGCGATCTCAGCGCCGTCTCGGCGTTGATGGAGGCGAGCTTGATAAAGCGGGCCCGTTCGGCGCGGGTACGGCTCACCACCCGCACCTTGTAGCCTGCGGTCTGGCTCAGGGTCTCGGCGATGACGCTCTCGTCCTCCAGCGCCACGTCGAGCAGCACCTCGCTCGGGATCTGCCGCCCCCCCTGCCCCGACAGATAGAACTGCAGCAGGAAGGATTGCACCACCTCGTCGAGCTGGGTATCGGCCGGCACTTTCGGGAAGTAGCTGCGCGAACCCAGCACCTTGCCCTGGCGGATAAAGAGCACGTGGATGCAGGCCGCGCCTTGCTCGAAGGCGACCCCCACCACATCGAGCTCGTCCAGTACGTTGCCGCTCACCGACTGCTGCTCGGTGACCCGGCGCAGCGCCAGGATCTGATCCCGGTAGCGGGCCGCCTCTTCAAAGCGCAGATCGCCGCTGGCGGACTCCATCTTGCCCACCAATTCACCGATCACCTGCTGGTTCTTGCCCGCCAGAAACATCTTAGCCAGCTCAACCTGCTGGGCATATTCGGCCTCGCTCACCAGTCCGGACACGCAAGGGCCGGCGCAGCGCTTGAGCTGATAGAGCAGGCAGGGACGGGTGCGGTTGGCATAGACCGCATCCTCACACTGGCGCACCGGGAAGATCTTCTGCATCAGATGCAAGCTCTCGCGCACCGCACCACCCGAAGGATACGGGCCGAAGTACTCCCCCTTCACCTTGCGGGCACCGCGATGGACGCCGATGCGCGGATGCTGGTGCGCGGTAATGATGATCCAGGGGTAGGATTTGTCGTCCCGCAGCAACACGTTATAGCGGGGCTGGTACTGCTTGATCAGGTTGTGCTCGAGGATCAGCGCCTCGGTCTCGGTGTGGGTGACGGTGAGCTGGATATCGGCGATCTGGCGTACCAGAGTGCGGGTCTTGATACTGTCGACGTTGGTGCGAAAGTAGGAGGCGAGCCGTTTTTTCAGATCCTTGGCCTTGCCCACATAGATCACGGTGCCACCGCTGTCATACATGCGGTAGACGCCGCTCTGATGAGTGACAGCGCTCAGAAACGCCTTGCTGTCGAAGAGAGGTTCGGGAGAGAGGGTCATCAGCTACTCGGCTCACACAAGGGCAAATATTGACGGGCAGAGCATACTGCCCCCGCCGCCTGAAAAGCAAAGGGGCAGAAAAGCAAAAAGGCGGCACTCGCCGCCTTTGAGATCACACGCCATCCGATTAGAGGGTATCAGCATCCAGCATGCCATAGCGAATAGCCAGATGGGTCAGTTCCACGTCACCATTAATCCCCAGCTTGCTGAACAGGCGGTAACGGTAGCTGTTGACCGTTTTCGGGCTCAGGTTAAGCTGCTCGGAGATATCGGTCACCTTCTGCCCCTTGGTGATCATCATCATGATCTGCAGCTCGCGCTCGGAGAGGGACTTGAAGGGATTCTCATCCGCCGAGGCAAACTGGCTGAGCGCCATCTGCTGGGCGATCTCCGGGGAGATGTAGCGCTGACCGGAATGCACCAGCCGGATCGCCTGGATCATCTCGTCAGGGGCAGCCCCCTTGGTCAGGTAACCGGCGGCGCCGGCCTGCATCACCTTGGTGGGGAACGGATTTTCTGAATGAATGGTCAGCACTATGATGCGCACATCGGGGCGGATCCGCAGAATTTTGCGAGTCGCCTCCAGACCACCAATACCCGGCATGTTCATGTCCATCAGGATCACGTCCGGATGGTGTTGGCGACAGAAAGTAACTGCGGTCTCGCCGCTCTGTGCCTCACCCACCACCTTGATCCCGCGTACATCTTCCAGAATGCGTCTTATCCCTGTACGCACCAGTTCATGATCATCGACCAGGAATACATTTATCACCCAAACACCCCGTTTTTATCTCGTTTTAGCCGCCCGGTTAGGGTTAACAGGGCGCCTTGCATCATAACCAAACTCGTCGCGTTGGCAAACCATGCGCGCCAAAAGTTTGATAAAGCGCATTTATAGTGTTTGTAATCAGATAATTATCGAGATACTCAAAACAAAAAACGGCGTCTTGCGACACCGTTTTTTGTGACGTTCGTGCTGTGGCCCTCACTTGGCCAAAAACGCACGCACCTTCTCCAGATCAGCCTGGGTATCCACCCCCACCGGCGGCGCTTCGAGCGCCTGAGCCACGTGGATCTTCTCCCCGTACCAGAGCACCCGCAGCTGCTCCAGCGCCTCGACCTGCTCCAGCACGCTCGGCACCCAGTCGACATAACGCTGGATAAAGCCGGCGCGATAGGCGTAGATGCCGATATGGCGCTGGTAGTGATCGCCAATCTGCTCGCGACTCGCGGCAAAGCGATCCCGATCCCACGGAATGGAGGCCCGACTGAAGTAGAGGGCATAGCCATCCTTGTCAGTCACCACCTTGACGGCATTCGGGTTGAACGCCTCTTCGGCATCCTTGATCGGCACCGACAAGGTCGCCATCGGCGCCGTGGCAGCGGCCAGATTGTCCGCCACCTGACGAATGATGGCGGGCGGAATGAGCGGCTCATCCCCCTGCACATTGACGATGATGGTATCGGCGGCAAAGCCGTAGTGACGGCACACCTCGGCCAGCCGCTCGGTGCCGGACTGGTGATCCGGTGAGGTCATGCACACCTCGACGCCGGTGGTCAGCAGCGCCTGCTGCACCCGGGCATCATCAGTGGCGACGATCACCCGGTCGGCCCCCGACTGCAGAGCCTTCTCTACCACGTGTTGCACCATGGGCTTGCCATGGATATCCGCCAGCGGCTTGCCCGGCAACCGGGTTGATGCATAGCGGGCCGGAATAACGACGACGAAACTCATGACGGCAGCTCGTCGCTATTGAGCGGACGGGCACGGTTCTCCAGCAGTACCGGGATCCCCTCCTCCAGTGGATAGGCCAGCTTGTCAAAGCGGCAGACCAGCTCATGCACAGCCTTGTTGGATTGCGGATGATAGTGCAGCTTACCCTTGCAGACCGGGCAGGCGATGATGTCGAGCAACTTGATGTCCAAAGCCAAAACGATACTCCTTCAACGATGTCGCGCTGGCGGCTTTATCACGCCAGCGATGGATGTCGAGCAACCAGATATTCCATCTAGGGCAACTACATACGGTAACTACGCGGGACCAATCAGTACCCCGACTCATCTGCCTTGGTGAAAGGGCTTAATCCTGTTCCTTGCCACGGGAGGACGCCATTGAACCGAGCTTGTGCAGCAGGGTGTCGAGCAGGGAGACCGGCAATTCGGCGCGTACCGGCAGATACCACCAGTTATCGAGGGCAAACGAGCGGCACTTGACCGCATCCTTCTCGGTCATCAGCAGCGGCCTGGCGGCAAAACGGCCCACCAACTCATCCCGATCGAAGGGGTGGTGATCGCCGTAGGCGGCCTGCTGATCCAGCTGATAGCCGAGCCCTTCCAGGGTGGCAAAGAAGCGGGGCGGATAACCGATCCCCGCCAGCGCATCGACCGGCCCCGACAAGGGGGCGCCCAGCGGTGCGTCATCGCACACCCGGCGCGGAGTGTCGGCGACCAGTTGCATGGGGTACTCCCCCTTGCCCGGCTCGCCGCCGTTGCAGATGATGGCGTCCACCCGTTTGAGTCGAGTGACCGGCTCGCGCAGCGGCCCCATCGGCAGCAAGCAGGCATTGCCGAAACGGCGCGCTCCGTCCACCACCACCAACTCGATGTCACGGGCCAGCGCATAGTGCTGCAGGCCGTCGTCGGTGATGATGATATCCACCTCACCGCTTTGCTCCAGCAACCGCACCGCATCGGACCGTTTTGGAGCAACCGCCACCGGACAACCGCAGCGCCGGGCAATCAGCACCGGCTCATCTCCCGCCTGCACCGTGGTGCTGGTCTCATCCAGCCGATAGGGATAATGGGGCGCCTTGCCGCCATACCCGCGGCTCACCACTCCGGGGCGATAGCCACGGGCTTGCAACTGCTCCACCAGCCAGACCACCACCGGGGTCTTGCCATTGCCCCCCACCGAAATATTGCCCACCACGATCACCGGCAGGGTGGCGCGATACCCCTTGCGCCAACCGTGACGATAGGCGTAGCGGCGAGTACCGCTAATGATGGCGAACAGTAGGGCAAAGGGGGCCAGCAACCAGCGCCAGCCACTTTTACCGTACCAGAGTTGTTGTAACATCAGCCCCGGGTTCCCTGCGCGCTGTTACCAAACTGAATGGCGCGCAGTTGGGCATAGGAGCCGCGCTGTTCCATCAGCGCCGCGTGGTTGCCACGCTCGACGATATGCCCTTCGTCGATCACCAGGATCTCGTCCGCTTTCTCGATGGTGGAGAGGCGGTGGGCGATCACCAGCGAGGTACGGGCCTTGCACAGCTCGTCGATGGCCGTCTGAATATGGCGCTCGGACTCGGTATCGAGGGCCGAGGTGGCTTCATCCAGCAGCAGTACCGGCGCATCGCGCAGCAAGGCGCGCGCGATAGCGACCCGCTGGCGCTGGCCACCGGAGAGGGACGCGCCATTCTCGCCAACCACGGTGTCGTACCCGAGCGGCATTTTGCTGACGAACTCGTCGGCATGGGCGATGCGCGCGGCCTGCACGATCTGGTCACGGCTGTATTCGTCTTCTGCCGCGTAGGCAATGTTGTTGGCCACCGAGTCATTGAACAGGTGGACATGCTGGGAGACCAGTGCGTACTGCTTGCGCAGTTCGCTCAACTTGTATTCGCGGATGTTGACGCCATCCAGCAGGATCTCGCCCTGATCGATATCGTAGAAGCGGGTCAACAGGCTGGCGATGGTACTCTTGCCAGAACCGGAACGGCCCACCAACGCCACCGATTTCCCCGCCTCCACCTTGAAGCTAACATTGTGCAGCGCCGGGGTATCCTTGGTCGGATAGGTGAAGGTGACGTTGCGAAACTCGATCTCGCCGCGAGCACGCTCCAGAGTGCGGGTACCGCTATCCTGCTCCGGCTCGCTGTCGAGCAGGCCAAACAGGCTGTGGCAGGCGGTGATGGCGCGCTGGAACTGGTTGTTGACATCGGTCAGGCTTTTCAGCGGCTTGAGCAGCATCATCATGGCGGTGATCATGACGGTGAAGGTACCGGCGGTCAGCTCGCTACGCACACTGTCGATGCTAGCTACGTAGAGGAAGGCCGCCAGCGCGATGGAGGCCACCATCTGTACCAGCGGGCTGCCGATGGCATCGGCGGCGACCATCTTCATGGTCTGCTGGCGCATGTTGTTGCTGACCTTGAAGAAGCGTTTCTCCTCCACCTTCTGGCCACCAAACATCAGCACCTCTTTGTGCCCCTTGAGCATCTGCTCGGTGGAGGTGGTGATATCCCCGACCGCCTTCTGGATGTGGCGGCTGATCTGGCGGAAACGGCGGCTGATAAGGCCGATGATGACACCTACCAGCGGGCCAACCACCAAAAAGATCACCGACAACTGCCAGGAGTGCCAAAACATCAAGCCAAGCAGACCGATCACGGTCGCCCCTTCCCGCACCAGAGTCACCAGGGTGGAGCTCGCCGCCGAGGAGACCTGACTGGCATCATAGGTCACCTTGGAGAGCAGATGACCGGTATTCTGACGGTCGAAGAAGCTCATCGGCATCGCCACCATGTGATTGAACACCTGCTGTTGCAGACGCATCACCACGTGGTTGCCGACCCAGGCCATGCAATAGTTGGAGAGAAAGTTGGCGACACCGCGCAGGGCCACGATGCCAAGGACGAAGAAGGGCATCCATTTCAAGACGGTGCTGTCGTTGCCATTGATGCCCTGATCGATCAGCGGCTTGATGGAGTAGACAAAGGTGGTATCCACGGCGGCGTAGCCCAGCATCCCGATGATGCCTCCGACCAGGCCCAGCTTGCGATCACGGACATAACCAAGCAGGCGTTTGAAAACAGGCCAGCTCTCTTGTGAGGTTTCTTGTTGCATGAATAGCCGTTAGTAATGGAAATGACGGGCTATTCTAGCCAAAGCGCTGGATTACACCAAGCGCCGCTACCGATATCGCATCCCCCCGCCGTGGAAATGACGGATTATTGTTCAAACCACACTCGTGGTCGCCACCACTCGCCACTGCGCCGATACCAGGGGCCCTGATTGCGCTCGGCCGTGACGCTCAAGCCCGCTGCGGTGGGCTCGACCAGCAGCGCCCCTTGCTGGCCGGTGATCCACTGGTGGGCATCCCGATAGCGAGCCACCACATCGCGACGGGGAAAACCCCACTGATTCATAAAGCCGGCGCTGTGGATCACCTCCTTTGCCGCCACTGCGGCGACAAACGGGGGTGTGGAGGAGGTGCGACTGCCATGATGGGGGCTCACCAGCAAGGTGCTGGCCAACCCCGCTCCCTCCAGCGCCACCAGTCGCTGTTCGGCCTGCCGCTCGATATCGGCGCTCAGCAGCACGCTGCGCTCGCCATCGCTGATGCGTACCACGCAACCATCGTTGTTGTGCCCTGCCCCGGGCTGTTCTGGCCAGAGCACTGCAAACGAGAGCCCCTGCCAGCGCCACTGTTGCCCACGCTGGCAGAGCGTCGTTCCCTCACTGAAGGGGTAAGAGGAGAGCTCGTGACGCACCGGCATGGCGCTGAGCAGTCGCTTGCGATTGCCGGCATGGTCCCGATCCTTGTGGCTGATGATGAGGCGATCGATGACCCGGATCCCCAGATGGCTCAGCTGAGGCAGGATCACCGCGTCCGCCATGTTGTAGCCTCCGGGATAGCGATCACCGGTGTCATAGAGGATGGCACGCTCCCCCTTGCTGATCAGCACTGCCAGCCCCTGCCCCACATCCAGCACCCGCAGTTGCCAGCGAACCGGGGAAGGCCAGCACGCCAACACCAGCGCAAGGGCCCCCGGCAACCACAGCCAGCGTGCCGGGCGCCACTGCGCGGCGAACCAGAGCAGCAACAGCAGGGTGCAGAGTGGCAGCCACCAGCCGGGCAGTGGCCACCATAGTTGCAGTTGATCGGCCAGCCAGTTCAGGATCATCAGCACCCACCCGAGCCCCAAATCCGCCAGCCAGAACAGGACATAGGCAAGCGAGGTGGATAGCGGCGCCAGCAGCACACCGATCAGGGCCAGCGGGATAATGGCGATACAAAAGAGCGGCACCGCCAACAGGTTGATCACCATGGCAAGAGGCGCTATCCCCTCGAACAACGCCAGTTGCAGCGGCAGCAGACCGAGCAGCAGCCAGAGCTGGATCTGCCATAGCCCCGGCTTGTCGTGGAGATATCCCACCAGCAGCAAGATGGCCACCGCGAGAAACGAGAGCCAGAATCCGGCCGAATAGAGGGCGAAGGGATCCCAGAGGGTCAGCACTACAAAGGCCCACAACCAGATGCGCCAGGCCGGCCACTCCCGCCGGCTCCAGCGCAACACACTCCACACCAGCACCATGATAAGAGCCCGCTCGGTGGCCACCGCAAACCCGGCCAACGCGCTGTAGACGGCGGCAAACAGCAGGGAGGTGATGATAGCGCCGCGCAGGCCAAACAGCCTGCCCAACCACCACCCGAGCACCGCCACCAGCGCGATGTGCTGCCCTGAAATAGCGATGATATGAGTCAGGCCGCTGCCGCGAAACAGCTCCCACTGGGGATCCGTGATACCGCTCTGCTCGCCAAAGGTGAGCGCCGCCAGGAGAGGTGCGTGAGTAAGCTGTCGCCAACTCTCACTCGCGACACCCAACCAGCGTTCGCGCCACCCCGCAGGTGCCTGTTGAATGTCGATCACCCGGCGCAAATTGCCGGTGGCGGTGATCCCCTTGCCCAGTAACAGACGCCGCCCATCCAGCCCCGCCTCGTTGGCCAGGCCGTGAGCCGGCTTCAACGAGGTCATCAGGGTGATCCGGCTGCCCACTGTCATGGCGGGCAATGCCTGATAGGCATTGACCCGGATTAGGGGCTCAGGTGTCACCGGTTGCTCGTCGAGGGTGTTCACCCGCAGTTGCAGCCGGACAAATTTATCCCCCTCGGGCTCTGCACTTTGCAGCTGTGCGGTTATCATGTGGCTCGTCTGATCGCCCAACCGCTCCAGCCAAGCCAGCCGATAGGCAAGATTGGCCTGCATCCAGAGGATGCCGAGCAGGAGAAACAGCCACCGCCAGGCACGGCAATATGCAAGGGGGATCAGCAGGGACAGCAACAGGCCCCCCCATGCGAGTGAAGGTAACCATGGCCAAAGCAGTGAGGAGCTTGCCCCCAGGGCAAACGACAACAGACGCAGATCCATGGAGCAAGTATTTAGCAAGGTTTCAATATGCCCAAACGACTCATTAAACGCTGGCTGCCGGATCAGCAAACCCTGAAAGAACACAAGCACTTGCGACTGTTCGGCAAACTACTGCTCGATGCCAACCTCTGGCACCTCAACCGCCGCTCGGCAGCCGGGGCATTTGCGGTGGGCCTCTTCATGGCCTGGGTGCCGCTTCCCTGCCAGATGCTGCTGGCAGCCGGTGGCGCCATTCTGTGCCGGGTCAATCTGCCGCTCTCGGTGGCGCTGGTCTGGCTCTCCAACCCCTTTACCATGCCGCCCCTGCTCTATGGCGCTTATCTGGTGGGTTGCCAGCTCATGGGACATTCGGCGCAGCAGATAGAGATTGAGTTCACCTGGGAGTGGCTGGTCTCGGTACTGGGGACAGTGGCGCCGCCGCTGTTGCTGGGCTCGCTGATCCTGGCTCTGCTGAGTTCCCTTATCGGTTACTCCCTGATCCGCACCTTCTGGCGCATCAGCACGGTGCGCCAGTGGCAAAAACGCAAGATGGCTCGCCCATGCTGAGTCGCTGGTTTGCCCGCTTCAAACTCGATCCCGACACCCTGCGCCAGCAGAAGTGGTTTGCCCTGTTTGGTGAGCGACTACTTGCCCCTGCCCTCTGGCAAGGAGGCACCCGCGCCCTGAGCGGTGCGGTGGCGGCCGGGATCTTCGCCTGCTGGTTCCCCATCCCGATGCACTCGCTCATCGCCGTCGGGCTGGCGCTGGCATTCAGCCTCAACCTGCCGCTGGCGCTGCTGGCTGTCTGGTTCAACAACCCGCTGACCCTGCCGTTCATGTATCTCTACGCCTATCGCACCGGGTGTCTGGTGCTGCACCAGACGCCGGAGCCTTTCCACCTCAGCTGGACGCTCCACTGGCTGGAGCAGGAGGCGGCGACCCTGGTACCCCCCTTCCTGCTCGGCAGCCTGCTGCTGGCGGTATTGACCGCCCTGAGTGGCGGCGCCCTGACCGCGATGCTGCTGCAACTGCGCAAACTGTGGCAAGGCACCCGCCACCACTGAGCCGCCCTTGCCCTTGTTTAGCGATCAACCGTTGGCGATCAGCAATTGGCGATCAAAAAAGCCCGTCACCAAGGTGACGGGCTTTTTCATGGCATAGAAGCAGAGCGCAAGGTGATGCGATTACAGCACCTTGGCAATGGCCTCGCACAGGGGATCGATGTTGGCACGGGTAATACCGGCCACGCTGATCCGGCCGGAGCCGACGATATAGATGGCAAATTCGCTCTTGAGGCGCTCCACCTGATCCTTGGAGAGACCGGAGAAGGAGAACATGCCGTTCTGCTCGCGGATAAAGCTGAAATCCTGGCTCACACCGAGGGCTGCCAACTTCTCTACCAGCAGCTCGCGCATCTCGCGAATACGCACCCGCATGGCGGCCACTTCTTCGACCCACTCGGCATAGAGCGCCGGATCGCTCACCACGGCGGTGACCACAGCGGCGCCGTGTGACGGCGGGTTGGAGTAGTTGGCACGGATCACGGTCTTGACCTGAGTGAAGGCCACGTCGGCGATCTCCTTGGTCGCGCTGACCAGAGTGAAGGCACCGACCCGCTCGTTGTAGAGGCCGAAGTTCTTGGAGAATGAGCTCGCCACCAGCAGCTCGTCATGGCACTCGGCGAAGATGCGCAGACCTTCGGCATCCTCTTCGATACCACGGGCAAAACCCTGATAGGCGAAGTCAAACAGCGGCAACCAGCCGGCGGCAGCACTCTGCTTGGCCAAGGCGCGCCACTGATCGCTAGTGGGATCGATACCGGTCGGGTTGTGGCAGCAGCCATGCAGCAGTACCAGCTCACCCGGTTGCACTTCGGCCAGCGAGGCCTGCATGGCGGCAAAGTCGAGCCCCTTGGTCGCGGCGTCATAGTACTTGTACCACTTGACGGTCAGGCCCGCGGCCTGGAATACGCTGACGTGGTTGGCCCAGGTGGGATCGGAGATCCAGATGGTCTTGGCCAGACCGTTGCGCACCACAAATTCGGCCGCGATACGCAGGGCACCGGTACCGCCCGGCGCTTGGGCAGTCTTGGCGCGGCCGCTGGCAACCAGCGCAGAATGCTGCCCGAACAGCAGTTGCTGCACGATACGGCCATATTCGATATTGCCTTCAATACCGAGGTAGTTCTTGGTCTTCTCGTCGGTCAGCAGCTTCTGCTCGGCTTGCTTGACACAGTGAAGAATGGGGGTGGCACCGGACTCGTCCTTGTAGATCCCTACGCCCAGATTGATCTTGTGGCTGCGAGAGTCAGCGCGGAAGGCTTCGGTCAGGCCCAGGATCGGATCCGCTGGGGCGGCAACAACCTTTTCAAACATGGTATTCCCTGTATTCCGTTGAGTTCGTTGGGTGGCAAAGCGGCTTGATAAACAACATCACTCATCTGGCGAGCGCGTCGTCAACTCTTTATATCACCGCGTTCAATGGGGGAAAACCGCTTTTTGGCTCGCTTTCAGGCCAATTTCAACCAACGGCATGCCAGGCTGGCGCCAGCGCGCACACCTCGGCCGACAAGCCACCATTGGACTCAACCAAACCGCTACAAACTGCTAACAATGACTTGGGGAGTCGGCTCGGTTCCCAGGGGCGAGCCTCAGTCAAAGGCTGGCCATACGCACTGAGGATGGGTGCCAGATCACGGGGCAACCACCAGCTGGCCGGACGGCCCAAGCGCTGGGCCAACACCTGCAGCCGATCCACCCCGCCTGGATCGAGGGCAGTGAGATGACTCCACAACACATTGGGCGGCAAGGCGGCCACCACCTGTTGCAAGGCAAGAGGGGCCGATGGGGGGGCCCAAACCAGCAAGGTGCCGGGTTCAAGAGGCAGCTCGGCAAAGGCGCCGACGCTGTCTGTGGTGATCACCCGCTCGATATTCCCCTCCCCCCACAGGATCTTGCCCAGACCCGCCAGGGTGCGTTCGGGCAGGGCCACCTCCCCCAGCGCCTGCAACCAGGGGGCTGCGTCGATCAGGGTACCGCCGCTGAAAAAGAGGCTGAACGGCTGGGCGGCGCGCAAGCGCAA
Organism: uncultured Aeromonas sp.; assembly: GCA_945957575.1. Classification (GTDB taxonomy): domain Bacteria; phylum Pseudomonadota; class Gammaproteobacteria; order Enterobacterales; family Aeromonadaceae; genus Aeromonas. The sequence goes on along the minus strand of CAMFLW010000013.1, from coordinate 26,613 downwards.
CAGCTGATCGGCGCAGAGCCGGATCCCCTTGTCCTCGAAATCGATCTGCTCGTTGGGGGTAAAGTTCACCTCGCTCTTGCGATAGAGCGCCGCCAGCACTCGCTCGTTGACCAGCTCCCCCAATTGCCAGCCCTGAGCGTGCAACCACTCTTCGGGTTCGGGGGGAGCAGTGGCGATCTCGGCCAGCATCAGCTCGCGGGTGAGATAGCGCCGTCCGGCCGGAGTGAGCTCATAGCGGTGGCTGCCATGTGCGAGCAGCAGATGGTTATCCTTGAGCAGGCCCACCAGCGGTTGCCACTGGCGGCCACGGATCACCACGGGTGAGTGGCTCAGCAACTGCTGCGCCAGCGCCCGCCATTCGGGGTGACTAAAGTCGATCAATTACAATCCATCCCTGTCAGTGCTCAATCGGATAAACAGCCTGAAAAGGTACCGTTAGCGGCCGATGACGCCAAGCCTCCCGCGCCAATTACGTGACCTTGCTCCCTGCAATCTTCCCCAAACAGAAGAGCCCACCGTGGGGTAGGCTCTTCCTTGGATAACACTCGACGCTTATTCGACGTTGAGGCGCAGCTCGGCGTCGTGCCAACCCAGTGGCAGGGTCAGCAGTTGATCGATCAGCTCCCGGCGATCGGATTTTTCCAGATAGGCGAGATAGAGTGGACGGCCCAGCGGCTGGCCCCCCTCCACCAGATGAAGCACCCCCTGCTCGAGGAAGGGGCTGACCATCCGCCGTGGCAGGTAGGCAGCACCGCCGTTGGCCAGCACGAACTGCAACGCCATGCTGGCGGAGCTGGAGTGCAGCACCGGGGTCTTTTGCAGGCTCTGCAAGCGGCTTGGCTGCGGCTCGAAGCTGGTCCCCCAGTCGAGGTGGATGTGCGGCATCTGCATCAGGTTGTCGGCATTGGCCGCCGGATCCCGGCTCACCAGCTCGAACACCAGCTCACCGATGGGATGCAGGGCGATCTCGTCGATCTTGGTGGGCTCGGAGAGCAAAGCCAGATCGAGGGAGCGCTCCAGCAACTGACGGCAGAGATGCTCGCGGGAAGCCGTTTCCAGCCGCACCGCCAAACCGGGCGCCAGCGCATAGATGTGATTGAGCCAGTCGTTGAAATCGAGCTCCCAGAACACCGCTGGCGCACCGATGGCCAACTGCTGGCTGAATCCCGGCGAGAGCGCCACATCCTGCTTGGCACGGCCGAGGGTATGCAAGATGGCGTCTGCGTAGGGCAGCAGACGCTCACCGGAGGCGGTCAGGCGGATATTATTGCGATGACGGGCAAACAGACTGACACCCAGTTGCTGCTCTAGCTGGCGGATCCGGAAACTCACCGCCGACTGGGTCAGGTAGAGATTTTCAGCAGCCCGGCCAAAGTGCCGGGTCTTGCTCACCTCAATAAAGGTCCGAAGCAGCTCGGTATCCATTAATCGATGGACTCGTCACTGCCACCGCCGCTGCCACCACCGACATCAAAGCTGCCACCACCACTGCTCTCTTCGCTGGCGCCGCCAACGACGGTGCAGAGGCGATGAACGCGCTTGGGACCGATCACCTTGAGGTACTTGAACCACACCTTGGCATGGGGGTTGGCACCGGCCGCGCCGGATTGGACCTGCTCGACGAAGGCGGATTCGACATCGTCACGGGGCGCCAAGTTACCCTGATAGAGTGCCAGCATGGCGGTACCATACTTTTCCAGACTGTCCGCTTCGGCCACAGTGAATTCGCCACTGCGACGCAGGCCACGGGGAAAATGTTTGAAGTCGTTGAAACGCTTGTCTGATTCGAAGCTCATAGTGCTCTTTTTTCTGGTTAGTTTGACCTTTGCGGGCAAGTATCATCAGGCCATCGCCGAGTGCAAAATCAATTTTTTCGCTATGTTAATAAATATTTTTTATCGAAGTCGATTTATCCCATAGCTGACGCCGATTTTGTGGCATAACACACAAAAAACGTTGATAAATAATAAACTTATGTAAACACGCAGCCAATTTGCACGTCATTTTTGGGGCTGTGCAGGTAAAAATAAAGCGCCATACGGCGCTTTATTTGTCACATAAAGTAAACTCTTGGTGCAAACATGCTTACTCAATCATGGCCGGTTGGGCCAGGTTGTCGGCACGCCACAGGCGGTAGCGCACTTCGTACTCCTGCGGCACGTAGATCACGAACGGCAGCTTGGAGTTGTAGTTCACGAAAAAGCCCTGGCCGTAAATCTGGACGAAGGTCTCTTTCTGCTGGTTGTCCGGGCACATCATCAGGGTGCTGATGGGGTCGGAGACCTTGCCCAGTTGCAAATAGTTGTAGCCCCAGCCTTTGACGCTGTGCTGTTCCAGGTTGCCAGCAAAACGCGGCACGTTGCAATCAACCATCATCTTTTTGCCGACCTGCAGCTCGACCATCATGTCGGCTTCTTTCTCGACTTCAGGCAGGCGGATCACCACACGTTCCTGATTCACGTCAGCGGCTGGGAACATGCTGATATCAAATTTTTTCGGCTCGGCGGCGAAGGCATGGCCACCCAGCAACAAGGCGCCCAGCAGGCTAAAACGCAATACGGTTTTCATCTGTACCTCTTGGGGTTGGTTCAACGCCGCTAGACTAACCGCTCTGCCGATTTCATGCCAGCGCTCTGCTACGTAAAAACTGCGTAAAATGATGCAGATCCGGCACGCGATGACGTGATCTGGCTATTTTCTGACAGGCCGCACACGCCCTTCTCTGCTCCCGTTAAATAAAAAGCGAGGCCATCTGGCCCCGCTCTGAATTCAAATGACACTTTGCCAACTATTTCCGTGTCCCTTCATGGGCTTGGATGACGGCCACCGCCTTGTCGGGGAAGTCACTGAACACCCCATCCACATCGGCCTGATAGAGGAAGATGTTAAGGAGATCGGTGACGTCCTTGGCATAGGCCGGGCTCTCCCCCCCATCCTGACGGAAAGTATAAGGATGCACCTTGAGACCAGCCGCGTGGGCCTCTTTGACCATGCCGGTGAAGACCGGCTTGCCCAGGGAGCCCGGTTCGGTAACGATCATCGGCTTCCACGGGCCAATCCCCTCGGCATAGCTGGCGATGGTTTTCATCGCCCCCGACTTGAACATCCAGTCATAGCTGTAGGGGGTTACCTTGCCATAGGCCAGCGCCTTTGACTCCAAAGTGTGCTCGGGCAGGTAGCCGGAGGCGCCACGGTGGGCAATCACTATCTTGCCTTCGTCGGCGGCCAGAACAGGTAATGAGAGAGATGCCCCAAGGCTCAAGGCTCAAGACAATGAGGGAAACGGCGAGTTCTCTCATATGTGACACTCTTTATTATTGTGTGTAGATGATTGTTACATAAGAGATTTATTGCAGTTATAGGAAGGGCGACGCAGGGCCGCCCTTCAGTGGCTTCAGCTTGCTTTGCACAGGCCGTGGTGATGGTGTGCCAGCCACTCACCCAGCTGCTGTTGCTCGGAATCGGACAGGCGCAGCCCCAGCTTGCTGCGGCGCCAGAGGATATCGTCCAGGGTACAGGCCCACTCCCGCTCGATAAGGTAGCGCACCTCAGATTCGTATAGTCCGGCACCAAAGTGCTGACCGCGGGGCTCCTTGAGCCAGAGCCGGGCATGGGCGCCATAGGCTTCGGCGATACGCAGGGCACTGCGATCATCGAGCCAGTCAAACTCCAGCGCAAAGGCGCGCGCCAACTCGCGAACCGAGCAGTCGAACTCGCCACCGGGCAGCCGGCTGCTCGCCGTCCAGTCATCCCCCATCTGGCTGAACCAGGGTTTGAGCTTGTTGCAGGCGGCCTGCGCCAGCTTGCGATAGGTGGTGAGCTTGCCGCCAAACACCGACAAGAGCGGCGCACCGTCGGATTCGCCAGACAGTTCGAGGGTGTAGTCGCGGGTCACCGCCTGCGGCGAGTCGGATTCGTCATCGCACAGTGGGCGCACCCCGGCATAGGTCCAGACCACATCTTTCGGGGCGATCTGGCGGGTGAAGTGGGCGTTGACCACCTTGCACAGGTAGGTGATCTCGGCGTCGCTGATCTTCGCCTCGCGCGGGCTGCCGTGGTGCTCCACATCAGTGGTGCCAATGAGGGAGTAGTCCTGCTGATATGGGATGACGAAGACGATACGGTTGTCCTCGTTTTGCAGGATATAGGCCTCTTCGCGCTCATGGATACGCGGCACTATCATGTGGCTGCCCTTGATAAGGCGAATGCCGCGCGGGGATTTCTCGTGCAGGCTCTCGTCGTAGAAGGTTTTGACCCAGGGGCCCGCCGCATTGACCAGACCACGGCAGCTGACGGTGAACTGCTCGCCCCCTTCCCGCTCCAGCGTCAGCGTCCAGTGTTTGGAGCCGCGCACCGCCTTGATGCAGCGGGTGCGGGTCTGTACGTCGGCACCCTTGTCGCGCGCCATCATGGCATTGAGCACCACCAGCCGGGCATCGTCGACCCAGGCGTCCGAGTATTCAAACCCCTTGTTAATCCCCGCGCTCAAGCCATCTTGCGGCAGGAAGCGCACGCCACAGCAGCCCTTTAGCTTGTCGCGCTTGGCCAGATTGTCATAAAGGAAGAGGCCGGCACGGATCATCCAGGCCGGACGCAGGTGCGGGCGGTGCGGCAGGCGAAAGCGCATGGGACGAGCGATGTGAGGCGCCATGCCGAGCAGCACTTCACGCTCCGCCAACGCCTCTTTGACCAGCCGGAATTCGTAATGTTCGAGATAGCGCAAACCGCCGTGGATCAGCTTGCTGGAGTTGGAGGAGGTGGCAGAGGCGAGATCTTGCGCCTCAAACAGGGCAACCTTCAGACCCCGTCCTGCCGCATCGGCTGCGATGCCAACCCCGTTGATGCCGCCACCGACGACGACCAGATCATAATGTTCGCTCATGTTCACCTACTTTCATTTTTATGATTGCCATAACGGCAATGTTTGATTTCGCTCATTTTAGAACATAAAAACACAACAAACGAACATTTTATGGCGAAAGTGTGATCACCACAGCCCGCCAGAGGTGGCAAAAGTGGTACGGCAGGTGAGCGACCGGGAGCGGGCTGAAACTGGCGAGTGAACAGCCAAAACAGCCAGGCTGGATAGTGGTTTTGGCAATACCCATAAAGGGGAAATGAACGCGGAGATAGGGGAAAAAAGACGGCCGCCCGACCGGGCGACCGGCACAGCCTTGACCTCTTTAGCCGTCAGCAGATATGGCAGGCGATCTGGTGTTGCGCCATCAATCGCGCCAGCTTTTCCGGTGGCTCCTGATCGGTAAAGAGGGCGTGGATCTGGCTGAGATTGCCCAGATTGACCATGGCGTTGCGACCGAACTTGGTGTGGTCGGCGGCCAGGAACACCTGACGGGAGTGAGCGATGATGGCCTGGGCAATCTTCACCTCGTGATAGTCGAAATCGAGCAGGGAGCCGTCGTTATCGATCCCCGAAATCCCGATGACGCCATAGTCCATGCGAAACTGACCAATAAAGTCGCGGGTCGCCTCCCCCACGATGCCGCCATCGCGGTTGCGGATCTCGCCACCGGCAATGATGACGGTGAAGTCATCCTTGGCCGTCAGGATGCTGGCCACGTTGAGGTTGTTGGTGACGATGCGCAGCTCACGGTGATCGAGCAGGGCGCGGGCAATGGCTTCGGTGGTGGTGCCTATGTCGATAAAGAGCGATGAGCCGTCGGGAATATTGGCCGCTACCTCGCGGGCGATGCGCTCTTTCTCCTTGAGTTGCATCACTTTACGGGCGCTGTAGGCGGTATTGACGGTACTCGAATGCAGGGAGGCACCGCCATGATGGCGCCGGATCTTGTTCTGCTCGGCGAGATCGTTGAGATCCCGGCGAATGGTCTGGGGGCTGACATCAAAATGGGTCACCAGATCGTCGGTCGAGACAAATCCCTGCCGCGTCAGGACGTCCAGGATCTCCAGATGTCGTTGGGTTTGCTTCACGCTTGCACTCCGATGATGAGACAAAAAAAGGCCCCGGCAGATGCGGGGCCTTTTGGCAGTTTACCTGATCCCCTTTGGGATCAATAAGCTGAGGATCACGTTTTATGCCTTATGGGCAGCCGCTTTTTTGGCCGCAACGGCAATGTTCTCGTGCTTGAGGGTCATCGCCAGCAGAATGATAGAGAGCACGCAGGAGACGGTCAGTACCATGAAGCCGCCATCCCAACCGAAGTGGTCAACGGTATAACCCAGCATGGCGTTGGCTGCCACGGCGCCGCCCAGATAACCGAACAGACCGGTGAAACCTGCCGCAGTACCGGCTGCTTTCTTCGGTGCCAGCTCAAGAGCATAGAGGCCGATCAGCATGACAGGGCCGTAGATCAGGAAGCCGATAGCCACCAGCGCCATCATGTCGATGGTCGGGTTGCCGGCCGGGTTGAACCAGTAAACCAGCACAGCCAGGGTCACCAGCACCATGAACAGGATACCGGCCGGGGCACGGCGGCCCTGGAACATCTTGTCAGAGATCCAGCCACACAGAAGGGTGCCCGGAATACCGGCCCACTCGTAGAGGAAGTAAGCCCAGGAGGAGTTGTCGACGGTGAAGTGCTTGGCCTCTTTCAGGTAGGTTGGCGCCCAGTCCAGCACACCGTAACGAATGAGGTAAACGAAAGCGTTGGCGATCGCGATGTACCACAGCAGTTTGTTGTGCAGCACGTACTTGACGAAGATCTCCTTGGCGGAAAACTCCTGCTCGTGGCTCTCGTTGTAATCCTTCGGATAGTCGTTCTTGTACTCCTCGATAGGAGGCAAACCGACCGATTGCGGGGTATCACGCATCACGAAGAAGGCGATCACCGCGATGGCGGCCGCCGCTGCCGCAGGCACATAGAAGGCGCTGCGCCAGTCGTTGAACCAGCCCATCCCGAGGATAAACAGCGGGCCAATCATGCCGCCACCCACGTTGTGGGCCACGTTCCAGACCGCAACCACTTCACCGCGCTCTTTCTGTGACCACCAGTGCACCATTGTGCGACCGCAGGGCGGCCAGCCCATGCCCTGTGCCCAACCGTTCAGGAACAACAGCACAAACATGATGGCAATGCTGGAGGTGGCCCAGTGCATGGTACCCATCATGAACATGATGGCAGCCGAGAGCAGCAGACCGGCGGAGAGGAAGTAACGGGCGTTGGAACGGTCAGAGACGTTCCCCATCAGGAACTTGGACAAACCGTAAGCGATGGAGACCCCGGAGAGCGCGAAACCGAGATCACCACGGGAGAAGCCCTGCTCGATCAGATAGGGCATCGCCAGACTGAAGTTTTTCCGTACCAGGTAGTAGCCGGCGTAACCGAAGAAGATCCCGAAAAACACCTGCCAACGCATGCGTTTGTAGAAGGGGTCGACCTTGTCAGCCGGGAGCCTGTCGATGTGCGCCGCAGGCCTGAAGAGACTAAGCATGTTCTGCTTCCTTATTGTTGTTATGGGCGGTTGAGGATGCCCTGACCATTCCAACGAATCATGTGAGTCCACTAATTCGTAAGCGAGCCTATTGTGCTCATATTCGCTCATTTAATCTGTGATGCATGCTCAAATATTGCAGTTTTATTACAAATAAAAGCTCCAAATGAGAAATCACTCAGCAAGCGCCAGCCCTTGTGTGGCAAGGGTTGCGAGTTACCCCCTAAGTGGTAACCAGCGGTTATCAAGATGCTTTACGTCACATTTTCTTAGCAATGAGTGGGATCTTGTCCACATTTCCTATGGAGGGGGGATGGTGAAATTATTGGGAAGGGTTATTTTCTGTCACGACCGATAACGAGCGCAAACGAGCATAACGTTTGCGCAAGACGCAAAAACAACAAGGAAACGTTTTCGGCAGCAACGCAGCAACGGATAGACACAAAAAGATAAAACGGAACATCAAACCTCTACGGGTGGATATAAGGAACAAAAGTATGAGCATACAAAGACCCAATACCCTGCTTGGCGAGTGCATCGCCGAGTTTATCGGAACCGGCCTGCTGATATTTTTCGGCGTCGGATGTGTGGCGGCACTGGTGCTGGCTGGCGCCAACTTCGGGCAGTGGGAAATCTCCATTACCTGGGGTCTGGGTGTGGCCATCGCCATCTATGTGACCGGCGGCATTTCAGGTGCCCACTTGAACCCGGCTGTAACGCTGGCGCTGATGACCTTCTGCGGGTTCGACAAGCGCAAGGTGGTGCCCTACATCATCGCCCAGATGGCCGGTGCCTTCTGCTTCGCCGCCCTTGTCTACTTCCTTTATGGTAACCTTTTCACCCAGTGGGAAGTGACCCATAACGTGGTGCGCGGCAGCGTCGAGAGCCTCGGCACCGCCGGGATCTTCTCCACCTACCCCAATGCCCTGCTGACCAACATGCAAGCCTTCGCCGTCGAGCTGGTGATCACCGCCGTCCTGATGCTGGGCATCATGGCGCTGGGTGACAACAACAACGGCGCTCCCAAAGGTTTCGCAGCCGCTCTGCTGATCGGTATCCTGATCGCAGTGATCGGTGCCTCCCTTGGCCCGTTAACCGGTTTTGCCATGAACCCGGCCCGTGACTTTGGTCCGAAACTGTTCGCGTTCTTTGCTGGCTGGGGTGATGTTGCCCTGACCGGTGGTCGTGACAACCCCTACTTCTGGGTTCCGATCCTTGGCCCCATCGTTGGCGCCCAGATTGGTACCGCTCTGTATGTCAAAGTGCTGGCTCCCTGCGTCCCGGGCAACCGTGTCGTCACCACCGAGCAAGCGACCCAAACCGCCAAAGAAGAGGCTGCCGCATAAGAGCGGCCCCCTCCAACGTATAAAAACGTGGAAAATAGAAACGTGGAGAACATCATGTCTGCTGAAAAGAAATATGTCGTCGCTCTGGACCAGGGAACCACCTCTTCCCGTGCCATCGTGTTTGATCAGGATGCCAACATTGTCGGTACCTCCCAGCGCGAATTCACCCAGCACTACCCGAAAGCGGGCTGGGTAGAGCACGACCCGATGGAGATCTGGGCAACCCAATCCTCCGTCTTCACCGAAGTTCTGGCCAAGACTGGCCTTCGCAGCGAAGAGATCGCCGCCATCGGTATCACCAACCAGCGTGAAACCACCGTCGTCTGGGAAAAGGCCACCGGCAAGCCCATCTACAACGCCATCGTCTGGCAGTGCCGCCGTACTGCGGCCATCTGTGAAGAGCTGAAAGCGCGCGGTCTGGAAGAGTACGTGCGTGAAAACACCGGTCTGGTGCTGGACGCCTACTTCTCCGGTACCAAGGTGAAGTGGATCCTCGACAACGTCGAAGGTGCCCGCGAGAAGGCGATGAACGGCGAACTGCTGTTCGGCACCATCGACACCTGGCTGGTGTGGAAGATGACCAACGGCGAAGTGCACGTCACCGACCCGACCAACGCCTCCCGTACCATGCTCTACAACATCCGCGACCTGAAGTGGGATCAGCGCATGCTGGACGAGCTGGGCATCCCCATGTCCATGCTGCCGGAAGTGAAACCCTCTTCCGAGGTGTATGGCTACACCACCCGTGGCGGCGGCTCCCGCATCCCCATCGCCGGTATCGCCGGTGACCAGCAGTCTGCCCTGTTCGGCCAGCTCTGCTTTGAAAAAGGGATGGCCAAGAACACCTACGGCACCGGCTGCTTCATGCTGATGAACACAGGTACCGAGCCGGTTCGCTCCAGTAACGGCCTGCTGACCACGGTCGCCATCGGCCCGAAAGGGGAAGTGAACTACGCGCTGGAAGGAGCGGTGTTTATGGGCGGCGCCACCATCCAGTGGCTGCGTGACGAGCTCAAGATCATTCACGATGCCCGCGATACCGACTACTTCGCCTCCAAGGTGGGTGACACCAACGGCGTCTATCTGGTACCGGCCTTCGTTGGCCTAGGCGCCCCCTACTGGGATCCATATGCTCGCGGTACCATGGTCGGCCTGACCCGCGGCGCGAACCGCAACCACATCATCCGTGCCGCGCTGGAATCCATCGCCTATCAGAGCCGCGATGTGCTGGATGCGATGCAGCAGGACTCCGGCATCAAGCTGGCAGCTTTGAAAGTAGACGGCGGCGCCGTAGCCAACGACTTCCTGATGCAGTTCCAGGCCGACATGATGCACACCCCGGTGGTGCGTCCGACCCGGATCGAGACCACCGCCATGGGTGCCGCTTTCCTGGCCGGCCTCGCCGTCGGCTTCTGGAAGAGCTCGGACGAGCTGGAAGACAAGTTCAGCGTGGACCGTGAGTTCATCCCGCAGATGGACCGCGACGACCGTGCCAAACGCTACAACGGCTGGAAGAAGGCGGTCGAGCGTTCACGCCGCTGGGCCGAAGAGGAGTGATCGGATAACCGACATTCCGTTGAGATAACCCCCCAAGAGGCCGACCGCAATGTCGGCCTCTTTTTTTACATTCCAGGCAGGCTTTTACATTGCCAGATGGGCGCAGTCTGAATGGTGCACATATGCGGTACCCACGCCCTTGCGTGGCCAACCACCACGCATTCTGGCCCACCGCATCAAAGTGAGTGGCTGCCCAGCTGTTCTTTAAGAAAATCGAGCCAGACCCGCAGCCGGATATCGCGCTGGGCATCGGAGTAAAATACCGCATTGATGGGACGGGAGGCGCCGCTGTTGCTGCGCGCCAGCACCTCCACCAGCGCCCCGCTCGCCCGATCCGGCCCGGTCATAAAGTCCGACAGACAGACGATCCCCTGCCCCGCCAGCGCCAGCTGACGCAAGGTTTCCCCACTGCTTGCACGCAGGCTGGGAGTAATGGGAAAGCGATCCCCCTGCTCGGCACTCAATAGCGGCCAGTGGTTGAGGTGATCGGGATGCAAAAAGCCAAGCAGCTCGTGGCCGTTCAGCAGATCTGCCGGCTGGCGCGGGGTGCCGCGCTCACTCAGATAGGCGGGGGAGGCCAGCAGCCGCAGCCGAGAGCGGCCCAACGGCAGCGCGCGCAAAGAGGAGTCGCTCAGCTCGCCGATGCGGATGGCCATGTCCACCCGCCGCTCCATCAGATTGATAAAGCCCTCCGAGCTGTGCAGTTGCAGCTCGATGGCCGGATAACGGCGTCGAAACTCGCCGATAATGGGCACCAGCCGATGGAGGATAAAAGGCGTGGCCGCATCGACCCGCAATATCCCCTCCGGCTGCTCGCGGCGCATCAGCAGCAGCCCCTCCGCCTCGCTCATCTCGGTCAGGATCTTCACCGCCCGCTGATAGAACCAGCTCCCCTCCTCGGTCAGGCTGACCCGCCTCGTGGTGCGATTGAGCAAAACGGTGGAGAGCTTCTCCTCCAGCCGTTTGATGCCGCGGCTCACCACCGAGTTATCCATGCCGAGGTTCTCAGCCGCCTGGCGAAAACTGCCCGCCTCCACCACCGCCACAAACAGGGTCAGTTCATCAGAATGGGTCTTCATTGCTGTTATCCGGACAAGAGTAATGGGCCTTTATAGGCGTAGCTGCTGTGGATTGGCAAGCGTCGCCTGATGTATTCGGGCTACCACAACCGAGAGATAACGTGATGGCCAGCTCAAACTCTGCTCGGTGTTTGCCGGTAGAATGGGACTATATTGGCTCGTATGAAACCGCATGGACATAAGGATGAACACGATGACATTTGAAGAGCGGCTGGCAGCCGCCCATCAGGAACTGGCAAGCAAAGGGGTATGGCAGTCCAACTACAATCCCCCCTTGTTCTGGTTGTTGCGCCAACTTGGCTGGCCTGTCAAACCGCCTCACTACGAGAGCTGGCTAACCAACTTGCTGGTATTTGGCGTTGGCCTTGGCCTGATATGGAGCATTTTGTTGTGGTTTTTCAGCTGGCAATCCATGGGGATTGATCCGCTATTAGCTCTGCGCCACACAGCCCTGTTTGCTGGATTAACAGGCCTCATGATGGCGAGTCTCCTCTGGCTACGGCGCAAGCAGCTTAAACTGACTCCGTGGGAGCAACTTGCTGAGCCCAGCGATGCTGATGATGAGGGAGACGAACTGAATGAAAGCCCATGAAAAACTGAACTATGTGGAGTTTGCGGCCAAGGATCTCGCCGCGACCAAGGCCTTCTTTCAGGCCGTATTTGGCTGGCAGTTTGTCGATTACGGCCCCGACTACTGCGCCTTTGCCGATGAGGGGCTGGATGGCGGATTCTATCGTGCTGAACTGTGCAGCCAGAGCGTGCAAGGCGGCGCCCTGCTGGTCTTCTACAGCGCAGATATCGAAGCAACTCAAGCCAAGGTGAGCCAACATGGTGGCACCATCAACCGCCCTCTCTTCGATTTTCCCGGTGACCGTCGTTTCCACTTCGTTGAGCCCAGCGGCAATGAGTTTGCCGTCTGGTCGGAACCCGCCGGCACCTGATAAGCCAGCTCCTGATAATAGGGGGCCACGGTCCCCGATTGCTGTGCCTCTCTCAATTCACTGCTGCGCCATTAACCCTGTTTCCGGCAAGTCACGGCAGGCATACTGACCCTTCGTTTTTGCCAAGGAGGTTCAGATGTCGTCACCCGTGATTGTGATTGCCCAGCTTGAAGCCAGACCCGAATATGCCGAGCAGTTTCGCGCCGCCCTTGAGCCGCTGATTGCGGCCACCTTGCAAGAGGCGGGTTGCCTGCGCTATCAGCTGCATCAGGACTTGGACAATCCAAACAGCTGGATGCTCTACGAGGTGTGGGAGAGCGAAGCTGCCCTCACCGCCCATCAGGGCCAACCCCACTTTACCGAGTTTGTCGCCAAGGCCGAGCCCTGGTTTGCCAGCAGCACCATTCGCCGCTATCAGCCGCTGGGCGCCTGACTGGCCCTAGAGCCTGTTTCTGTTCAGCCCATCAAGGGCCAACCACCACCCCATTGAGGAACGAGATGATCAATATGCCACCCATGGGTCTGGGCACCTTCCGCCTGAAGGGCGAGCCGCTGCTTGCCACCCTGACCAACGGTCTGGAGCTGGGCTATCGCCATATCGATACCGCCCAGATCTATGAAAATGAAGCCGAGGTCGGCGCCGTGCTGACCCGCAGCACTGTTGCCCGTCACGAGATCTACCTGACCACCAAGGTGTGGACCAGCGAGTTTGGCCCAGGCAAGCTGATCCCGAGCCTGGAGGTAAGCCTGGAAAAACTGGGCACCGACTATCTGGATCTGGCGCTGATCCACTGGCCCTCCCCCAAGGATGAGGTGCCGATGGCGGTCTATCTGGAGCAGTTGGCCGAGGCCAAGGCTCGGGGCCTGACTAGGGAGATCGGGGTCTCCAACTTCACCGTAGCCCAACTCAAACAGGCTATCGAGATTTTGGGGGCGGGGGCCATCGCTCACCAACAGATCGAGGTTCATCCCCTGCTGCAAAACCGCAAGGTGGTCGAGTTCTGCAAAGCCCAGGGTATCGCCGTCACCGCCTATATGCCGCTCGCCTATGGCAAGGTGCTCACCGAGCCGCTGCTGATGGAGATTGGCCAGCGCCACGGCATCTCGGCGGCCCAAGTGTCGCTGGCCTGGCTGCTGGCTCAAAATATGGCGGTGATCCCGAGCTCCACCAAGCGGGAGAATCTCGCCGCTAACCTTGCAGCCCTCAAGGTTAAGCTCACAGCCGAAGAGATAGCCGCCATCGCCACGCTGGATCGGGGCGAGCGCTGCGCCAATCCCGACTTTGCGCCGGATTGGGATTAAACGGGAAAAGATACATAGGCTCTCTCGCTTCGATGGCGGGTACCGGTAACCCTCACGAGCCTATTGCACCACGAGCTATCCCCTCTCCCTACGGGAGAGGGTTAGGGTGAGGGGCAAGCGACCTCCCCTCATCCCCAACCCTTCTCCCACAAGGGGAGAAGGGGGCAAAGAAAACCCAACACTATCAACGAGAACCTGAGCGGGAGGCACAATACCTCCCGCTTTTTTGTCTCCAATACCGCGCGCAACTGCCGCCCGTTCAGCTGCGCGCACCAACCCTGCCGCCTTTTCCTTGCCCTGTTTCTCCCCACACTCATTGTTACCCGCTCGGTCTGCACGCCTTGTTCTGCGTGCTTTGCCTTTGCTGCTTCAGCTACTCCCACTACCCCATTCCCCCTCACCATTGCTGCTTATTTGGCAAAAGTAATTTGCTGTCATCGTCATTTTTGCCAACAAACCCCATCGGCATACTGGCGCCATTCTCCCGTCGGGAGTCCCTAACCAAGGAGTTGTTATGCCACTGGCGTTATTTGCCCTTACCCTGAGTGCCTTTGCGATCGGCACCACCGAATTTGTGATCGTGGGGCTTATCCCCACCATCGCCGAGCAGCTCAATGTCTCGCTTCCCTCGGCAGGCCTGCTGGTCAGCCTCTACGCCATTGGGGTGGCCATCGGCGCCCCCGTGCTCACGGCGCTCACCGGCAAGGTGCCGCGCAAGTGGCTGCTGGTGGGGCTGATGGCGCTCTTTACCGCCGGCAACCTGCTGGCCTGGCAGGCCCCCGGTTACGAGAGCCTGATCGTCGCCCGCATCCTGACCGGATTGGCCCACGGGGTCTTCTTCTCGGTGGGCAGCACCATTGCCACAGGCTTGGTGGCCAAAGAGAAGGCGGCGAGCGCCATCGCCATCATGTTCAGCGGCCTTACCGTGGCGCTGGTGACCGGCGTACCGCTCGGCACCTGGATTGGTCAGGTCTTTGGCTGGCGTGAAACCTTTCTGGTGGTGAGCCTGCTCGGCCTCGTCGCCATGGTGGGTAGCCTGCTGCTGATCCCGAGCAACCTGCCCAAAGGGGCAGCCTCAACCATCCGCGAACAGCTCTCGGTACTGACCAAAAAGCCGCTGCTGCTGGTCTACGCCAAAACCGCCCTCGGTTATGGCGGCGCCTTCACGGCCTTCACCTTCCTCGCCCCCATCCTGCAGCAGGTGAGCGGCTTTAGCGCCGGTGCGGTGAGCCTGATCCTGCTGGTGTACGGGGTATCGGTTGCCGTCGGCAATATCTGGGGTGGCAAGCTGGCCGACAAGATGGGCCCATTGCCGGCGCTGAAGCTGCTGTTTGCCGGTCTGGCGCTGGTGCTGCTGGCCCTCACCTTCACCGCGCCGCACCCGGTGCTGGCGGTGCTCACCGTGCTGGTGTGGGGCGCCTTTGCCTTCGGCAACGTGCCGGGTCTGCAGGTACTGGTGGTGAAGCAGGCCGAGCTGCACACCCCCAAGGCAGTGGATGTGGCATCGGGCCTCAATATTGCCGCCTTCAACGTCGGCATTGCGCTCGGCTCCGTGGTCGGTGGCTTGGTGGTTGAGCACCTCGGCCTGATGCACACCCCCTGGATCGGCGCCCTTATCGTGCTGCTGGCCTACGGACTGACCCATGTCAGCGAGCGACGCGAAGCCCTCCGGCTCGCCGCCTGTCAGGCATAAGCTGCGCCAGCAGGCGTCACGCAAGGGCGTGGCGCCTGCTGCAATCGGCGCGGCAGGCTTCTATGCTGTGACACAGCGCCAACCCGGCAACCATTTCAGCAACTGTTTCAGTAACCAAGCCTGTCACCCTCGCATCATTTGCCACGGAGTCTGTTATGAAGGTGCTTATCGTCTATGCCCATCCCGAACCCAAAAGTTTCAACGGTGCCCTCTTCTGCCACGCCATCAGGGCGCTGGAGCAGGCGGGCCACACAGTGATGACCAGCGATCTCTATGCCATGGGCTTTGATCCCGTCTCGGATCGGCGCAACTTCACTGCCGCCAGCGATCCCGATTTTCTCAAGCTGCAACTCGAAGAGCTGGCTGCCACCGAGCAGGGCAGCTTTGCCCCCCAGCTGGAGCAGGAGATGCAAAAGCTGGAGGCGGCCGATCTGCTGATCTTCCAGTTCCCGCTCTGGTGGTTTGGCCTGCCCGCCATCCTCAAGGGGTGGGTGGATAGAGTCTTTGCCATGGGACGGGTCTACGGTCAGGGCCATATCTACGAGAGCGGCAAGTTTCGCGGCAAGCGGGCCCTGCTGAGCCTGACCACCGGCGGCCCTGCCGAGACCTATCTGCCCGACGGCTTCAACGGCGATATCGACGGGGTGCTGCGCCCCATCCAGCGCGGGATCCTGCAATTTGTCGGCTTCGATGTGCTGCGCCCCCATATCTGTTATGCCCCGGTGCGGGTCTCGCAAGAAGAGCGGGAAGCATGGCTCGCCCAATGGGCCGAACGCCTTGGCCAGATTGAGCAGGAGTCCCCCATCGCGGTCGGCCGCTACCAGTAACGGCTGACGCAGCTGACACTCTCCCCCCAAAAGCACAAAAACAGCGAGCGGCACCCGGCCGCTCGCTGTTTTTTACGCTCTGTCGTTATGGTTTTTGTTATCCGTTAGCGGGTCTTATGCCGCCTGTTGCACGCCTGCTTTGCCGGTCACGGCACGTTTGAGCCAGTAGTCGAGGCTGACATAGCGGCCCCCACCGTAAACCAGCAGCACCAGCAGCATCACAAAGTAGGTGGCGGCAAACTCCATCCCGTTGTTGAGCATCACGGGATCCCCGAGCTCAGTGATGTAGTTGTAGCGACCGGGGAAATTGGCCGCCAGCCACTCGATAAAACCGTTGAGGCGCAAGGTAGCCTCCATGCTGCCGGTGGCGATGGCATCCCAGCCGTGCTTCCAGTGAACCATGGCGCTCGCCACGCTCATCAGGAAGATGGTGGGAATGGCCATGATGCGGGTAAAGAGGCCAAGGGCGATGCAGATGCAGCCCAGCACCTCGGTGCCGGCTGCCAGAAAGGCGAGCAGGGTCGGGAACGGCAGGTTGAGCCCCCCTTCCGAGACCGGGGCGCCAAACCAGGCGACGGTGCCGGCAAAGCCCATCACCTTGGAGTGGGCCCCCACATAGATGACCGGAATGAGATAGAGGCGAATGGCCAGCAGGGCCAGAAAATCGAGCCGCTTGCACTGGGCCACCGCCCGCTCGTACCACTGGATCAGGGTGTTGTTCATGGGAATTCTCCTTGGTGTTTTCTAAATGAGGGCAAGGGAGTGCCAGGCTGGTGCTCACCGACGGGCATGATCAACAGACCCAGCCGGTGAAAATGGCGCGCCCACTCGATCAGATCAAAGTCGCTGCGAACCTGTTGCACCTGTTGCTTGAATGTGGCTTGGGTGATCCCCGGCTGCTGTTGCAGCAGCTGGATCAGCGCCACGTCCCATTCGCGTAGCCGCTGGGTCACTACTTGATGTTCCGGACTGCGAAACAGGCCATAGAAGTGCTTGCCCTGCCGGGTCGGCACCACGCCGCTGCGACGGATGGCAAAGGGGAGTTCAAGCAGTTGCAGGGTGGGATTGAGCCCGAGCGGACTCTCCGCCGTCACCTCAACCCCCGATATAACTTGCGGCACTACCCCTTCATCAATCTCGACACAGAGGCAGGCCCACTCGTACTCCAGCAACGCCAGCCGCTGCCTGGGCCAGTTGAGAGAGCCCTCACTGTGGCGATGCTGCACATAGCGGACAAACTCGGTGGCGATATGGTGAAACTCGGGGGCCTCGGCGCCGTGCGCGATAACAAAGCCCTCCACCAGCTGCCATCTGTCCACCAGCGCCCAGTGAGCGTGGGTGAGCACAAAGGCACTCTCCAGCACCGACTCCACATTGGCGCGCACGCTGCGGGCATAGTGGCTGGCGATGCCATCCTGCGGCAGCCGCACCCGGCTCGCCAGCCAGGCGGTCTGCTGCTGCATCCGCTGCGGGGCCGTTTTGGGCGCAGTGATCAGTGATAACCGTCTATCCATAGCGCACCTCCCGCACCTGATGGTCGATCGCCTCGCAACAGGCGCTGTGCACCCGCGCCAGCTCGGCCTCCAGCTCTGCCAGCGGTGGCAAATGGTGATCACGCTCCAGCAACAGGGGGCGCAGGCCGTGGGTCTGCACCGTATAACGGGCCAGCGCCACCACCTCCTCGCACACCGGTTTGCCATGGGTATCCAATAAAGTGCCGTCTGCCTCTTCCAGATGACCGGCGATATGGAAATAGCGGATCGCATTGCTCGGCAGCCCGGCGATCATCCGCTTGGGGCAGTAACCGTGGTTGCGGCTGTTCACAAAGACGTTGTTGATATCGAGCAACAGCTCGCAGCCGCTGCGCGCCACCAGCTCGGCGAGAAAATCCTCCTCCGGCATCTCGTGGTCATAGCCGTGGTAGTAGGAGATATTTTCCAGCACCAGCGGGCGGGCCAGCGCCTCCTGCACCTGCGCGATCCGCTCGGCCAGATAGGGGATGTTCTCCCACTGGCGCGGCACCGGTAAGAGCTCGTAAAGATACCCCTGCTGGTCGCGGGAAAAGCTCAGGTGCTCGCTGTAGACCTCGATGCCGAACTCGTCCAGAAAGGTGCGGATCTGGCTGAGCAGGGTGCGATTGAGGGGCTGACAATCGCCGAGGGAGAGGCTGAGGCCGTGGGCCACCAGCGGGTAACGCTCAGCCAGCTGATGCAGCTGCTCTCGCCTGGCGCCGCCGATGGCCATCCAGTTCTCCGGCGCCAGCTCGAGAAAGTCGATGCCAGGGCGGACGGGGCCGGCGCAGAGCGCATCCAGATGCTCCTGACGCAGCCCGATCCCCCGACTGCGGGAGCTTATTGGCCGCATACCCCCTCCGTCATCTTGCTGCCGTTGCTGGATCTGTCGCCATCAATCCCCTCGCCCGCCACGCCACACTTGCCATCGCGGGCGCGCACCAGCCGCCCCTGCGGATCACTGTCTAGGGCTTGCTTCTCGAAGCGCTTCTCGGTTCCGCACTTGCCCGCCGCACACTTGCCGCCGTGCTGTTCGCTGGGGGCGGCTTTCACCGGCGCATCGCTCGGGGTGGCCGCCAGCGCCAGTCCCGGCGTCAGGGCAATCAGGCTGGTCATGGCGATGGAGAGGGTCAGTTTGCCGGTGGTTTTGTTGCTGCTTGAGTTACTCATGGGCGGACTCCTTGACGGATGAAACGGGGTAGCTGGAGAGATCGCGGGCGGCCACGATCTGGCCGTGGAATTGCTGTTTGACGATGGCCATCGCCTCTTTCTTGTGATTGAGGCCAACCCCCATCCAGTGGTTGAGCACCAGCAGTTTGGGGTTCACCTCGGCCGCAATCTTGGCCACCACAGATGGCTTGGCATGGAGCGAGGCGGAGACAGGGTCGGCCCCTTCGTGGATGGCGAGCGGCATCACCAGAATGTCGGCCCCCTTGGCAAACGGCACAAAGGCCGGGTTGCTGCCGTTCTGATCCGCCGAGATAACGATGGTCCCCTCGGCGCTCTCGATACGATAGGCCAGACAGGGCACGTCACCGTGAGGGATGCCGAGCGCCGTGATGGTCAGCCCATCCTGCTGATAGACGGTGTGGGGCTGCGGGCTCTGGTAGGGCACATCGTGCAAGGTGATGGGGAAGAGGCCATCGGTGCCATCCTTGAAGCCGCTCAGGTAGGCATAAGCGCCCTTGTCTTTGTTGAAGAGGGCATCAAAGTAGCCGCTCATGCTGGGAAAGGCCGAGCCTGCCTCTGGCCCCGCCAGATCCAGCGGATCGCTGCGCTCGAAGAAGTAGGCCCCCTTGAGCAGGGCGGGCAGGTCGGTCACATGGTCGGTGTGAAAGTGGGTGATGCCGATAAAATCGACCTCTTCGAGCTTGGCCCCCGCCTGGCCGAAGCGCAGGTAGACGCCGCCACCGGCATCGATCAGGATGCGGGATTTCCCCTTCCACCAGATCACCTCGCTGGAAGAGGCGCGCAGATCGTCGGAGATGGGGCCACCACTGCCGAGCACCTGCAGGGTGAAGGTTTTATCCAGTGGCGTCAGTTGTACCGGTTCGGCACAGGCCGGGGCGACGGTGAGCGCGCACCCGATGGCCAGCGCCACCGCTTTCAATCTCTGTTTCATCACAATTACCTGTCGGTTGGTTGTCGGTTGAAAGTGTGTCGTGTGTGTCGTTTAAAGAGGGGGAGAGAGGGGCCGATGGCGACGTATGAACGCCAACCACCGGCCGTGGCGGGGCGCGAGCCCCGCCGTCAGTTGCCGTCCCGTTCGTCCGCCTGCCAGCGCGCTTCCAGCCAGAGCAGGTTGCACAGGCCCAGCAGCAGGGCGAATCCGAGGCCCAAAATCCAGGTGAAGTACCACATAGCAGATCCCTTGAGGTCAGTAGAGTTGATGGCTGTCGCGCTTGATGCGGGCACGGTCGAGCTTGCCGCGCACCACTCGATAGACCCAGCCGGTGTAGCCCAGATTGATCGGCATCAGCACCAGCACGAGGCCGAACATGATGGCCAGGGTCTTGTAGCTGGAGGTGCTGTCCCACAGGGTCAGGCTGCTGACCGCATCGAGGGATGAGGGCAGCACGAAGGGGAACAGGGCGATGGCCACCGAGCAGAGCATGGCGGCGCAGGCGATGGCGCTGGCCAGCAGCGCAATCCGGCCCCGCTCCAGCCAGGAGGCAATCCCGCTCACCAGCGGCGCCA
Organism: uncultured Aeromonas sp.; assembly: GCA_945957575.1. Taxonomy (GTDB): domain Bacteria; phylum Pseudomonadota; class Gammaproteobacteria; order Enterobacterales; family Aeromonadaceae; genus Aeromonas. Next base: position 6,250 of record CAMFLW010000013.1, on the reverse strand, counting down.
GCGCCCCGATGATCGGCACCAGCCACAGCAGCGGATAGTCAAAATAGTTGCGCAGCCAGCCTCCGGCGTGGGGGATCACCCCCTTCATCAGCGGGCTGATGGCGGCATTCGGGTCAAAGGGTTGTGTGCCCACACCGGTCAGCTGAAACCCTTGCAGATCCACCAGATGCCAACCAGCCAGCAGATAGCAGAGGGTCACCAGCGGGGCCAGCAGGATGGCGATCCCCCGTGCGCGCAGCGCTGGGGTGCCAGTCACCTTGGCTTGCAGAAAACCGGCGCCGTGCAGCAGCAACAGGCTGATGGCGGTGGCCAGCACCGAGAGCAGCCAGCCCCAGTGGAAGTCGAAGGCGCCATAGTGCAGGCGCAGCGCCGTGTCGAAGCGAAACGGCAGCCCTTCCATCACCAGACCGATAGCCGCACCGAGGATGAGCGCCGGTATCAGGCCACCGGCCACCAGCGCCCGGTCCCACCAGCGGCGCCATACCGGATCGGCCAGCTTGCTGCGATAGTCAAAACCGACCGGACGCAAAAATAGCCCGAGCAGCAGCACCACCATGGGGATGTAAAGCCCCGAGAAGGCGGCGGCATAAACCAGCGGCCAGGCGGCGAACAGGGCACCGGCACCGGCAATCAGCCACACCTGATTGCCCTCCCAAACCGGCCCCACGCTGTTGATCACCAGACGGCGGTCGTCGTCATCTTTCGACACCACCGGCAGCAGCATGGCGATGCCGAGATCGAAACCATCCATCACGATAAAACCGACCATCATGAAGAGCACCAGCGCCCACCAGATAAGTTTCAGGGTTGCGTAATCCATCAGGCGATCCTCGCAAGTTCGGGTTGTTCACCGCTGTAGCGGCCGGTATGGAGAATGGCGGGCCCCTTGCGGATCACATGGCGCAACAGGAACAGCTCCACCACCAGCAGCAGGGTGTAGATGGAACAGATGGCGATGAGGCTGAACCAGAGTTGGCCCGGCTGAAGCAAAGAGACCGAGGCCGAGACCGGCAGCACATCGCTGATGGTCCAGGGTTGACGGCCGAGTTCGGCCACCAGCCAGCCCGCCTCGATGGCAATCCAGGGCAGCGGAATGCTCCAGAGCAGGGTCTTGAGCAGCCGTGGCGAGTCTTGCAGCCGGTTGCGGCAGAGCTGGACAAAGCTCACCACCATCAGCCCCAACATGGTGACACCAAGCCCCACCATCACCCGAAAGCCCCAGAAGAGCGGCGCCACTGGCGGGATGGAGTCATCGACCGCCTTGGCAATCTCCGCCTCACCGGCTTTGGCAATATTGCTGGCATAGGGGGTGAGCAGCATGCCGTAGCCGAGATCCTTGCCGTGCTGCTCGAAGCGGGCGCGGTTGGCAGGTGTATCAGCGCCCTGCCGGATCTGGTCGAGGGCCTCGGCCGCCATCATGCCGCTGCGAATGCGTGCCTCGTTCTGCACCTTGATATCCTTGAGGCCGGTCACCGCCTCGTCGATGGAGCGGGTAGCGATGATCCCCATCAGATACGGGATCTTGATGGCGGCGTGGGTGGTTTCCGCCTGCTGATCCGGGAAGCCGAACAGGGTGAATGACGCAGGAGCTGGCTCGGTCTCCCACTCCGCCTCGATGGCGGCGAGCTTGACCTTCTGCACCTCGCCGGTGCGATAGCCCGACTCATCCCCGAGCACAATGACCGAGAGGATGGCCGCCAGCCCGAAGCCGGAGGCAATAGCGAATGAGCGCAGGGCAAACTGCACCTCGGTTTTGCGCAGCAGATACCAACTGCTTACCCCCATCACAAACATGGAGGCCGCCACATAGCCCGCCGCAACGGTGTGAACGAACTTCACCTGCGCCACCGGGTTGAACAGCACGGCGGCGATATCCACCAGCTCCATGCGCTGGGTCAGCAGGTTGAACTCGGCCCCCACCGGGTTTTGCATCCAGCCGTTGCCGATCAGGATCCAGAGCGCCGAGAGGTTGGAGCCGAGCGCCACCAGCATGGTCACCAGCAAGTGCTTGCCGCGGGAGAGCTTGTCCCAGCCGAAGAAGAAGAGCCCCACCAGGGTCGATTCGAGGAAGAAGGCCATCAGCCCCTCGATGGCCAGCGGAGTACCGAAGATGTCCCCCACATAGTGGGAGTAGTAAGCCCAGTTGGTGCCGAACTGAAACTCCATGGTGATCCCCGTGGTGACCCCCATGACGAAGTTGATGCCAAACAGTTTGCCCCAGAAGCGGGTGATGTCCTGATAGATCACCTTGCCGGTCATCACATAAGCCGACTCGGCGATCACCAGGATCCAGGACAGCCCCAGCGTGAGGGGCACAAACAGGAAGTGGAACAGGGCCGTGGCGCCAAATTGCAGGCGAGACAGGCTGACCACGTCATCCGGATTGATCATACGTCACTCTCTTTGTTGTATTTGCCTTGCATGTTTTTGCATGGCAAGTACAACACGGAGCATGACACCTATAACAGATGCAGTTATATTGAGTTTCACCTATAACAGTTGATCCAGATCATGTCTCTCTATCAACAGTTGGCCGACCGCCTGCAAAGCCAGATCGATGACGGTATCTGGCAACCGGGGGAGCGTATCCCCTCCATTCGCCAGAGCTGCAAGACCCACGGGCTCAGCCCCATGACGGTGTTGCAGGCCTATCAACTACTGGAGAGCCAGGGGCGGATCCTCGCCCGCCCCCAGTCCGGCTACTACGTCAAGGCCATCTCGCCCAAGTTGGTACAGCACACGCTGAGCCAGACCCACTACAGCGGCTCGGTGGATATCAACGATCTGGTGTTCGAGATGTTGCAGGCGAGTAAATCGCGGGATCTGGTACCCCTTGGCATGTCGGTGGCCGACCCGACCCTGTTCCCCCACCCCCAGCTCGGACGGGCGCTGGCCAGCTGCATGCGCAAGCTCGATCCCTTCAGCACGGTGGCTGACCTGCCCCCCGGCAACGAGGCGCTGCGCCGCGCCATTGCCCAGCGCTACGCCAGCGACGGGGTGGCAGTCAATCCGCAGGAGATCATCATTACCACCGGCGCCATGGAGGCGCTCTCCCTCAGTCTGCAGGTGCTGACCGAGCCCGGTAACTGGATCGTGGTGGAGTCCCCCACCTTCTATGGCGCCCTGCAGGCCATCGAGCGGCTGAAGCTCAAGGCGGTGGAGATCCCGGTGATCCCGGGCGTGGGCATCGATCTGGCGCTGTTGGAAGATGCCCTCACCCAGATGCCCATCAAGGCGTGCTGGCTGATGGGCAATGTGCAGCACCCGCTGGGCCACACCATGCCCGATGCACACAAACAGGGGCTGATGGCACTACTCAACGCCCACAAGGTGCCGTTGGTGGAGGATGACGTCTATGCCGAGGTCTATTTCGGTCGTGAGCGCCCCAAGCCGATCCGCCACTGGGATCAGCGCGGCGACAGCCTGCTCTGCAGCTCATTTTCCAAGTGTCTGGCGCCGGGCTTTCGGGTCGGCTGGGTGGTGGCGGGGCCCCATGCAGAGCGGGTGCAGCGGCTGCAGCTGATGTCCACCCTCTCCACCAATGTGCCAAGCCAGCTGGCACTGGCCGAGATGCTGCGCCAGGGCGGGGTCGATGCCCATTTTCGCCGTCTGCGCCACACCCTGGCCCAGCGCCAGCAGCAGATGCGGGCGGCCCTGCTGCGGCTGTTGCCTGGCGAAGTGCGGATCTCCTCCCCCGATGGCGGCTACTTTCTCTGGCTGGAGCTGCCTGCCCATTTCGACAGCCGAGCCCTGCACGCCCAGGCGCTCGATTGCGGCTTCTCCATCGCACCCGGCGCCCTCTTCTCCAGTCAGGGACAGCACAACCACTGCCTGCGCCTCAACAGCTCCCATCCCTGGAGCGAGCAGCTGGAGCAGGCGCTCCACCAGCTTGCGGGCCTGATAAAACGGCAGCTGGAAACAGAGGGGTGATCGCCAAAGCGCAGAAACAACAACGCCCCTTGAGCGGGGCGTTATCGGCAGTCCATGGCAGTGAGCAATATCAGGCGGGGGCGTTAAGTTGGGCCACCTGCCGCTCGATGCTTCCCTTGAGGTTGTCATCGAGTTTGAGGGCGCGTGCCAGCTCGTCGAGATAACCGCGCTCCATAAAGTGATCCACCTCGATAGCGAGCAGGGAGGCGAGATAGACCTCGGTGGCCAGCTCCATGTCGGTCACTTCTCGCGCCAGTGCGTGGGGATCGAGGGGGCGGGCCAGCTCGGCGTCAATCCAGCGGGCGGCATCGCTCTGGCCCTGTTCGGTCAGGTACTCCTGAATCTTCTGGCGCTCGGCGCCGTCGATATGGCCATCGGCCCGGGCTGCCGCCACCATGGCGCGCACCAAAAGGGCTGCGCGGGAATCCAGCGCATTGCCTTCCAGAGTGCTGACGGGATGGGTCGGCTGGGCGGGTGCCGCCTGCTGGGCCTGCCAATCCTGATAGAGCTTATAGGCCAGCCCGCCAAGGGCCGCAGCGCCGCCCACGGCAGCGGCCTTACCGCCATATTTGCGCATTTTCTTGTTGCCCAGCAGCAGACCCAGCGCACCGCCGGCCAGCGCCCCCTGCATCTGCCCCTTGCGCTTGTCGCCCCCGTCATTGAGCCAGCCTTTGCCAGCCCCCAGCAACTGTTCCAGCATCTGTTTCATGGTGTCACCTCGCTATTGTTGGGCTCATGCTGGCGCCTGCGTCATGAACCAACAGTGAATAGGCGCCCATTATTGTGCCGCGGCCTGTGCATCCTGTTGCCATTCGCGGTATACCTGAAACAGGTCAACAAGGAGCATCAGGATGCGCACCACCACCCCACTCATAGCCCTGTTACTGTGCGGTAACTGCTGGGCCGCCAGCGAACTGGATCGCTCAGCCCAGCAGGCCAAACTGGATGCCGCCTGCCAGCAAGCTCAACAGCAACTGGTCGAGCAGGGCAAGCAGCAGCGGATCGACGCCTGCATCAAGGCGGGCGGCAAGGCCGACAAGTGCCAGCAGGAGTTCGCCAGCTTCGGCCAGCGTGAAGGCAACAAGCGGCCCGACCTCAACAACCTGCCCCCTTGCCAGCAGGCTGACGCCTATCGCAAAAGCTACCGGCAATGACGCCAAACCAAGGAGAGAGCATGACTCCACCCCGCGAACTGACCCTGCAATTTCTGGCTGAACCCTCCGACGTCAATTTCGGCGGCAAGGTGCATGGCGGCATGGTGATGAAGTGGATCGATCAGGCGGGCTATGCCTGCGCTGCGGGTTGGTGCGGTGGCTATGCGGTGACCGTCTATGTGGGGGGGATCCGCTTTTTGCGCCCCATCCAGATTGGCCAGCTGGTGGAGGTACACGCTCAGGTGATCCACACCGGCACCACCAGCATGCATCTGGCGGTGGATGTCTACAGCCGCCACCCCACCGAGACCGAGCGCCACAAGACCACCCACTGCATCATCATCTTTGTGGCGATGGATGAGCATGGCAAACCGACCCCGGTGCCCCAGTGGCAGCCGCTGAGCGAGAGCGATCTGCAGTTGCAGCAGTACGCCAAAAAACTGATCGCCCTGCGCGAGGAGATCGATAAGGAGATGCGCCAGCACCTCTGACCCTGGTGCCTCACCGCCCGACAGAGCGGGCGCTTTCGGCCAACGGCGGCGCCCCTGTATAATCTCCCCCTCTTCCCGCAACCGGAACCCTGCCCATGTCACTGGAAACTGCCCCGCCCGAGGTAAAACTCGCGGTGGATCTGATTGAACTACTGGAAACCAACGAGCTGGCCCCCGAGCTGGTGCTGGCGGCGCTGGCCATCGTGAAACAGGATTACGAGCGCAAGCTGGCACAACAGCAGAGCCGCTAATCACGGGCCGAACATCTGTGTCTGCGCTCAGGCCTGGCTATCCGGTGCCCGATAGCAGTACACCGGCCTGTGGCCGGTGTACTGGAAGGATAAACAGGCGGGATGGATGAACTCAGCGCCCCTTCTTCTGCCGTCCGGTGTTAGCGGTGCGCGGCTTGCCTGCGGCCGGTTTGCCCCCCTTGCCGGGAGCCCCTTTGCCTGCACTGCCCTTGCCAGCGCCGCCCTTGTTGGCAGCACCTTTGCCCGCGCCACCTTTGCCCAGCGGCAGCTTCTTCTCGAAAGCTTCCGGGCCCGGCACATTGGGGCGACCGCCAATCTCGTGATCGTCATCGCGGCGCGGCTTCTTGCCCTGCCCCGGTTTGGCGGCTTGCGCCGCAGGAGCCTTGGCCGCCTTGGGTTTGTCGCCTTTGGCCGGTTTCACCTC
>CAMFLW010000012.1 GCA_945957575.1 uncultured Aeromonas sp. | reverse complement strand
GCACCTTCTCCGGGATCTCCCGCTGCGGCGTGATGGCGTGGATCTCCATCGGCGCAACCCGAAAACCGGGCAGCAGTTCGAGTAGACACCCCTGCGCCAGATCCTTGCCAATTTCTCCCTCCGGTTGCAGCGAGAGCCCCTGCCCCGCCAGCCCATCAAGCGCCGAATTCCATTTCGAGTTTTATATATAACTAAGAATAATTTGTTGTTTCCGTCTTATAACACCGAACAGTAGCATCCCCTTCATTCCAGATGGCGCCACACCGCTGCGCATACCGCCACACTGTCGCGCCATCCCGTTTGCCGCTCATCAAGCCTGCCCGCACCAGAGGCAGCAGAAGAGATGGCGCCAGAGATAACGAAAGAGTGAGGAGGTGCACATGGAACATTCACCACTGCCGATCATCGATCTGGCTGCCCTCAACGGGGCACCCGAGGTGCGTCGCCCTATGCTGGCCAGGCTGGCCGCGGCCGCCCGCGATGTGGGCTTTTTCTATCTGGTCGGCCACGGCTTGAGCAAGGTTGAGATGCTAGAGACCCTGGCGCTGGCAGAGCGCTTCTTTGCCCTGCCGGAGCAGGAGAAGCTGGCGGTGCAGATGGTCAACAGCCCCCACTTTCGCGGCTACAACCGGGTCGGTGCCGAGCTGACCCGCCAGCGGCCGGATCTGCGAGAGCAGTTCGATATCATGAATGAGGCGCAGGCTCTGCCTGTGGCGCAGATCCGTGAACCCTGGCAGCGGCTGATCGGCCCCAACCAGTGGCCGGCCGCCTTGCCAGAGATGAAAGCTCATCTGCTGGCGTGGCAGGATCGGCTGAGCGATATCACCCTCACCCTGCTGGCCGCTTTTGCCGAGGTGCTGGAGCAACCGGCCCACGTGTTTGACGACAGTATTCGCGGCGCCCCCTACCAGCACATGAAGCTCATTCACTACCCGGGGCAAGAGGCGGGTAGCAGCAGTCAGGGGGTTGGCGCCCACAAAGATCCCGGCTACCTGACGCTGGTGATGCAGGACAATCACTCGGGGCTTGAGGTCGAGACGGCCGACGGCTGGATCTCCGCACCGCCCCTGCCGGGGGCGCTGGTGGTCAATATCGGCGAGCTGCTGGAGCTGGCCTCCAACGGCTATCTCAAGGCGACCCTGCATCGGGTGGTGAGCCCGCCGCCCGGCGTATCGCGCCTCTCCTGCGCCTTCTTTATGGCGGCGCGGCTCGATGCCACCGTGCCACTGCTCAGCCTCTCCCCCAAGCTGGCCGCGCAGGCGAAAGGGCCGGAGAGTGACCCGACCAACCCGCTCTTCTATCAGGTTGGGGAGAACGTGTTGAAAGGGCGGCTGCGCTCCCACCCGGACGTGGCGGCGCGTCACTATGGGGAACCCGCTCGCCTCCCGCGCACAGAGAGCGAAGCGATACCGGCCTAAGCAGCGCAGAGATCCGCAGCCGGGTATATGCACAAGCCACAAGCCGCATGGATATACCCGCGCTGACAAAAACAACAAGCAACGAACAACAAAACAAGTCATGGCCAGAGCCTGGCCATCACGGAGCAACACGATGAAATTCAAGACCATGAGCGTACACAGCGGCCAGCGGATCGATCCCCAGACCGGCGCCCTCACCACCCCGCTCTACCAGAGCAGCACCTTCAGCTACTTCAACGCCCAGGCGGGCAAGGAGCGCTTTGCAGGTCAGGCCCCCGGCTTTATCTACAGCCGCTTTGGCAACCCCACCACCGCCGAGCTTGAACAGAAACTGGCGGCGCTTGAAGGTGCCGATGAAGCGCTGGTGGTGGCGAGCGGTATGGCAGCGGTGAGCGCCATCATGTATGCGCTGGCCGACAGCGGTGATGAGGTGGCCTATATCGGCCCGCTCTACGGCGGCACCGATGCCTTCCTCAAGCAAACCTTCAGCCGCGCAGGCATCAAGGTCACCGCCTACGAGAGCGATCGCGATCTGCTGGCCAACATCCGCCCCGCCACCAAGGTGGTACTGTTCGAAACCCTGACCAACCCCACCCTCAAGGTGGTGGATCCGCGGCTGGTGGTGGAAGCGGCCCGCAAGGTGGGCGCCATCACAGTGTGTGACAACACCTTCCTCACCCCCTACCTGCTGCGCCCGCTGGAGCTCGGGGTCGATGTGGTGATGCACAGCGGCACCAAATATCTGGGCGGCCACGGCGACATCATCGCCGGGGTGGTGGCAGGCTCTCACGCCCTGATGAAGTCCATCCGCACCGTGGCCCTCAAGCATATCGGCTCCCCCATCGGCCCGCAGGAGGCCTACCTGCTGCAGCGCGGGGTCAAGACCCTGCCGCTGCGGATGGATGCCCATCTGCACAATGCGCAGAAGGTGGCCGAGTTTCTGGCCGCCCATCCGGCGGTGAAGAAGGTGATCTACCCGGGGCTGGCCAGCCATTCGGGCCACGATGCCCTCGGTGCCTTCGCCAGCGGTTTTGGCGGCATGGTGAGCATTGAACTTGAAGGAGGGTTTGAGCGCTGCGCCACCCTGCTAGACAACCTGCAGCTGTTCGTGCAGGCGGTGAGTCTGGGGGATCTCGAGAGTCTGGCCTGCCATCCTGCCAGTACCACTCACGCCGCCATGGACGAGGCGAGCCGTCTCGCCGCCGGGGTCAATGACGACCTCATCCGCTTCAGCATCGGGGTGGAAGATGCCGACGATCTGATCGCCGATCTGGCCGCCGCGCTGGTACAGATCTAACCGGGAACACGCATCTCACTTGCCTGCCAAATGCGGCAAGTGAGATGCCCCAAACACAACAGCGGCCCATCAAGGGCCGTTGTTGTTTGTCGCGATGTGGAAAATGCGGGAATTACTCCTCCCACACCACCACTTGCGATGAGGGCCAGCGATCCCCGACATGGGCATATTTGTGCTCCAGCAGGTGGCGCTTGATCTTCATGGTGGGAGTCAGCACGCCGTTCTCGATATTCCAGGGGGTTTTCACCACCAGAATGCCGCGGATCTTGGCGTGGGACTCCAGCTGGTCGTTGACCCGCACCCGCGCGGCCTCCAGCCTGGCCACGACCTCATCCCGATTTCCTTTGGCTGCGCTCTCGGCCAGCTGCACCAGCGCGATGGGCTGGGGCATGCCGTAACCAATCACGCAGAGCTGCTCGATAATGGGCTCCTGCCCCAGCAGCCCCTCGATGGGCACCGGCGCCACATACTTGCCCTTGGCGGTCTTGAACACATCCTTCATCCGGCCGGTAATGGTGAGATACCCCTCCCTGTCCAGCTTGCCCATGTCACCGGTGTGGAGCCACCCGTCTGCATCGATGGCCTCGGCGCTGTGCTCGGGATCCTTGTAGTAGCCCAGCATCATCCCTTCGCAGCGGCAGAGGATCTCCCCCTCGTCGGAGATCTTGATGGTCACCCCGGGCCCCGCCTTGCCGACGGTGCCGATCTTGTCGGCGCGAAACGGGTAGTTGATGGTAGAAAATGCATGGTTCTCGGTCATGCCCCACGCTTCGGTCACCTTGAGACCGATGCTCAGATACCACTCAAGCAGCGCAGGGGAGACTGGCGCGGAGCCGCAGCCAAGTACCCGGGCCTGATCCAGCCCCAGCCCCTTTTGCAGCTTGCGTTTGATAAGGCCGGAGATAAGCGGGATCTTGAGCAGCAACTCCAGTTTGTGCTGGGGCAGCTTCTCGTGGATCTTGATGCGGAACATGGCCCACAGCCGTGGCACCGAGATAAAGACGGTGGGACGGCAGCGTTTGACGTCTTCGATAAAGGTGTCGAGGGATTCGGGGAACGCGATGGTGGCACCGCCATAGAGGCTGCCGCCGTAGATGTAGACCCGCTCGGTAATATGGGCCAGCGGCAGGTAGGAGAAGCCCCGATCGGCTTGGGTCAGGCTCACCGTCTCCACCAGCTTTTCGCACGACCAGGCGTAACGCTCGACACTCAACATGGCCCCCTTCGGTTTGCCGGTACTGCCGGAGGTGTAGACCAGACTCAGCAGGGAGTCCGGCGCCTGCACCGGGCTGTCAGGGATCGGCTCGTGCGCTTCCAGCAGATCGTCCCACTGGTGGCTGGCTGGCATGGTGTCATAGGGGAAAGCGATACGCAGCAGAGCGACGGGTACGCCAGCCTCCTGACTCTTCCAGTCATCCAGCTTGCCAACGAAGATCGCCTTGGCCTCGCTGTGGCGCAGCACATATTCGATGGTATCGACATTGGCAGTCGGATAGATGGGCACGCTCACATACTGTCCCATCTGCATCGCCAGATCGGCGATAAACCACTGGGCGCAGTTCTTGGAGAGCAGCGCCACCTTGTCACCGGCCACCAGACCAAGGTGACGCAAGGCCGACACCATCCGCCGCGCTTCATCGGCCACTTCACCCCAGGTGAAATCGACATATTCGCGGTTGATGGTTTGACGCAGGTAGGTTCGATCAGGACACTGCCGCTCCCAGTGATAGAGCATCTCGAGCGGCAGTTTATTGGCAATGCGTGAGGAGGAGGCCATAGTTTAATCCCTGAAACAAAAGGCGAAACTTATTATTAACCTTTCACTAACTTCAGAGAAGAATAAACTCAAACTTCTGTTTGAATTGTGTATCTGATCAAGCTTCTGCGTCTTGCTGCAAACGAATCCACATCGCCTGCACCAGTTTCTCATCCTCTTCCGAGAGCTCACCTTGCAAGATCGCCTCGTTGAGGCTGCGCAGCACATAGCTCTTGACGTCCCGCACCAGGGTCTTGCCCTCCAGCTCGGCCCGGGCAACGGCCAATGAGATATGACCTCGCAGGTAACCCCCCGCAAACAGCTCATCGTCGGTCGCGGTGGCGACCATGCCGTCGATCAGTTCCAACAACTTGTGCTCAAAATCGTGAATCGTCATGTAACGCAGCCTCATTTGCGGCAAAAAATTCGGGGGTATGGAACCGCAATCCGGTTGATTGCAGCTCTCTGGCGCCAGGCCAGCAGCGTCCTTGGCGTCCTAGTCCGGGTTGGCCACCGGGTAGATGACCTGATCCTTGTATCCCGTGGTTATTCGTAGATAACCACGCAACGCCCGGTTTAATTGCGGATCATCGGTATCGACCAGGAGTGGTCTCCCCTGAAGGGAAGCCAGCTTGCTCTTGGTTGCCAGCACCTGGATGTTCTCCAGCCCGACACAGCGAATCACCTCTGGACTCAATTGCTGATTTCCGCGCCCGAACAGATGTCCCTGTCCGCCGATCAGGGTAATGATCAGTCGGCAGCGATGGCCGCGGATCCGGGTCAGGATCTCGGCGGCGCTGAGATCCTGCCCGATCAGTCGGCCATTTTCCACCAGATCCACACCGAGCAGAGTATTTTCCAGACCCAGCTCTGCCATACAGGCTGCCACCGTGCTGCCGGAGCCCATCAGATAGAGGGTATCGGGCGCCATCTGCTCCACCACACCGGCCGCCAGATCCGCCAGCACCAGCTCCTCGGACTCCTTGCCCCCCTGCTTGACCGCCTGCACATAACGCAGATCGCCGGGCACCAGCAACTGGCCGTAGTGGCGGGCCCGCACCTTGCCCGCGCGAAACGCCTCTTCGTCGATATCGCGCACCTCGGCGTCGATCAGGCTGAGCAGTTCACCGGCGATCATCCGTGCCACCACCCGCCCGCTGGCGGCGGGCGTCACCCCGTAGACGCCGGAGTGGATCTTGCACCCCGCCGGAATACCGAGCACATGGCAGGACTCCCCCACCGCGGCGCAAATATCCCGCGCCGTGCCATCACCACCGGCAAACAGCAGCAGATCGACCCCGGCTTCGCGCATCAGTTCGGCGGCGTGGCGAGTATCATCGGCCGAGGTACGCTCCCCGGTCGGCTGATAGATGACGCGACAGGGCAATCCCAGAGATCGGGCTACCGTCTCCCCCATCGATCCCGCCACCGTCAGCACCTCAAACGGCGCCGTCAACTCGCACAGTGGCAACAAGGCTTGCCGCGCCCGCGCCTGCGCTCTGGGCACAGCACCACGGGCCAGCGCCTCGTCCACCACACCGTCACTGCCCTTGAGACCCACTGCGCCGCCAATCCCGGCGACCGGATTAATGATAAACCCTAATCGAAACATGCCTGCCTCCCTTGCGATGGCCACCATTTTTATCTTTTCGCCCCTCTGGGACAAGCAGTGGCGCCCCTGCTAGAATGCGCTGCTTAAATTTTCCAACCAATGTTCAATCAAGGTTCAATCATGCTGGAATGGGTTCTTGATCCCTCTGCCTGGGTCGCACTCGCCACCCTTACCCTGCTCGAGATCGTGCTGGGCATCGACAACATCATCTTTATCTCCATCCTGGTAGGTCGCCTGCCGGAGGCGCAGCGTCAAAAAGCGCGCATTCTGGGTCTGGGGCTCGCCATGGGTACCCGGATCCTGCTGCTGCTCTCGCTGGCCTGGGTGATGCGCCTCACTGATCCGCTGTTCACCGTGCTGGGTGAAGCCATCTCCGGTCGCGACCTGATCCTGCTGCTGGGGGGCCTGTTCCTCATCGGCAAGAGTGCCCACGAGATCCACGTCACCCTAGAAGGGGCGGCCGAGCCAGAAAGTGTCAGCAAAGCGGCCTCGGGCTTTGTCAGCACCTTGATCCAGATCGCCATTCTGGACATAGTGTTCAGCCTCGACTCGGTGATCACCGCGGTCGGCATGGCCGATCACGTGCCGGTAATGGTGTTGGCCATCATGATTGCCGTCTTCATCATGATGTTCGCCGCCAAATCCATCGGTGATTTCGTCGATGCCCACCCCACCATCAAGATGCTGGCCCTCTCCTTCCTCACCCTGGTGGGTTTTGCCCTGATGGCCGAGGGGATGGATCTGCACATTCCGAAGGGTTACATCTACTTCGCCATGGCCTTCTCGCTGGTGGTGGAGATGATCAACATCCGCCTGCGCAGTCATCACGATAGTAACGGGCAGAAGAGCTCGTAAAATCATCGCAAGCCTGATCGCAATCAAAGCGCTTGCGATCAGGCCAATGCCAGTCAGTTAAGCCTGACTGGCACTTTTTTTTATTGGCTTTTTCACACCATCCCTCTGTGGCATTGGCTGCACATAACGAGGGTCACTTCGCTCACTTCGTCGTTCCGCCAGCACCCACTTTCCCGCTTGCACCTCCGCCCTGCCACTCGTCTCGCAATAGTTCCCGGTGACATGTACAACATGCAGCTCAGTTCATGGCGTTGGAGCAGGCTGAAGTTCATTTCCCGGGCAACACACCGACTTATCCATTGAGATCAGTTCTTGCCGCTCCCTGCCATAGAGGCTATGGGTCAACAAGCAAGACTCTCCTCTGTCCTCGTTTTCGGGCGCAGTGGCAATAAACGCAAGAGCCCGTCTGGCGACGGGCTCTGTGGGGGCAGGCAAGGCGGAGTTCACTTCTTGCTAATGCCGTATTCCCGCAGCTTGTTGGCGATGGCGGTATGCGACACACCCAGGCGTTTGGCCAGCTGGCGCGTCGACGGGAAGGCGGGATAGAGCCGGGCAAGCAGCTGGCTCTCGAAGCGCTTCACCGCATCGTCGAGGTTGCCCTCGAACCACTCGTCGATAAGCGGCGCGGTATCGGCCGCCACCGGCAGATCGATCTGCTCGGGCCCCAGCTCATCCCCTTCCAGCAGGGTCATGGCGCGGTAGAGACAGTTGCGCAGCTGGCGCACGTTGCCCGGCCAGCGATAGGCGGTCAGGTAGTCGGCCATGTTGCGGGTAAAGCGCGGACGGGGTCGCTGCAACTCGCTGGCAAAGCGGGAGACAAACTGCTGGGCCAGCACCATGATGTCTGCCTTGCGCTCGCGCAGGGGGGGCAGCGCCAGACTGAGCACGTTGAGGCGATAGTAGAGATCCTCGCGGAAGGTTCCTTCGTGCACCAGATCCAGCAACTGCTTCTGGGTGGTGCAGATAAAGCGCACGTTGACCTTCACCTCCTGCTCGTCACCGACCCGGCGGAAGACGCCATCTTGCAGCACCCGCAAGAACTTGGTCTGCAGATGGGGCGACATGTCGCCGATCTCGTCCAGCATCAGGGTGCCGCCACTGGCCAGCTCCAGCACACCGCGCTTGCCCTCGGTGTTGTTGCCAAAGGCGCCGGGGGCATAACCAAACAGCTCACTCTCGGCTACGTTATCGGGCATGGCGGCGCAGTTGAGAGCCATAAAGGGGTGGCTGGAGCGCAGGCTGGCACCGTGACAGGCGCGGGCCAGCAGCTCCTTGCCGGTACCGGTCTCGCCGACGATCAGCAGCGGCGCGTCCTGCATCGCCAGTTTGCGAGCCTGCGCCAACACTTCTTTCATCTTGGGGCTCTCGGCCTGCAGATGCTCGAAGCCCCCCACTTCCACCGCATGGAGCGCGCTGAAGTGCAGGCCGACCCGACGGGCAGACTTGAGCACCACCACGGCACCCGCCAGCGCCTGCTTGCCACGGGCTTCCGCCACGAACAGCGGCATCAGGTCAGCAAGATATTCTTCGCCATTGAAGCTGAGCTTGCAGGTCTGCGGCTTGATCTCGCTCGCCTCCAGCCAGCGAGTGAAGGAGAAGCCCTTGACCAGCGAGCCGAGCGCCACGCCGCGCACCTCCTCCACCGGCAAACCGAGGGTGGTGAGGGCCGACTGGTTGGCCTGGGTCACCTTGCCCTTGCTGTCGAGGGAGAAGACTAGATCCGGCAGCGCCTTGAGCAGCGCCTCGATCTCGTGATGCTCTCGCTCGGAAGGCATGTAAGGGATGGTCTTGACGTCGTAGACGCCGGGAATGCGACGGATCTCCGGCATCAGGTGCTGGAAATCACTGAACTCCAGCTCGGGAAAGTTGAGATAGATGATGCCTGAGGTATCGATTTCGATGCCGCGCAGATCGATATTGTGCTCCACCAGGCGGTCGAGCAGTTCCCGGGTCAGGCCCAGGCGGTCTTCACAGCTGACTTCAAGACGCATTCGGGACACACTTCCTAGCTAACTCTATGAATGAGCGGATAATACAGTCTCGATCCCCCCAGTGCGAGCGCCAGCCCATAAAAATGCGGGCCTACGCTGCTTTCGCAGACAGACCCAAACCAGCACGAGTCACGGTTTGCGCACATCGTCAGCTGATTAATTGATCCTTACGTGCCGCCATGATGAAGTCGTTGCGGTGTAATCCACCTATTTTGTGGGTCCACCAGCTGACGGTCACTCTAGCCCACTCGGTCAGACATGCAGGAAGGGGGACGCTCCGCCTCAACCTGCTCTCAACTTATCTGGGCAACTGATCGGTACGCGCCGCCATGATGAAGTCGTTGCGGTGCAAGCCGCCAATCTTGTGGGTCCACCAGCTGACGGTCACCTTACCCCACTCGGTCAGAGATGCAGGAAGGGGGATGCTCCGCCTCAACCTGCTCTCAACTTATCTGGGCAACTGATCGGTACGCGCCGCCATGATGAAGTCGTTGCGGTGTAATCCACCGATCTTGTGGGTCCACCAGCTGACGGTCACCTTACCCCACTCGGTCAGAATGGCCGGATGATGGAACTCTGCTTCCGCCAGCTCGCCCAGACGGTTGGTAAACGCCAGCGCCTCCTTGAAGTTGCGAAATGTAAATTCCCGCCGCAGTTGCAGCGCCCCCTCCACCACCAGCGGCTGCCAATCGGGGATAAGCTGCATCAGCTCACGCAGCTCCTCATCGCTCACCTTGGGGGCATCGGCGCGGCACGCTTCACACTGCTGGCTGGCCAGTTCGGACATGGGTTACTCCTGCTTGGATCAATGAATATGAAATAGAGTTGTTTGCTTTTGATCAGCTCGCCTGCTTGCCGGCGGCAACCTCAAAGAGCGGCGGATAGAGGCCAAGCCGACTGGCCTCGGCCAGAGCAGCCATGATCTCCTCCCCGGTCAGCTGGTAGAGATGATCGAGACTCGACAGCACAAAATAGGTGGGCTGCATGATGTCGATGCGATAGGGGGTGCGCAGCACGGTCAGCAGATCGAACGGTTGCAGCAGCGGCTGACCGGAAAGGGCATAGGCCGTCTCGCCGATGGAGGAGAGAATGCCGCCACCGTAGATACGCAGCCCGTCCGGCGTTGCCAAGAGGCCAAACTCCACGGTGAACCAGTAGAGCCGCGCCAGAAAGACCCGCTGCTCCTTGCTCGCCTGCTGCCCCAACTGACCGTATAGGTGGGTGAAGTGGGCAAAGGCCGGATTGGTCAGCATGGCGCAGTGGCCGAAGATCTCGTGAAAGATATCCGGCTCTTGCAGGTAGTCGAGCTCGTCCCGGCGCCGGATAAAGGTCGCTACCGGAAACTGGCGGTTGGCCAGCAGGGCGAAGAAGCGATCGAACGAGATAAGCGCAGGCACCGCCGCCACCGACCAGCCGGTCGCAGGCTGCAAGACGGCGTTGATCTCAGCCAGCTGGGGAATACGATCACGGGGCAGCCCCAGCCTGTCGAGACCGGCCAGATACTCGTTACACCCCTTGCCAGCAAGAGCGGCGAACTGACGTTCGATCAGGATCTGCCAGGTACCGTGCTCCTCGTTGCTGTAGTGGATCACCCCGTCAGCATCCGGCTGGTGGGCGGTGTAAAAGGTTGCCATAGCGGTTCCATCCTCTGGCGCCATATCAAGGCGCCTTGCCGTTTCATCACGATTTCACTGTAACGAAATGGCAACAAAAAAAGCAGCCGACCCATGAGTCGGCTGCCTGAAATAGTTGTAAATAAATTGTGACAACCCGCTAACCAATCCCCACTACAGCTTGACCATGATATGGCGCGGCACAGTGTAATCCTCCAGCGCATAGAGGGAGAGATCCTTACCGTAGCCCGACATCTTCATGCCGCCGTGGGGCATCTCGGAGGTGAGCATGAAGTGGGTATTGATCCAGGTGCAGCCATATTGCAGGTGGCTGGCCACCTTGCTGGCGAGGCTCAGATCTTTGGTCCAGACCGACGAGGCGAGGCCATAGTCCGAGTCGTTGGCCCACTGCACCACCTGCTCGGCATCGTTGAAACGGGTCACCGACACCACGGGGCCAAACACCTCGCGCCGCACGATCTCATCCTCCTGACGGGCCCCGACAATCAGGGTCGGCTCGAAGAAGAAGCCGTTGCCTGGGCGGATCTTGCCCCCCGCCGTCACCTCCACATGACCGCTGCTCTGGGCGCGCTCGACAAAACTGGCGACCCGGTTGCGCTGTCTGTCCGAAATAAGCGGCCCCATCTCGACCCCCTCCTCGTACTGGCTGCCCACCTTGATGGAGGCCACCGCATCGGTCATGGCGGCAACGAACTTGTCGTAGATCTTGCCCTGGGCATAGATACGGCAGGCGGCGGTGCAATCTTGCCCTGCATTGTAGAAACCGAAAGTACGAATACCCGCCACTACGGCCTCCAGATCCGCATCGTCGAAGATGATCACCGGCGCCTTGCCCCCCAGCTCAAGGTGGGTGCGCTTCATGGTGCGGGCGGCGCTTTGCAGGATCTTCTGGCCGGTGGCGATATCGCCGGTGAGCGATACCATCCGCACCAGCGGGTGCTCCACCAGCGGCGCCCCCACGCTTTCACCCCGGCCGCAGATGACGTTGATAACGCCGCGCGGGAAGATCTCGCTGGCCAGCTCGGCAAGGCGCAAAGCGGTGAGCGGGGTCTGCTCGGAAGGTTTGAGCACCACCGTATTGCCCGCCGCCAGCACCGGCGCCATCTTCCAGGCCGCCATCATCAGCGGGTAGTTCCAGGGGGCGATACTGCCCACCACCCCGATGGGATCGCGGCGGATCATGCTGGTGTGCCCCTCGATATACTCCCCCGCCAGCGGCCCTTGCAGACAGCGGGCCGCCCCGGCAAAGAAGCGGAAGCAGTCCACCACCGCGGGCAGCTCGTCATTGAGCACCGCCAGATAAGGTTTGCCGCAGTTGAGGGATTCGAGCGCCGCAAACTCCTCGGCGTGGCGCTCGATGAGATCCGCCAGACGCAGCAGCAGGTTGCTGCGGCTTGCCGGGGTGGTGCGGCTCCACTGGGCGAAGGCGCGCTGGGCACCGTTCACCGCCCGGTTCACCTGTTCAAACGAGGCTTCGGGCACGGCGGCGATCTGTTCGCCGTTGGCCGGGTTGAGAATGGGTTCAGCCTGCCCCTCGCCGGTCAAAAACTGGCCATCAATCAAGAGTTGGGTAGAGAGTTTCATGGTTGCATCCTTGCGCACGCGTTGAGTCATCATTTGCCACTACCAGCGACATCGTGGGTGTCGCGAGTGAGGTAGTAGGCAAGCAAAATGGGGATAGTGGTGAAGGCCACTATGATGAGGGCCACCACGTTGGTGACCGGCCTGTCTCGGGGGCGGATCAGCTCCTGATACATCCAGATGGGCAGCGTGGTCTGCTGGCCCGCCGTAAAGGTGGTGACGATCACTTCGTCAAAGCTCAGGGCAAAGGCCAGCATGCCCCCCGCCAGCAGCGCCGTGGCCAGATTGGGCAGGATCACATAGCGCAGGGTCTGGAAGCCGTCGGCCCCGAGATCCATCGACGCCTCGATCAGTGACTGGTTGGTGCGGCGAAAACGGGCCAGCGCATTGTTGTAGACCACCACCACACAGAAGGTGGCGTGGCCGATAACGATGGTCCAGAAGCTGAACGGGATCTCCATCAAGCCATAGGCCGAGCGCAGCGCGATACCGGTGACGATACCGGGCAGCGCGATGGGCAGCACCAGCAAGAGCGACACCACCTCCTGGCCGAAGAAGCGGCTGCGAGCAATGGCCCCTGCCGCCAAGGTGCCGAGGATCATGGCCGCCAGCGTCGCCAGCCCCGCTACCTCCAGCGACAGTTGGATGGCACGCCACACATCGGGGCGATTGAGGGTCACCTCGAACCACTTGAGGGTAAGCCCAGGGGGCGGAAACTGGTAACTCTTGCTCTCGCTGGTGAAGGCGTAGAGGAAGATAAACAGAATGGGAAAGTGCAGGAACAAGAGTCCACCAATGGCGGCGACCTTGAGCAGGCCCGAAGGGCGCTCTCCCTGACGGATCACTGAGCTAGCTGACATGACGGCCTCCTTGCTGCCGGTTCAAATCGATAGGGTCAAAGCGCATCAAAGGCTCCTAACCGTTTCGCCATCGCCAGATAGATGGCGATGATGAGGATTGGCACCAGCGAGAAGGCGGCGGCAAAGGGCAGATTGCCCGCCGTTCCCTGCTGCATGTAGACCACCTGACCGATATACATGGTCGAGTTGCCGATGATGCCGGGGATGATGTAATCACCGAGGGTCAGCGAGAAGGTGAAAATGGAGCCCGCCACCACACCGGGCAACGCCAGCGGCAGGATCAGGTTGCGAAAGGTCTGGGCGGGTGTCGCCCCCAGATCGCTGCTCGCCTCCAGCAGGGATCGCGGAATACGCTCCACCGCCGCCTGAATGGGCAGGATCATGAAGGGCAGCCAGACATAGACGAACACGATAAAGGTGCCGAGCCGCGAGAAGGAGAGCGACGGGCCACCGATCACCGGCAGGGAGAGGATGGCATCGAGCAGCCACTCCAGCCCCATGCTGTCCGCCAGCCAGCTCACTACCCCCTCCTTGGCCAAGATCAGCTTCCAGGCGTAGACCCGCACCAGATAGCTGGACCAGAGCGGCAGCATGATCCCCACATAGAACAGCGCCCGGGTCTTGCCACTGGTGTAGCGTGCCATGTAGTAGGCAACCGGAAAACCGAGCAGGGCGCAGGCCAGGGTCACCAGCAGCGACATGCCGACGGTGCGACCGATCACATCCAGATTCTCCGGCCGTAGCAGGGCGACGAAGTTTTGCAGCCCCAGCTCGTGGCGCACCTGACCGCTGAACTCGTCCAGCCCAAACAGGGAGTTGGAGAGCAGCATCAGCAAGGAGCCGACATAGATGATGCCGAGCCACAGCAGCGGCGGCCCCAGCAGGATCGCCAGCAGCAGGCCGGGGCGGCCATAGAGCAGGGTCGAGAGGCGCCGCAGCGGCCTGAAACGGGCAGGTTCGGGCTGAGGGTTCATGGCAAGACTCGCACTGTGAGGGGCACTCATGGCTGCGCCCCCTGATGGGCGGCGCTCAGGCGATGGATGGCCTGCTCCGGCCAGCTGAGGCTGACCCTGCTGCCACGGGCCAGACGGGCCTGCCCCTCATTGGGGTGGTTGACGATGATCTCGAGCTGCTCCCCGAGGCTGACCCGATAACGGACGAAGGGCCCCAGATACTCAACTTCACGGATCTCCCCCGACCAGCCCGGCGTACCCGCCTCGGCGAGCCGGATCCGCTCCGGGCGCACCATCATCTGGCTGCCGTCACCGCACAGCCGTCTGGCCTGCTCCCCTTCGAACAGATTGACGGTACCGACGAAGCGGGCCACAAACGGCGTCGCCGGAGCGTCGTAGATGGTATCGGGGGCGGCAATCTGCTCGATCTTGCCCTGACTGAAGATGCAGATCCGGTCGCTCATGGAGAGCGCCTCCTGCTGATCGTGGGTGACGAAGATAAAGGTGATGCCCAGCTGGCGTTGCAGCGCCTTGAGCTCAAGCTGCATCTGCTCGCGCAGTTTGAGATCGAGGGCCCCCAGCGGCTCATCCAGCAGCAGGATGCGT
Source organism: uncultured Aeromonas sp. (assembly GCA_945957575.1). Taxonomy (GTDB): domain Bacteria; phylum Pseudomonadota; class Gammaproteobacteria; order Enterobacterales; family Aeromonadaceae; genus Aeromonas. The sequence continues at coordinate 30,042 of CAMFLW010000012.1, read as the reverse complement.
GGCTGGTTGATAAGCGCCCGGGCGATGGCGATGCGCTGGCGCTGGCCGCCGGAGAGCTGGCTTGGGCGGCGCTTGCCGACCCCGGGCAGTCGCACCAGCTCCAGCATCTCGTCCACCTTGCGGTAACGCTCCGCCTTGGCGACCCCCTTGAGCATCAGGCCATAGCCGATGTTGTCGCGCACATCCATGTTGGGAAACAGGGCATAGTCCTGAAACACGGTGTTGAGGTTGCGATCATAGGGCGGCACGGTGGAGCAGGGTTCGCCAAACAGGCGGATCTCCCCGTCGCTCGGGTACTCGAAGCCCGCGATCATCCGCAGGCAAGTGGTCTTGCCGGAACCGCTCGGCCCCAGCAGGGTAAAGAATTCCCCTGAGGGGATCTGGAAAGAGATGTCGTCGACCGCCTTCACCTCGCCATAGTGGCGACTGACCCGGTCAAATTGTACGGCGTTCATGGGGCGTCCTTGTCTGTGCTGGGATGGGCCGGACTCCTGTCCGGCCCGCTTGATTATCCGGTTTGAGCAACTGTGCAGAGGAAACGCTGCTCACCCCACCTCAGCGACCGCCCAGAATGGCGATATAGTCGGAAACCCAGCGGTAATAGGGCACGCAAGTTCCCTGGCTCTTGCACTGGGAGACCGGAGTGCGCCAGAAGCGAACCCGATCGAAGTTGTCGATACCGTTGGTTTTGCACCCGGTCGGGCCCAGCAGGGCATTGCCGTCACAGGCGGCAGGCACCACTGGCACCGAGCCAAACCAGGCGGCGAGATCCCCCTGCAGCTTGTTGCTCAGGGAGTGCTCCAGCCACTTGTAAGCGCAGGTGAGGTTCTTGGCATCGCTGTGCACCATGCTGGTATCGGCCCAACCGGTCACTCCCTCTTTCGGCACAGTGGTGGCGATGGGCTGCTTGTCGGCGATCAGGGTATTGGCTTGGAACGGCCAGGAACCGGAGGCGACCACCCCTTCGTTCTTGAAGTCATCGATCTGGACGAAAGCATCGTGCCAGTAGCGCCCCACCAGCTGGCGCTGCTGGCGTAGCAGATCGAGGGAGGCCTTGTACTGATCCTCGTTCAGCTCGTAAGGATCCTTGATGCCCAGGGCAGGCTGATGGGTCATCAGATAGAGGGCGGCATCGGCGATGTGGATCGGGCCGTCAAAGGCCTGCACCCGCCCCTTGTTGGACTTGCCATCCGCCAGGGTCTGCTCCTCGAACACCACGTTCCAGGAGTCCGGTGCCTTGGGGAACACCTTGGTGTTGTACATCAGGATATTGCCGCCCCACTGGTAGGGCACGCCGTAGTGCTTGCCATCCACCGTGTGCCAGGGGGCATTTTGCAGCCGGGGGTCAATCTTGCTGTAGCTCGGGATGAGCGCCAGATTGAGCGCCTGCACCTTGCCACCGGCAATCAGACGCAGACTGGCATCGCCGGAGGCGGTCACCAGATCGAAGCCCCCCTCGTTCATCAACGCCACCATCTCGTCCGAGGTGGCCGCCGTCTTGACGCTCACCTTGCAGCCGGTCTCTTTCTCGAATCCGGTCACCCAGTCGTAGTTCTTGTCGGTCTCGCCACGCTCAACGTAGCCAGCCCAGGCCACGATATTGAGCTGGCCTTCACCCTTGCCGAGCTCGGTCGGGGCAGCCTGGGTCTGGCCTGCCAGCAGCGCCGGCACAAGAGCCAGCATCAGAGGGGTCAATTTCATCATGCACTCCTTGCATTGTGTTGACTTGCATCAGGTGAAGGAACGCCACCATGGGCGTTAACATCCTGTTAACCAGCAATGAGCTTAGGGGAGTGGCAATACGATGAATATTTCAATTTTTGGTGGCTCAGGTATCAGCTAAATCGATATCGAGTGCAGATGAATCTGAATTTTTGTGGCAACCCCACAAGAAACGGCTAACGAGGGAGCGCCTGACGAGCTCTCAATCGGCTCTGATCCCGAGCAATATCGATAAATTCCCGCGCCGTCCAATCCAGCCGAGAACCACGGCGCCACACCAGCCCGATATCGATGGCGGGAATGGGCTCCTTGATGGGGCGCGCCTCGACCCGCTCCTGCTCCAGCGACCAGGGGCGATAGGCAAAATCGGGCAACAGGGCGACCCCGAGCTGGCTCGCCACCAGACTGCGCACCGCCTCCACCGATGCGGTGCGCAGCACGATACGGGGGGAGATGCCGTAGCGGCGCAGGCCGCCACCGATGATCTGATCCAGCTGATCGGCGGTCAGCGAGATCATCGGCTCCTCCCCCAGCGCGGTGAGCGAGAGGGTCGACTCGGCGCAGAGCGGGTGGTTGGCGGCCAGCCAGAGCCGCAGCGGCGAGCGGGTCAGCAACTCGGTATCAAACGCCTCTTGCCGGATGGTGCGGTTGGTCATCAGGATCCCCACATCCACCTCGCCGTTGACGATCTGGTGCTCCAGAAAAGGCTGTTCATCCTCCTTCACCTCGATCTGTACCGCCGGAAAGGCGCGGCGAAAGCGGCCGAGCGCTTCTGAGAGGTAGTAACCCGCCACCAAGGTGGTCACGCCGATGGTGAGTCGCCCCTGATCCTGCTGGGCCACCGCTTTGAGGGAGTGGCTCGCCTCGGTCATGGCGCCGAGAATGCGGCGGGCGTGGAGCAAAAACTGGTGGCCCTGAGTGGTGAGGGTGACGCCGCGCGGATTGCGCTCGAATAGCGGGGCGCCGAGCTCGGTCTCCAACTCGCGAATGGCGCTGGTGACCGCCGACTGGGAGATATGAAGCTCGGCGGCGGCACGACTCACGGAAAAGCTGTCGGCCACGGCCACAAAATAACGGATCTGGCGAAAGGTAAAGTTCATCGGGCATCCTTGCCGATTGGTACGATGAGTGTGATTGGTAAGATTGACTGCCAGCTTAACCGTAAACGGGCGCCTCGCCAAAACCGGACACTGCTGCCAACTCAATGATCTGCCGATTAAAACCATGCCCCTGCGGCTTGGCGAGCACAACAGGGGCATGGGTCATCGCAGCAAGGTGCAGACAGGGCTATGAGGATTTGTTGAGATACCCCGCCAGCTGGCCGATCAGCCGCTTGCGCAGCTCGCCGAGTTTCGGTTTTTCATCCGCACACCAGGGCAGCGGGCGGCACGCCTCTATAGTACGCAGACCAAGGCGAGCGGTGAGCAGCCCGGCCCCCACCCCTTGCGCCGCGCGGGCAGAAAGCTTGGCGGTGAGCTCGGCCCCCAGCAAGTCCATCCCCACCTCGGTCACCAGCTCGGTGGCACCGGCGTAGAGCATGTTGCGAAACACCTGACGGATGAGGCGTATGCGGCTCCAGTAGCCGAGCTCGATGGCATAGACATCGGCGATATCCTCGATCATCCGCAGGTTACGCCACAGCATCAGCATCATGTCGACGGTGGCGAGCGGGCTCAGGGCCACCAGCACGGCGGCCTCCCCCGACCACTTGGCCACCCGCGCCTGCGCCAGCTTGTCACGCTCGCCGAGTACCAGCTGACTGTAGAGGGTCAGCACCTCCCGATCGCTGTGGCTCTCGTCGAGCTGGGCCAGCCAGGTCTGATACCCCTCGCGCCCCTTGTCGCCACTTTTGACCGCCAACCCTTCGCAGAAGGCCTGCCCCTGCCCGACCCCCTGATGGGCCAGCAGATCTTCTGCCCGCGAGCGCACATCCTGACGCCGCTTGAGGGTGCGCAGCCGCAGCCACTCCCGCCCCACCACGCTGGCGGTACCCGCCGCAACCAGCGCCGAGGCTGCCAGCCAGGCGCTGCCCCAGAGCGGGGTGGTGAGAAACTGATCGTAAAGGAAGGCGCCATACTGGCCCAAGGAGAGCAGACCGACCGCCCCCAGCCCCCATGCCAACAGTCGATGGCGGCGGCGCGGTTTGCTGACGAGGGCGCTCTCCACCTCGGTGAAATCGTCCAGCTCGTCGAGGCGCTCGAAGCTCGCCTCCTCCAGCCGCTGGGCCGGTGCGGGCGGGCGCTCGTCACTGGCCACCGTCAAGGCAGGCTCAAGGATCACCTTGCCCTGCAGCGGTGGCCGCTCTTTTATCTGATCGTTCATCGCCTTGTTCTCCTGAAAACAGTCTCCTGTGCGCAGCCTTCGGCTCAGGTGCCAAGACCGCACACCGTTATTCGAGGTGATCCCCGAGCAGAAACTCCAGCGCCGCATCGAGCCGGATATGGGGCAGCGCCTGATGGGCGCTCATGGGCATGGGGCGAAACGCCTGAAAATCAAAGCCCTGACTGTTCCACCACTGTGCGGGGGGAATATGGGGCGGCACCTCCCCCGGGAACAGCAGCAGCGGCTCACCGCTCAGGCTGGTGCCGCGGATGGCGGGGAACTCGCGGCCATTGGCCACCCCCTTGCCCACCTCGGTCGCCTTGATGGCAGCCAGCGCCAAGCACTCGGTGGTGATCCCCTCAAAACGGGCCTGGCCGCGGCCGCTCCGCACCAGATGCTGCAGCAGTGAGACCATGGGCCCATGCTGTTCGGGGGTGACGTGATCAGCCTTGCTCGCCACAAACAGCAGCTTGTCGATACGGGGCGAGAAGAGTCGCCGCCACCAGTTGCTCTTGCCGTAGGCAAAGCTCTCCATGATGCGGGCGATGGCCTGCTGCATGTCGCCAAAGCTGGCCGCCCCGGCGTTGAGGGGCTGCAGGCAGTCCACCAGCACGATCTGGCGATCGAAACCGGCAAAGTGCTGCTCATAAAAACCCTGCACCAGATGCTGCTTGTACTGCTCGAAGCGCTGCCTGAGGGTGGCGTAGAGGGTGCCATCGGCGGGCTCGCTGTCAGGCATCTCCCACACCCAGGGGACAAATTGCAGCATGGGGGCACCGGCATACTCCCCCGGCAAGACGAAGCGGCCGGGCTGGATCAGGTGCAGCCCCAGCTCCTGTTTGCAGGCGTGCAGATAGGCGGTGTAGCGCTCGGCCAGCTCAGCCACCGGTCGCTCGGCAAAAGGTTGCGTTGCCTGCCACCCGGGGGTTAGCCAGCTGGCGGCGAGCGCCTGCAGCTCTGGGCGACGCAGCTGCTCGCGCACCTGCTCGCTCCACTGCTCGTAGTTCATCTCAAGGAGCGGCAAGTCGAGCAGCCACTCCCCGGGGTAATCCACCAGATCCACGTAGAGGGTGGAGATCTCCCCCAGATGCTTGCGCAGGGGGTGACGGGTGCGATAACGAATTTCGAGGCGTACCTCAGCCACGCCGCGGGTGGGCTCGGGCCAGGCTGGTGGATCGCCAAACAGGGAGTCGAGGCCACGCTCGTAGGCAAAGGTGGGGATGTGGGCATTGAGCTGCGGCACCCGGCGGGCGCCGAGGATGCGCCCTTGACGCAGGGCATCCCACAACGGCAAACGGCCATCGATGGCCGAGTGTTCCAGCTGGTTAACCAGCGCCGTGATAAAGGCGGTTTTGCCGCTGCGAGAGAGGCCGGTCACCGCCAGCCGAATATGGCGATCCCGCACCCGGTTCACCACGTCGTTCGCCTTGTGTTGCAGGCGAGTCAACTTCTGTTCCAGTTTATTGAGTATCAAGGCTTGATCCGTTCTCCCTTGGTGGTTGCATCCGGCGTGCTCAGCCGTGCGAGAGGTCGACCGCTTATCCACGTCTGGATAGTTGTCGTCGATGGTGGATCATCACAGAAGATTCCACCATCGATATTGAGTGCTTGAGCAAGCACTACAGCTTGCGAAACTCCCGCTGCAGGGTGAACTCCCTGGAGGTCACCAGCTTCTCGATCCGCTGAACTCTGGGCTCCAGCGCGTCAAGTTCCTGCGCGATACGGCCCAGCGCCTGATGAGGGGTGATCCCCGCCTGCCAGCTGCGCGCTTTCATCCGCACCTCGGCAAAGTCGGCATCCTCTTGCGAGTAGAGGGTGACCGGCTTTTTGTCGAGCAAGAACCAGGCAGCGATATAGGCGGTGAAGGTAATGAAACCGGCGAAGATAAGGCCACTGATGGCGAGCAGCCGCACGATCCAGGTCTCCACCCCGAAATACTCAGCCAAACCGGCACAGATCCCGGCTATCTTGCCACGCTGGGGATCGCGATAGAGGTTACGCCCTTCACGACTGACACTGCTCATACCTTGTTCCTCCAACCGGGGACTTCCGCATCCAGAATCGACTCCAGCGCGCCCACTCGCTCCTGCATCTTCTCGGTGCGAGCCAGCAGCCCTTGCAGCTGTTCCCGCTCGCTATCGGCAAGACCGGCGCCAATGCGCCCCTTGGCACGATAGTGCAGCACCAGCCAGATGGGGGCCACCACCACCATGAAGACCACCATGGGAACCATCAATACGCCCAGCAGATCTTCCATCTGTTACTCCCCCTGTTTGCCTTCGCTTTTGCTGTCGCCCTGGCCCAGCTTCTGACGCATGGCTTCCAGCTCGCGACTTATCTGGTCGTCCACTTCCAGCTCGGCAAACTGCTGCGCCAGCGCCTTGTCGGACTGACCCAGATCGGCGCGCGCTTCCATTTCATCGATGCGACGCTCCATCCGCTCGAACTTGCTCACCACCGCCTGACTGTCACCACGGGCAACCTGGCTCTGCACGTTGAGACGGCTGCTGGCCGCTTCGCTGCGAATGGCCATCGCTTTTTGGCGGGCACGGGCATCTTCCAGCTTGGCTTCGAGCTGGCGGATCTCTTCACCCAGCTTCTCGATGCCGCTGTCGACCGCCTGCTGCTCGCGGTAGAGGGTCTCTGACAACTCGCTCTGTTTCTTCTTCTCGATAAGGGCGGCGCGGGCCAGATCTTCACGCCCCTTGGTCAGGGCCAGCTCGGCCTTGGCCTGCCACTCATCGACCCGCTCCTGATGGCGGGCGACCTGACGGCCAATCTCTTTCTGGCTGGCGAGGAAGCGGGCCAGATTGGAGCGCTCCTTGACCAGCTCGTCCTCCATCTCCTGAATGATCAGGCGCACCATCTTCTGGGGATCTTCTGCCTTGTCGAGCAGGGCCGTCAGGTTGGAATTGATGATGTCGGCCAGACGGGAAAAAATACTCATGATTGCACTCCTGTTAATGGCATGGCGTTGTTTCTCCATTGACAATGGCAACTTGTGTGCCAATCTGGAGCGAAATTTAACTTGTTGATTTATATGGGGCTGCTTTGCCCCGTTTCAATAGATGCCATGCAGGTGGTGATAAAAATCACCAACTTTTGGTAAGATTGACCAGCTTTAACAACCAACAGGGATCACTATGACCACGGCCACGGAAAGCCTGCTGGGGGAATCCAACGCATTCCTCGAGATTATCGAGCAGGCCTCACGGCTCGCCCCGCTGCGCAAACCCGTGCTGATCATCGGTGAGCGGGGAACGGGCAAGGAGCTCATCGCCCACCGCCTACATTATCTCTCGGCGCGCTGGGATCAAAGCTTTGTCACCATCAACTGCGCCACTCTGAGCGAAAGTCTGCTGGAGACCGAGCTGTTCGGTCACGAGGCGGGCTCCTTTACCGGCGCGGCCAAGCGCCATCAGGGGCGCTTCGAGCGGGCCGATGGCGGCACCCTGTTCCTTGACGAACTGGCCACCACCAGCGCCCGGGTGCAGGAGAAGCTGCTGCGGGTCATCGAGTATGGCGAGTTCGAGCGGGTGGGCGGGGCCAAGCCCCTCAAGGTGGATGTGCGGCTGGTCTGCGCCACCAACGAGGATCTCCCTGCGTTGGCCGACAAGGGGCAGTTTCGCCACGATCTGCTGGACCGGCTCGCGTTTGATGTGATCACCCTCCCCCCTTTGCGGGAGCGGCGGGAAGATATCCTGATGCTGGCGGAGCACTTCGCCCACAGCATGACCCGGGAGCTGGGTTATCCGCTGTTTGCCGGGTTCTCACGCAAGGCAACCCAGTTACTGCTGGATTACCACTGGCCGGGCAACGTGCGGGAGCTGAAGAACGTGGTGGAGCGCAGCATCTACCGCCAGGGCAATCCCCAGTTACCGCTCTCGACCCTGGTGCTCAACCCGTTTGATTCCCCCTGGCGACCACAGGTCACGCAACCTGCGCAAGAGGCCCAACGCGAGGTACAATCTGCATCCCCCCTCGCCCTGCCTCTCGATCTCAAGCAAGCGGTGGCGGAATACGAGATTAATTTACTCAAGCAAGCGATGCAGCAATCCCAGTATAATCAGCGCAAAGCCGCTCAACTGCTGGCCTTAAGCTATCACCAGTTCCGTGGCATGCTACGCAAATATCAGTTGCAAGATGGCGATAATGATGCAGAACAAGAGTGATGGAGCGCGGTTGAGGCCAACGCAAGCAACACGCCAGCCTTTGTGCTTGTACATTTGTATCAATACGTGCGACCAAACCCCCTATAAGAACATGGTTCAACAATGAGAATGCTCACCCCCTTGCTACTGGGTCTGCTGGTCCTGCTCACCGGCTGCGACAAGCAATCCGAGGCCTCCAAAACCGGACTCGTCTATTGCGCTGAGGGATCCCCCCTCTCCTTCAACCCCCATGTTTCCAACTCCGGGGTGACGCTGGATGCCAGTGCCCGTCCGCTCTACGACCGCCTGCTGGAGGTGAACCCCAATACCCTGGCGCTGGGGCCAGCGCTCGCCACCAACTGGCATATGAGCGAGGATGGCCTCACCTATACCCTGACCCTGCGCAAAGGGGTGACGTTTCATCATACCCCCTGGTTCAAGCCCAGCCGCACCTTCAATGCCGATGACGTGGTCTTCACCTATGCCCGCCAGCTGGACGATCAGCACCCCTATCACAATGTCTCCGGCGGCGACTACCCCTACTTCTATAGCCTGGGACAAGATCTGCTGTTCAAGCGAGTCTACAAAAAAGGGCCGCAGACGGTGGTGTTCGAACTGAATCAACCGAACGCCTCCTTCCTCGCCACCCTGGCCAGCGACTATGCGGTGATCCTTTCAGCCGAATACGCCGAACAGATGCTCAAGGCGGGCACGCCTGCCCTGCTGGATAGCCGCCCCATCGGCACAGGCCCGTTCAGCTTCAAGGAGTATCGCCACAACGAGTTCATCCGCTATCTGCGCCACCCCGGCTACTGGGGCGGCGATGCCAAGATTGAACAGCTGGTCTACGACATCACCCCCAAATCCGCCAAGCGGCTGGCCAAGCTGCTGACCGGCGAGTGCGATGTGATGAGCACCCCTTCCGCCAGCCAACTCGCGGTGATCAAACAGAACCCGGCTCTGAACCTCTCAGTCCAATCGGGGATGAACGTGGCCTTCCTGGCCCTCAATACCCGCAAGCCGCCATTCAGCAACGTCAAGGTACGTCAGGCAATTGCCAGCGCCATCAATATCGACAACCTGTTGCAGGCAGTCTATTTCGATACCGGCCTGCCCGCCAACAGCCTGCTGCCGCCTCTTTCATGGGGTTACAACCCCAGCCTGCCGGAGCGCAAGCCCGACTTGAAACGGGCCCGCCAGCTGCTCAAGGAAGCGGGACTGGAGAAAGGGTTCGAGATGCAGGTGCTGGTACAACCGGACGCTCGCCCGTACAACCCGGATGCGGTCAAAACCGCTCAACTGATCCGCAGTGATCTGGCCAAGGTCGGCATCAAGCTCAAGATCGTACAACGGGAGTGGCCGGTGATCGAAGGTCGTCTCACCAAGGGGCAGTACGACAGCCTGCTCTCCGGCTGGATTGCCGACAACGCCGACCCGGACAACTTCTTCCGCCAGTTGCTGAGTTGCTCGGCGGTTGAGCGGGGCAACAACTACAGCCGCTGGTGCAGCCCGGCCTTCGATCAACTGCTGGATGATGCAGTCACCACGCCCCAGCTGGCATTCCGGCTGCGCAACTACTACTACGCCCAGACCTTGCTCAACGAGCAGCTGCCGCTCATTCCGCTGGCACACGCCTTGCGCACCCAGGTCAGCCGCAGCGACATCGAGGGGCTGACGCTGATGCCCTTTGGCGGCGCCTCCTTCAACCAGGCTCACAGGGAATAAGCATGCTTTTATACACCTTGCGCCGCATCAACCTGCTGCTCATCACCCTGCTGGCGCTGACCTTTGTCGCCTATCTGCTGGACTATCGGCTGATCGGCCATCAGCTCAGTTTCTGGAGTGGTTATCCCGACTTTCTGCGTCGCATTGTCGCCGGGGATCTGGGGATCTCCAGCGTCTCCGGGCTGCCGGTGCTGGACGAGATCCGCCACTACTTCCCGGCGACCCTGATCCTCTGTCTGGCCGCCTTTGTTATCTCGCTGCTGGTGGGGATTCCCCTCGGCACCCTGGCGGCCCTGTCACAGGGCAAGACGCTGGATCTTTCCATCATGACCGCCGGTCTTATCGGCTATGCGGTGCCGGTGTTCTGGCTGGCGCTGCTGGTGGTGATGCTATTTTCCCTCGATCTCGGCTGGTTGCCGGCATCGGGCCAGATCAGCCTGCTCTACGACGTTCCCCCCATCACGGGCATCGCGGTGATCGATGTGCTGCTCAGCAACGAGCCCTGGCGACAAGCAGCGCTGCACGATGCCCTGCGCCACCTTATCCTCCCTTCGCTGGTGCTGGCGGTAGTGCCCACCACCGAGGTGATCCGCCATGTGCGCAGTTCGCTCATCGACGTAATGAAGCAGAACTATATCAAGGCGGCGGCGAGCCGGGGGCTTTCCAAGGCACAGATCGTCTGGCGCCATGGTCTGAAGAACGCCCTGCCGCCGGTACTGCCGCTATTGGGCCTGCAACTGGGCAGCGTGCTCACCTCCGCCATGATCACCGAGGTGGTGTTCGAGTGGCACGGGATCGGCCGCTGGCTGGTCAGCAGCATCGCCCTGCAGGACTACGCCGCCATCCGCGGTGCCACCCTGGTGGTGGCCAGCTTCGTCATCTTCATCAGCGTCAGCACCGAGCTACTCACCACCCTTATCTATCCGGCGCGGCGCAAAGAGCTCTATGCAAAACAAGACTGAACGTGCTCATGGCATGACCCGGAGCCAGGTATCCTATGCAAGATAAATCGAACATCTATCCCGAGCTCAAGATCCTCTCGCCCCTTGAGCAGACGTGGGCCTCCTATCGCCGCAATCCGCTCGCCATGGCGGGACTCTGGTGCTTATTGCTGCTGCTGCTCATCACGCTGGTGGGACCGCTGGTCGTTCCCTACGGCATTGATGAGCAGCACACCGACAAGCTGCTGCTGGCCCCCTCCTGGGCGGCGACCGGCAACATCGACTACTTCCTCGGCACCGACGATCTGGGGCGTGACATGCTCTCCCGGCTGGTGGTGGGGACGCGTTTTACCTTTGGTTACGCACTGGTCGTGGTGGTGATCGCCATGGTGGTGGGCTCCGCCATCGGTATCCTCGGCGGCATGAGCAAGGGGCTGAAATCGAGCGTGCTGCATCACCTGCTCGATACCCTGCTCTCCATCCCCTCCCTGCTGATGGCCATCATCATGGTCGCCATCATGGGGCCGGGTTTTGGCAATACCCTGATCGCCATTACCCTGGCGTTGATCCCGCCCTTTATCCGGGCTACCCACAACGCGGTGCATGCCGAGATGCAAAAGGAGTACATCACCGCCAGCCGGCTCGATGGTTCGCCCCCCTTGCGGATCATGCGGCTGGCTATTTTGCCCAACATTGTCGAGACCCTGGTGGCCCAGACCACCCGCACCTTGTCGGCGGCCATTCTCGATATCTCGGCGGTCGGTTTTCTCGGTCTCGGCGCCCAGTCTCCCCAACCTGAGTGGGGCACCATGCTGGCCGATTCGAGCGATCTTATTTATCTCGCTCCCTGGACCGTCACCCTGCCCGGCATGGCCATTCTGTTCAGCGTGCTGGTGACCAATTTAGTTGGTGAAGGCATTCGTGAAGCACTCAAAGAGGGGAATGACTAATGCCGTTGCTAGATATACGCAATCTCACCATCGAGATAGATACCCCGCAAGGCAAGGTCAAGGCGGTGGACAAGGTGAGCCTGACCCTGACTGAGGGAGAGATCCGCGGTCTGGTGGGGGAATCCGGCTCCGGCAAGAGTCTGGTGGCCAAGGTGATCGTCGGCATCGAGAAGGACAACTGGACGGTACGTGCCGACCGGATGCGCTTCAACGACATGGATCTGCTGACCATGGCCCCCAAGGAGCGCCGTCGCATCATGGGCCGCGAGATCGCCATGATCTTTCAGGATCCCATCAGCTGTCTCGACCCCTCCGAGGAGATCGGCACCCAGCTGGAAGAGGCGATCCCGACCGATTCGTTCGAGGGGCAGTTCTGGCAGCGCTTCCAATGGCGCAAGAAAAAAGCCATCGCCCTGTTGCACCGGGTCGGGGTCAAGGATCACCGCAAGGTGATGCGCGCCTATCCCCATGAGTTGTCTGATGGCATGTGCCAGAAGGTGATGATCGCCATGGCGATTGCCAACCAGCCGCGCCTGCTGGTGGCAGACGAACCCACCAGCGCCATGGAATCCACCACCCACTCCCAGATCCTGCGACTGCTGGACAAGATGAACAAGCTGGGCAACACCACCATCCTGATCATCAGTAACGACATCGCCGCCATTGCCAACCTGACCGACACCATCAACGTGATGTATTGCGGCCAGATGGTAGAGGTGGGCACCCGGGAGCAGATCCTCGAGACCCCGCATCACCCCTATACCGATGCGCTGCTCAAGTCGATCCCCGACTTTGACAAGCTGGTGCGCCACAAGTCGCGCCTCGAAACCCTGCCCGGTGTCATCCCGCCGCTGCAGCATCTGCCTATCGGCTGCCGGCTCGGCCCACGCTGCCCCTACGCCCAGAAGCAGTGCGTGCAAACCCCGCTGATGAACAAGGTGAAAGGCCATCAGTTCAGCTGTCACTTCCCGCTGAACATGGAGGAGCCAAAAAAATGATGACCGTTAATGCCCCCATGAAGGAGCCCCGCTTGTGATCGAGCCATCCCTGTTGCAGGTCAGAGGCCTTAGCAAAACCTATCAAAACCGCACCGGTCTGTTCCGTCGTCAGGCGGTGGAGGCGATCAAGCCCCTCTCGTTCGATCTCGACGTGGGTCAGACCCTCGCCATTGTCGGTGAAGCGGGCTCCGGCAAGAGCACCCTCGCCCGCATTCTGGCTGGCATGATCGAACCCACCAGCGGCGACATCGCCATCGACGGCCAGCTGATGGTGCACGGCGATTACCAGACTCGCTGCAAGCTGCTGCGGATGATCTTTCAGGATCCCAACACCTCGCTCAACCGCAAGATCCGGGTCGGCCAGATCCTGGAGACGCCGCTGCGCCTCAACACCGAGATGAGCGAGGAGGAGCGCAGCGAGAAGGTAGTGCAGACCTTGCGCATGGTGGGCATGCTGCCGGATCACGCCCTCTTCTACCCGCAGATGCTCTCCTCTGGTCAGCAGCAGCGGGTGGCGCTGGCTCGCGCGCTGATCCTCAACCCCAAGATCGTGGTGGCCGATGAGGCGCTCTCCACCCTGGATATCTCGGTACGCTCCCAGATCATCAACCTGCTGCTGGAGATGCAGGAGACCATGGGGCTAAGCTATGTGCTGGTGGCCAACGATTTGGGCATCGTCAGCCATATCAGCGATGAGGTGCTGGTCATGCATGAAGGACGGGTGGTAGAGCGCGGCAAGACCCTCAAGGTGTTTGCCGATCCCCAGCATGAGGTGACCCGCCGTCTCATCCAGAACTACAACAACGAATACCGCAAATAGAGAGGCGCTGGCCGCCTCCCCTACTGCTGTGTTTCATCGTTCTCACACGGTAGGATCAAGAAAGCCCACTGCATGCAGTGGGCTTTTTGTTATCGGAGTCGCAGCTTAGGCTTGCAGCAGCAGGCGGTTGATACGGGAGACGAAGCTCGCCGGATCGTTCAGCCCACCCTGTTCGGCCAGCTGGGCCTGTTCGTGCAGCAGGGTGACCCACTCGCCAAACAGTGCCTCGTCTTCGATGGTGTCGAGTTTCTTCACCAGCGCATGGTCGGGGTTGAGCTCCAGAATATACTTCTGCTCCGGTACTGGCTGGCCGGCCGCGCGCATCAGCTTGATCATCTGGGTGCTCATGCCGTAGGCGTCGGTCACGATGCAGGAGGGGGAGTCGGTCAGACGATGGGTGACACGCACCTCTTTCACCGCTTCACCGAGGCTCTTCTTGACCCGCTCAACCAGACCGGCGTTGGCTTTTTCAGCCTCTTCCTGCGCCTGCTTGGAGGCTTCATCTTCCAGATCGCCGAGATCCAGCTCGCCACGGGTGACGGAGATGAGCTGCTTGCCGTCGAACTCGGTCAGGTGGCTCATCAGCCACTCATCGACACGCTCCCACATCAGCAGCACTTCGACGCCCTTCTTGCGGAAGATCTCGAGGTGCGGGCTGTTCTTGGCAGCGGCATAAGAGTCGGCGGTGATGTAGTAAATCTTCTGCTGACCTTCCTTCATGCGGCCAACATAATCCTCGAGAGAGACGGTCTGGGCTTCGCCTTCACCAGCGGTGCTGGCAAAGCGCAGCAGCTTGGCAATCTCTTCGCGGTTGGCGTAATCCTCGGCCGGGCCCTCTTTGAGCACGTTGCCGAACTCGCTCCAGAACTTGGCGTACTTCTCGGCATCGTCTTTCGCCAGCTTGGAGAGCATGGTCAGAACGCGCTTGGAGCAAGCCTTGCGCAGAGAGGCTGTCACCTTGTTGTCCTGCAGGATTTCACGGCTGACGTTGAGCGGCAGATCGTTGGAGTCCAGCACCCCTTTGACGAAGCGCAGGTAGGTCGGCATAAACTGCTCGGCGTCGTCCATGATGAAGACGCGCTGTACATAGAGCTTCAGACCGTGCTTCTGATCGCGGTTGTAGAGGTCGAACGGTGCGCGGGCCGGTACGTAGAGCAGGCTGGTGTACTCTTGCGCCCCTTCCACCCGGTTGTGACCCCAGAGCAGCGGATCTTCAAAGTCGTGGGCGACGTGCTTGTAGAACTCCTGATACTCCTCGTCCTTGATATCTTTCGGGTTACGGGTCCACAGTGCAGTCGCGCGGTTGACCTGCTCCCACTCGCCCCCTGTAGTATCGGCATCGGTGCCGACGATGGTTTCACCATCCTCTTCGCGATCCGGGGTACCCTCTTTGTACATTTCCACCGGCACGCTGATGTGGTCGGAGTATTTGCTTACCACGGAGCGCAGACGCCAGTCGTCGAGGAACTCGTCCTCTTCGGCACGCAGGTGCAGGATAACGTCGGTACCGCGACCCTCTTTGGTCACGTCAGCCACGGTGAAGGAGCCTTCCCCTTCCGATTCCCACTGCACGCCCTGCTCCGGAGCAGTGCCGGCGGCGCGGGAAACCACTGTCACCTTGTCGGCAACGATAAAGGCGGAGTAGAAACCGACCCCGAACTGACCGATCAGCTGGGAGTCACGTCCCTGATCGCCGGAGAGGTTTTTGAAGAATTCTGCGGTGCCGGACTTGGCGATGGTACCCAGGTGCTCGATCACCTGATCACGGGTCATACCGATCCCGTTATCGGAGATGGTCAGGGTACGCTTCTCTTTGTCCACCACCAGGCGCACACGCAACTGGCCGTCGTTTTCGAACAAAGAGGCATCGGAAAGCGCCTTGAAGCGCAGCTTGTCCGCCGCATCGGATGCGTTGGAAATCAGCTCGCGCAGGAATACTTCTTTGTTGGAGTAGAGGCTGTGAGCCATCAGACTCAGCAGTTGTTTGACTTCAGTTTGAAAGCCGTGGGTTTCGGCATGAACACTTTGGGTCATGGACCAATCCTCAGAAACATCGGGTTGAACATACGCCCAACCTAGATGGGGACAGGGATCCAAATATCAAGGGGGCGAATGTGCAATCCTGCTCATTCGCCCCCTTTTTCCATTCAACTGCCGATTTTCTGATCAGGCCGTAATGGCCCAATCCTATCCAGCCCCTTATTTGAGGCGCTGGCGCCCCATCAGGGAGTGGGAGAGCGTGGTGCCATCCACCAGCTCCAGCTCGCCCCCCACCGGCACGCCGTGAGCGATGCGGCTCACCTCCACCCCGGCGGCTCGGGCCATATCGGCGATATACCAGGCGGTGGCATCCCCCTCGATGGTGGGGTTGGTGGCGAGGATCAGTTCGCTGATCGCCTCATCCTTCAGGCGGCGCTCCAGAATATCGAGCCCCAGCTCCTCGGGGCCGATACCATCGAGCGGCGACAGATGGCCCATCAGCACAAAGTAACGACCGGAAAACTGGCCGGTCTGCTCGATGGCCGCCACGTCCGCCGGGCTCTCCACCACGCAGAGCAGGCCATTCTCTTCCCGCTTGGGATTGGCGCAGATATCGCAGCGGTCGTTCTCGGTAAAGGTGCGGCAGTGGCTGCAGTGGCCAATCTCGGTCAGGGCGCGAGAGAGCAGTTGGGCCAACCGCAAGCCGCCGCTGCGCTCGCGCTCAAGCAGGGTAAAGGCCATCCGCTGGGCAGACTTGGGCCCCACCCCCGGCAATACTTGCAGGGCCTTCATCATCTCATCGAGCAGGGGACTGAACTTCATAACACTCCTTACACGGGCCTGCCCCTCGCCACCACCTAGGCCACGACGGGTCAGCAAAACAGGATAACGCCATTGGCGCAGGACTATACCCGAGCGCGCCGCCCATCGCCATCGGCTTGCCCACCGCGCCCGTGAAAAACGCGGATAGCACAAGCCCTGATATATCCATCAGGGCTTCGCAATCTGGCAGTGCACTGTACCGGTGAACGTCGCATCCGCAGTGACGAGCCGCAACTTCGGACAAACCAAGCGAGGTTTTCGCTCCGCATTGCCAGCACAGGATTCAGGCCGCCCCCTTGACGTAAGATCATGAGCCCCACTTGTCATCAGGCATGAGGTTCAGCTTGAGTCACCCACTCACCTTCGCGGATAGCGTGTTCAATGGTAAGCGCCGCAAAAACCGCCAAGAAATATTCTTGGCTCGCATGGACACTTTGCTCCCATGGTCAAGGATGCTGCCTGATATTTTGCGTGCAATAGTCAGGTCGGAAGCAGCTTCCTTTGTCTGCTCTGCTCTGCTCTGCTCTGCTCTGCAATGAGTGATGGTAGACCCCGAAGACAAAAAAAGCGCCCTGAGGCGCTTTTTTCATATCAACCGGATGATCATGCTTTGAACTTGCTGAATACCAGGGAGGCGTTGGTACCGCCAAAGCCGAAGCTGTTGGACATGACGGTGTTGAGTTCGGCCGCTTCGTACTCGCGCACGATGGGCAGACCTTCCGCCTTCTCGTCCAGGGTCTCGATGTTGATGCTGGGAGCGATAAAGCCATGCTCCATCATCAGCAGGGAGTAGACAGCCTCGTGCACGCCGGCGGCACCCAGCGCATGGCCGGTCATTGCCTTGGTGGCGGAGATCTTGGGGCCGTTGGCACCAAACAGAGTCTGGATCGCTTCCAGCTCCTTGGTATCGCCCACCGGGGTGGAGGTGCCGTGGGTGTTGATGTAATCAACCTTGCCAACCCCCTGCATTGCCATCTTCATGCAACGCACCGCGCCTTCACCGCTCGGCGCGACCATATCGTAGCCATCGGAGGTGGCACCGTAACCGGTCAGCTCGGCATAGATGTGAGCACCACGAGCCAGGGCATGTTCCAGCTCCTCAACCACCAGGATGCCGCCACCACCGGAGATAACGAAACCGTCGCGGTTCGCATCGTAGGTACGGGACGCTTTTTCCGGTGTGTCGTTGTACTTGGTAGAGAGCGCGCCCATGGCGTCAAACTGGATGGTCGAGGACCAGTCCAGCTCCTCGCCGCCACCAGCGAAGACCACATCCTGTTTGCCAAGCTGGATCAGCTCCAGAGCGTGGCCGATACAGTGCGCAGAGGTGGCGCAGGCTGAACTGATGGAGTAGTTAACCCCCTTGATCTGGAACGGGGTGGCCAGACAGGCAGAGGTGGTGGAGGACATGGTTCGCGGCACCATGTAAGGGCCCACACGCTTGACCCCTTTCTCACGGGCGATGTCCACAGATTCAGAGGTGTTCTTGCCGGAAGCACCACCTGAACCGACCACCAGGCCGGTACGCTCGTTGGAGACCTGCTCTTGCGCCAGACCGGCATCTTCAATAGCCTGCTGCATGGAGAGGTAGGCGTAGGCCGCAGCGTCCCCCATGAAACGCATGACTTTACGGTCGATCAGTTCAGACGGTTCGAGTTTGATGTTACCCCAGACACGGCTGCGCAGGTTGTGCTGCTCGAACTGCTCGGAATAGGTGATGCCGGATTTACCTGCTTTCAGGGAGGCCAGCACTTCTTCCTTGTTGTTGCCGATACTGGAGATGACGCCGATACCGGTGATCACTGCTCTTCTCATTAATTCATCTCGTCTGGAAAAACTGGCGCCAAGTCTACCCGCTTTCGGCTGCCAAACTGGTCTGCTTTCACGTAGAATGCCCACGATTTTGTGACGTGAGCCGAGGAAAACGTGAGTCAAACATCCTTACATCATGCCCGATTGGACTGGAATGAAGCGGGAACTCCTGTCTCCAGTGACTTCGGGGATGTGTACTTTTCCAATGATAACGGTCTAAGTGAAACCCGCTACGTCTTTTTGCAGCAAAACCGGCTACCTGCGCGATTTTCGCACCACGATAGTGACAGTTTCGTGATAGGTGAAACAGGTTTCGGCACAGGCCTTAACTTTCTGGCGACAATGCAAGCCTTCCTGGAACAGGCGCCCCAATCCGGCAACGGCTCACGTCTGCACTTCATCAGTTTCGAGAAATACCCCCTGACTCAAGACGATCTGCGCAAGGCGCTAGCCGCCTGGCCCGAACTTGGCCACTTGAGTCAGGATCTTATCGCCCAATGGCCGCTGCCGGTCTCCGGTTGCCACCGCCTGCATTTTGCGGGCGGCCGCATTCGCCTCGATCTCTGGTTTGGCGACATCAAGGATATGCTGCCGCTGGTACCGCACCGGGCAGAGGGGCTGGTGGATGCCTGGTATCTGGATGGTTTTTCCCCCGCCAAAAACCCGGAGATGTGGACACAGGAGCTGTTCGACGGTCTCGCTCGCCTCGCCCGTCCCGATTGCTCCATCGCCACCTTCACCTGCGCCGGTTTTGTCCGTCGCGGCCTGATAGCAGCCGGTTTTGCCATGAAGAAGGTGAAGGGCCACGGTAGCAAGCGGGAGATGCTGACTGGTGAGCGCGCAGAGAAGCAGCCGCAACAGACCATTGCCCCCTGGTATGCCCGCCCGGCAGGCAGGGATGGCGAAGTGCTGATCATTGGCGGCGGTATCGCCTCGGCGATGACGGCGCTCTCTCTGGTGGAGCGGGGCCGCAAGGTGACCCTGCTCTGTGAAGATGGGGAGCCAGCCAACGGCGCCTCCGGCAACCGCCAAGGCGCGCTCTATCCGCTGCTCAACGGCGAACACGATGCGCTGTCACGCTTCTATTCGCTTGCCTTTGGCTATGCCCGCCACCGCCTGCTGGCACTGGCTGAGCGCCATCCTGTCGCCTTTGCCCTGTGCGGGGTAACCCAGCTCGGCTATGACGACAAATCGGCAGCCAAGCTGGCGAAAATGAGCCTGGGCCCCTTCCCGTCCGAGCTGATGCAACCGCTCTCGACCGCGGAAGTAGAACAGGTCGTCGGCCTGCCCTGCGGCCACAGCGGCGTCCACTACCCGCTGGGAGGCTGGCTCTGCCCGGCGGATCTCACCCGCGCCGCGATCAAGGAAGCACAAGCCAGCGGGCTGCTGGAGGTAGAGTTCAAGACCGAGGTAGTTGCCATTGCCGAACAGGCGGATGGCTGGCAGATCGAAAGTCGTGAAGGTCGCCGCTGGCAAGTTCCCAATCTGGTGGTTGCCGCCGGGCACAAGCTGCCTGCGCTCATCCCCTTTGCCGAGCTGCCGCTCTATCCGGTGCGCGGTCAGGTGAGCCATGTGCCGACCTCGGCCAGCCTGAGCAGGCTCAATACCGTGCTCTGCTACGATGGCTACCTCACTCCGGCCCACAAGGATCAGCACTGCATCGGTGCCAGCTATGGCCGCAACCAGACCGACCTTGCGTTTCGCGCCGAGGAGCAGCTCCAGAACCAGGCGCGGCTGCAAGCCTGCCTACCTGAGCAAGCCTGGCCCGCCGACGTGGATGTGAGTGGTAACGAGGCTCGGGTAGGTGTGCGTTGTGCCAGTCGGGATCACCTGCCGGTGGTAGGGCCAGTGGCCAGATTGCAAGGTCTGGCGGAGCACTACGCGCAGTTGCAGCATGATCCGCGCAACGCCCAGCTGCTCCCCCTTCACCCCGGCCTCTATGTGCTGGGAGCGCTGGGCTCGCGGGGCCTCTGCTCGGCTCCGCTCTGTGGCGAGCTGCTCGCCAGCGAGATCTGCGGCGATCCCCTGCCGCTGGCCGCCAATCTGCTGGAAGCGCTCCATCCGGCCCGCTATTGGGTACGCAAGCTGCTCAAGGGCAAAGCGCTGGTCTAAATCGGACTCTGCAAGCATATAGCATGGCCGCCCATCGGGCGGCCATGCTATTTCTCGAATCGAGCGGGGCTGTATATTACGCCTTTGTATACCCATTACCTGGGCCAGTGCACCCCGAGTTGTTCGCCATAACCGGTCTGACGCTGGAATTCGTCGAGGCGTCCCTTAACCTTGTTCAGCTCGCCACTGCCCGCAGCCCAAGCGGCATAGCGCAGCGCCTGACAATCTGCATGACCGGGTAGCACCGCAATGGCACCGCCCACCTGATTCGCCCCTTGCAGCACCATCTCCTTAAAGCGGGATTCGTAGTCAAACATGCTGGAGAGTAGCCGTCCCCAGCGCTGACGGTCAGGATCCTTACTGTTCGCGCTCTGGCGCCAGCGAGGCAGCAACACGGTTGCGTTGGTGGTGACCGTCACCCGGTTGAGCTGGCAGTGCCCCGGCAGTTGCTCGGTATCCAACTGCCACTCCACCTGATAACTCGCCTTGCCGAGCACGGGCTTACCATTCACCCTGGGGGCACTCTGGGCAATCGCCCGGGCAAGCTGATCCGGGCTGATTGTATTGACCTCATAAAAACGGACATTGATGCGGGACTCTGGCACCACTTGCGGCTGTCTCGGCTGAGCCTGACTCATCAGGGGCAACAGCAACAACCCGGCCCCCACTACCCCATAAACCTTGCTGACCATGCCAGACTACCTTCCTTGATTGCACGGGCGAAGTACCAACCTTGGTGGAACCCATCGCCACACAGATTACGGGTATAGCCTATGTGTGACAACGAGGCGACGCAATACCATGATGCGCCCAGAAATCAGAGCACGCTCACAGGTTGCGTGAGCAGAGTATGGCACAAGGCCAAAAATGTATTTTTAATGAGCACAATGGCTGATGCGCGGCCAGGCGAGGCGCGAGTTTTTTACCTTGATGTCATGACCATCTATCTGAATAAAATGATCATTTTTAAGAAGGTTGGCAAAAAGGGGGGATCTGCGATCTCGCTGAGCCACAGCTCGCAAAGACCCCGTTATCCCTCTTTGGAATAGCATCGCGGAGTGGTACTCCATCCACTTGGATGACATGACGGGCCAGACAGTTCGCTTCGGTGGTTTTGGAGGCAAGGGCGGCAAAACGGGGGGCTCCCCTCGACGACCACCAGCACGCCGTACAAATTATTGGGTGCCATTAGATATCGTATGGCGGGCAGGTTTACTGAAAGCCGTGATTGGTTACCAGAAATTCGAAATAAGGTTAAAATACCATCAACATGGAGAGTGGCAGCAGTTACAGCCTGCAAAAACACCAGAGGACACATATAAATCTAAAAAAACAATCAAGACTGGCACCGAATCACTTGAGTAAAGTGCCTTTACCTTTTTTTAATCTTGTTTACGGGGTTAAACGTTGATTTAGCTCACACAATATCTGGTTTCCCGTCGCCTGCCTACCCCTCTCGGAATAGACTTCCACCACTCTCATCCAATCAGAAGGCAACGTATGCTGGAACTCATCGTTGGCACCCTGGTCACCCTGGTGGTAGGCCGTGCCATTTTCAAAGGATACTCCGCGACCGGAGTGCTGCTAAGCGGCGGTTTGCTGCTGCTGGTCATCACCGCCATGATGGGCAAGCCGGTGCTGCCGAGCAAGGTGGCAAGCACCGGTTATATCGCCACCGATATCTTCGAATATGTCCGCTTCCTGCTCAATGACCGTGGCGGTGGACTGGGGATGCTGATCATGGTGCTGTGCGGCTTCGCCGGCTACATGAGCCATATCGGCGCCAACACCATTCTGGTCAAGCTGGCCAGCAAACCGCTTGGCATCATCAAGTCCCCCTACATCCTGCTGGTGGCCGCCTATCTGGTGGCCTGTGCCATGTCGCTGGCGGTGAGCTCCGCCACCGGTCTGGGCGTACTGTTGATGGCCACCCTGTTCCCGTTGATGGTCAACATGGGGATCTCCCGTGGCGCGGCAGCCGCCGTGTGCGCCTCGCCGGCCGCCATCATTCTGGCACCGACCTCCGGTGACGTGGTGATGGCCGCCCAGGCCGCCAACATGCCGCTGCTGGATTTTGCCTTCAAGCTGACCCTGCCCATCTCGCTGGTCGCCATCGCCTGTATGGCGGTGACCCACTTCTTCTGGCAGCGCTACCTCGATCAGAAATCCGGCGAGCACAACGAGCCGGTGGCGCCGAGTGACCTCATCACCACGGCGCCCGGCTTCTACGCCATTCTCCCCTTCACCCCCATCATCGGGGTGCTGGTGTTTGACGGCAAATGGGGCCCGCAGCTCGATATCGTCACCATCATCGTCATGTGCATGGTGCTGGCCAGCCTGCTGGAGCTGGTACGCCTGCGCAACGGCAAGGAGCTGCTGGATGGCCTGCAGGTCTGCTGGCGCAACATGGCCGATGCCTTTGCCGGTGTAGTGATGCTGCTGGTTGGTGCCGGTGTCTTCGCCCAGGGTCTGATGACCATCGGCTTTATCGACACCCTGCTGACCCACGCCCAGGATCTTGGCTCCGGCGGCATGATCATGATGCTGTCACTGGTGGTCATCACCACACTAGCCGCCTTTACGACCGGCTCGGGCAATGCCCCCTTCTACGCCTTCGTGGAGCTGATCCCCAACTTGGCCAGCAGCCTTGGCATCAACCCGGCCTATCTGGTGATCCCCATGCTACAAGCCTCCAACCTGGGTCGTACCATCTCCCCGGTCTCCGGGGTGGTGGTTGCCTGCGCGGGGATGGGCAAGCTCTCGCCATTTGAAGTGGTCAAGCGCACCTCTCTGCCGGTGGGCGTTGGCCTGCTGGTGGTTATTATTGCTACCCAGATCATGGTTCCGGCCTGATCGCTGACCAGCCCGGCACCCTGCCGGGCTGGTATCCTCCCCCTCCTTTGCAGTAGACTCGGTGCTCATTTTCCCCTAAGGAGGACCGAGATGAGTATTACGGTTCAACTTGCCCATTTCAGTGATTGCCACTCCCACTTCGATGGCGCGCCCATGAGCTTCTCCCCTGTCGGTGAAGACCAGTGGCGCACCCAGTGCGGCGGTTATGCCCGGATCTTGACCCGACTGACCCAACTGCGTGCCAAAGCCGCAGCAGCCGGCCAGCGTTTTCTGTTTCTGCACGGTGGCGACTCCTTTCAGGGCTCGCTCTATTTCAACCGCTTCAAAGGGCGCGCCAACGCCGACCTGCTCGCCATGCTGGCCCCCGATGCCATGGTGCTCGGCAACCACGAGTTCGATCTGGGCAATGGCCCGTTGGTGGAGTTCTTGCGCCAGCTCGATTTTCCGGTGCTGGCCGCCAATCTGGACAACAGTCAGGAGCCTGCCGACACGCCGCTTGGGCTGTGGGATATTCCCCACCTCTACGACGCCCATCAGCCCTGGCATCGTCAGGTGATCGACGGGGTTCCCTTTGCGCTGCTAGGCATCACCCTCGCCCAGATGGCTGCCATCGCCAACCCGGATCCCCACACCCGTTTCCACGGGGTGGCCGACACCCTCACCCGGGTGCTACGGGAGATCAAGCGCGAAGGGATCCAGCATATCGTGCTGCTGAGCCACCTCGGGCTAGATCAGGACAAGCTGCTGGCCGAGCGCTTCCCCGAGCTCAGTCTCATCATTGGCGGCCATACCCACAGCCTGCTCGGCGATCTTGCGCCGCTGGGTCTGCCAAGCGAAGGCACCTATCCGCTGATGAACAACGGTGTGGCCATTTTGCATGCTGGCCACAGCGCCCTCTGTTTCGGTGTCTGCGAGCTCACCTTCGATGAGGCGGGCCGCGTCGTGCAAAGTGAGGGGCAGCTGGAGTGGCTCCCCTGGCAGCCCTGGCCGTTTGCTTCCACGCCACCCGCCGGGCTCACCTTCTGCGAGCCGGATCCACAGCTTGAACAACATCTGGCCAAACGATATCGGCCAGAGATCGAGACCATGAGCCAGCGCATCGTCACCCGGCTGGCGGCGCCACTGCCCCATCAGCGGCTACCGGATGCCATCCTGCCCCACGGCAGCCAGCTCGCCCCGCTGGTGGCCCGCGCCATGCTGACCGCCGCCCGTGAACAGGTCGGCGAGGTGGACTTTGCCCTGCACAACGCTGGCGGCGTGCGCTGCTCACTGGAGCCGGGTCCCCTGAGCGAAGCGGATATCGCCGGTCGCCTGCTGCCGTTTGCCATTCCCCTCACCCTCTATCGGGTGCACGGTCACGAGTTGGCGGAGGCGCTGGAGAATGCCATCGACAACGCCACCAACAACGGCGTGGTCGGCAATGGCAACGGCAGCTTCCCCTACACCGCAGGGGTGCGATTCACCTATCAGGCCGATCGGCCCAAGGGTCAGCGCATCACCCGACTGGAGTGGGAAGCCGCCCCCGGCCAGTGGCAAGCGGTCAATGCCGAACAGGTCTATCGCGGGGTGTCGAGCGCCTATACCGCCTCCGGCAAGGAGGGTTACACCGCACTGGCGCGCACCCTGACCCAGCACAATCAGGAACTCGGCATCACCCTGGCCGACGCCTTTATCCGCTGGGCCCGTCACCTGCCGACACTGGAAGCGCAGCCCCCCCTGCTTGAGTATTTCAGTTGATATCGGGGGGATGGCTTTGCCACATCCCCTGACGGCCAAAATTGCCGCAGCCAACGCCCGGTTCCCTGCAAGAACCGGGCTTTTTCGAGAATATTTGCCCCACACGGGCCCGCCCCATTGCATCGCACTCACTAGCTCGGCAAGATAGGCCCGCTTTCAAGACCAGCTGCAGGAACAGGCGACTTCATGAATCACTCCATCCGTTTCACTCCCCCTCGCGTCAACCCGGGTATCAAGCCAGCCATTGTGCTGCTGACCGCCTTGCTGGCGCTGCTCTTCTGTCTGCGCAACCCGCTCTTCCACGCCATGGCGCCGGGCTTTGATGCCTCGCTGTTCGCGGTGATGGGCAAGATGTGGAGCGAAGGGGGCGTGCTCTATCGCGACATGATCGACATCAAGGGGCCGATGATCTTCGCCCTCGACGCGCTGGGTTATCGAATGGGGGGATTTGTCGGGATCTGGGCGCTGGAGTGGGTGCTCTGCTGGCTCGGACTGCTGGCCAGCTGGCAAGCCTTTGCCCAGCTCGGACTCTCGTTCAAGGCGCGCCTCGGCGCCATGCTGGCTGTGCTTGCTCTCTACGGCACCCGTTACTACTACGGCAACATGACCGAGGACTGGACCTTCCACCTCGCCCTCATCGCCCAGTGGGCCTTCATTACCCTGCTGCTGGACAAGGGATTTCGCTGGTGGCCGGCGCTGGTGGCGGCCCTCACCTTCGCCATCGTCGCCTGGATGCGCACCAACAACGGCGCCTTCTGGGGCGCCTGGTATCTGGTGCTGTTCTGCCACTGGTGCCTGCACGAAAAGTGGCGTGACGCCATCTTGCTGCTCATTTCCAGCCTGCTGGGACTGGCGCTGATTGGCGGCCCGCTTTACGCCTACTTCCAGCAGCATGATCTGCTGGCGGCCTTCAAATACTACGCCTTCGACATCTTCTTCGAGGGGAGCTACGGCAATGGCTTCTCTCCCATGGTGGGCGCCGTCGGCCTGCTGCGCACCGGCCTTGTGATGCTGCTGCCCGCCTTCATCATTCTGATGCTGAGCCGCCGTCAGGAGTGGTATCTGCCCGCCTTGCTGGCGACCCTGTTTGGGGTGATGTTTACCCTGATCGCCAACTCGGTCTCCGGCCATGTGTTCGATCACTACGACGTACTCTATCTGCAACTGGCAGTGCTGCCGCTGGCGGTATTGCTGGATCGCAGCGAACAGCAGGCTGATGCGATCGGCCTGCTCTGCATCTCGCTGGTGGTACTCACCGCCAGCTGGCTGCTGGCCCAGCAACTCGCCTTTGGCTGGAGCACCAAGGAGTGGTCCCTCGAGCGGGTCAACGAGGTGCTCGGCACCAGCCTGCTGTGGGCGCTGCCGGTGCTGATCCTCATCCCCCTCTGGCGCGCCTGGGATGTACGCAGTGCCACCCCCTGGCTGGCGACGCTGGCCATGCTGCTGCTGATGATCAACAACGCCTGGGAAGGCACCCTCAAGGGTCGTCCCTTCAATCCAGCGGCGCAGGTACGGGTCGATCGCATCAAGGCCGAGACAGTCCCCAGCGACAAGATCTGGGTCGATGGTATCCAGCCGCAATATTATCTCTGGACCGATCGCCAGCCGGCCTCTGCCTATCTCTTCTTTGCCAACGTCAATCCCCCCTATGACGTGCGCGAGCGGGTGCTGGCCGATATCCAGCGCCAGAGCCCGAAGTTCATCATTGCCAAGCCGGATCTGGTGAGCGAGGAGCTGAAAAAGCCGAGTTCGCCCTCCCATCTCGCCTTCTATCAATACCTGACCAGCCACTACGAAGAGGTGGATCCGGGTCTCTATCGCCGACGCTGATCGTCCCGTCCCGTAGGGCGGCCATTGGTGCAATGGCCGCCCTTTTTCTTGCGCCAGAGCCCCTTGCCGCGGCTGCCCGCAGTAGGCAAGCCCGCCCGAGATAACTACAATGACGCTCTTTTTGATGTAACGAGTGACACCATGGCGGAACTGACTTATCTGGGCGGCTATCCCGACCCCCTCAAGGCACAGGTACAGCAGCTGATTGCGGCGGGCAAGCTGGGGGAGATGCTGGCCAAACGCTATCCGGAGAGCCACCAGATCCAGAGTGACAAGGCGCTGCTCGCCTACACCATGGAGCTGAAGAACCGCTACCTCAAGAGCTCGGCCCCCCTGTCAAAGGTGGTGTTCGATGGCAAGATCAACGTCATCAAGGATGCCCTCGGCCTGCACACCTACGTCAGCCGGGTGCAGGGCAGCAAGCTCAAGGCCAAGAACGAGATCCGCATCGCCGCCCTGTTCAAGGAGGCGCCGCCCCCGTTCCTGAAAATGATCGTGGTGCACGAGCTGGCCCATATCAAAGAGAAGGATCACAACAAGAGCTTCTATCAACTCTGCCAGCACATGGAGCCCGACTATCATCAACTGGAGTTTGATCTCAGGCTCTGGCTCACCTGGCGCGATATCGACAAGGCCAACCGCTAGGCTGACAACCGTTTCAGGGAGGAAACATGTCATTTGCCGCCATCCCCTTTGGTGCCACGCGCTTTATTGCCACTTTGGTAATGACCAGCTTGGGCCGCGCTGCCTATCCCCGCCGCGCGTCACGTGGGCTGCTGGCCCTGCTGCTTCTGCTCGCGGGCCACAGCGCCCGTGCCGATGAGCGCTGGCAGAGCGACAGCTATCTGGTCGAAAGCTTTATGGCCATCGCCATGGAGCGGGAGTATGGCGAAGCTCGGCAAACCCGTTTTGCCCGCTGGCAGCAGCCGATCCGGCTGCAACTTATCAACGAGTCGGGTGACAAGCCGCTGCAGGCCGACGTGGTGAAGGTACAGGCAGCCCATCTGGCCCACATCACCGGTCACCCCATCAGTATGGTGACCGCAAAACCCAACCTCACCCTGATCATGACCGACTACAGCAAGATGAAGAGCTGGGCCAACCGCACCATGGGGGGCGCTCCGTCGGTCGGGATGGCACTCAAGGAGGGGCTCTGCCTTGCCAACTTCGCAACCAATGCAAAACACGAGATCAGCCGTGCCACCATCATCATCCCGGTAGACTACAGCCGGGCCAAGGGGCGTTTTCTCGACTGCGTGGTGGAGGAGTTCACCCAGGTGATGGGGCTGCCCAACGATTCTGACAAAGTCTTCCCCTCCATCTTCAATGACAACAGCATCGACAGCTTTTTGACTGGCCTCGACTATGTGCTGCTCAAGATGGCCTATCACCCGGCCCTCAAAGCCGGGATGAGCAGTGACGAGATCCGCGTAGCACTCCCCATCGCACTGGCCGACCTGCGCGCCAAAGGGGAGATCCGCGAAGCCAATCGCCGGGTGCAGCAGCAGAGCCTAAAAAGCTGGGCGGGGCTATAACGGGCCTGGCTCAACCCAGAGCCAGACAAGCCACCGCGAGCCTCTCACCACCCACAAAAAACGCAGCCACTTGGCTGCGTTTTTTGTTATCCGGGGCTCTGCGAATCGTTAGCGGGCATGCCCGTTTATCCGCCGCCCATTTATCGAACGCCCGAGTTATCCACTGACCGTGCGGGATCAGGAGGCGACGTTCTCTTCCGGCATCCAGCTGTCGGCGTTCTCCCACACCTCCTGCACCATGGCTTCGGCCAGCTCTTTGTCTTCCTTGCTGGCTCGGCTGACGGTCAGGGCCATGGCGCTGCCCGGCGCGACCCGAACATGGAGGTCGGGGAATTTTTCGCCCAGCTGCTTGAGCAGCTCCTGACGCAGCGCCTCCATGGTCGAGGTCGGGATCTGATGTTTTCTGTCGATGATGATTTCAAGACGCATAGGAAACTTCTCCATGATTTATAACTGTATTTTTATCCAGTATTCATGGGAAGTAAAGGGCCATCTTGCAGCAATCAGAAAAGATCCAGCTGCTGGCCGCAGATCCGGTCAAACGACTCGCCGATAAAGGGCAGGATGGCGTCGGCGATAGGCCGCAACTGCTTGTCGATATAGTGTTCGTAATCGATGGCACTGCGCCGGTACTCCAGCGGTTCGGGGCCATTGAGAGTCATCAGATAGGCGATGGAGCCCCGATGCTGATAACGCAGGGGCAAACCGCGACGCAGGTTCTCCTCATCGGCCAGCCGCGCCGCCCGCACATGGGGTGGCACGTTCTTCTGATACTCCTCAAGTTTCTGGCGCAGTCGCTTGCGATAGACCAGCAGATCATCGTGACGACCGGCGCGAGTCTCATCCACCATGGTACGCACATAACCGCTGGGATCCTGGTCATGAAACACCAGCTCGTAGAGGTGGGTCTGAAACTGCTTGGCCAGCATGGTCCAGTCGGTGCGCACCGATTCGAGCCCCTTGAACACCAGCTGTTCACTGCCCTCACTGGCCTTGCCAACCAGCCCGGCATAGCGCTTCTTGCTGCCCTTCTCCAGCCCGCGGATGGTGGGCATCAGAAAGCGGCGGTAGTGGGTCTCGTACTGGATTTCGAGATAGCTCGGCAGATCGAACTCGCGCCTGATCAGTGCAGCCCAGTTATCGTTGATCATTTGCGCCAGTCGCTGGCCAATCTTGTCCGCCTCATCGGGGCTGGTCTCGCGCCCCAGATGGACAAAGGTGGAGTCGGTGTCGCCATAGATCACCTCGAATCCCTTCGCCTCAATCCACTCGCGGGTCTGCTGCATGATGCTGTGGCCACGCAGGGTGATGGAGGAAGCTAGGCGCGGATCATAGAAACGGCAGCCCCCCGACCCCAGCACGCCGTAGAAAGAGTTCATGATGATCTTGATGGCCTGGGAGAGTGCCTTGTTGCTGGCCGCCTTGGCTCTGTCCCTCGCCGCCCACAGGGTGGCGATGAGATCCGGCAAGAAGTGGCGGGTTCGGGAGAACATAGCGCCGCGAAAGCCGGGAATGGCGTGGTCGGGGTGTTGCAGCCCCTCGATGAGCCCCATGGGGTCGATGCAGAAGGTGCGGATGATGCTGGGATAGAGGCTCTTGAAATCGAGCACCAGCACATGGCGATAGAGACCGGGTTTGGAGTCCATCACATAGCCGCCAGGGCTCGCCAGCCCACCATCGGCCGGCAGATTGGGGGCCACGTAGCCGCCACGATGCAGCCGCGGCAGATAGA
>CAMFLW010000011.1 GCA_945957575.1 uncultured Aeromonas sp. | reverse complement strand
ACTGCGCATAATGCGACGTTTTGTTAAATGCCCATCCGAAACCCGCCGATAAGCCAACCCACGCAATTTTGCTGGTTTATCAGGTATTTACTTGGATGGAACGAGAATTGACCAAAAACTTCATTTTTCGCTGGTTTGAGTGCGGTTTATCAGAGGAAGAGACGGCCAATCTTTGTTTTGTTTCTGTGAGGCAGGTCACATATTGGGATAAGGGCAAAGAGATCCCACCTGTCTATAAACGGCTAATGCGCATGGCTTCAGGAAGAGAGCTACCCACCATATGGAAGCACTGGGAAGGCTGGAGAATGGCAAATGACTGCCTGATCTCGCCAACAGGAGTAAGGTTCGACAGGCGCAGGATAGAGGCGCTCGCCATCATCCAGGTGGAGAGATCAGAACGGCAGATGGCTGCCTTCTACTGGAGGAAAAAGCTAGGTGTGATGTGATGTTTGGGGGCGGAGGCCCCCATTTTGTTGGGTTGATAGAAAAGACATGTGTCGGCGCGTAGCGCCGCAAAAGCTGGAGGCTGCGCCCCCCGCGCTTTAGTAAGGACGCCCCTGCTCTAAACACTCGCCCGAGTGAGCCTAAGCCAAGAGGTTGCCCGTATGGCCCCACCATCGAGTAATCAAAGGGCAAAAAGGAGAGTGCCGGGGTAGACGGTAGGGGAAGAGGGTAGCCGTAGAATTCCCCCCGTATTACTACACGGGGGGGGAGGCTAAAAAAAATGCCGCGAGAAACCCGATATCCCTAAAGAGGTGCAAGACCCAGAGTGTCTTTTGTCTCCGACACGCAGATATATTTGTCACCACACGCGCTCCATGGCCTACAAGGTCTCGTCCTCGCTTCGCTCCTTCCTCAACCTTTCCGACCGAGCGCTCCATAGTGGCCTCAAAGACGGTTTGGCAGGGAAAGGGGTGGATGCCATGAACGGGAAGCAGCAGAGCCGATGCTATCGCATCGTGAGCCGCGCAGGAGGCTGCAAAGCCTCGGGGTGGATGCGAGGATTGCGCTTACAGCCCCTTCGGGGCTTGGGGTAGACGAAACTGCGGGGGTGTGTCACTGGTTCGCACAGCTCACCACCCTATTTAACATAAAATTCAGCGTTACGCAGTTACCGCTATTTATGACCGGTCATCACTTGGCTTGTTTTTAACATCACTACCAGCAAAGAGAGCTGCATTATACTTCCGGCGCAGAGCATCCCCATCAGGATCACAATACACATCAACAGGCTTGCCCTGATAACGAACAACAGCATGGCACGCACTAATAGGATCAACACGAGCCAATTCATCAGGCCAATCGTCAGAATAAAGAGGCTGAACATCATCCCCCTTGCGCAAGGAGAAACAATACTCAACCCGATATGATCCCCGGTCATCCTTTATCAACTGATGGCAGCTAATGATCAACCTATGCCCCGAGAAAGGCCCTACAGAAAGAACCCCGCCAGCAGACGCAGCAGGAGCGCCGCTAGCACGTACCCCAGCACCGGACGTACCACCCACCTCCCCAGAAGGCGGAACAGCGGCAGAAGAGGGCGCAACGGCCTTATCAGGCTTATCAAGATACTGCGGCTTAATGAAACCGAAGAAGATACACACCCCCATAAGCGCCAGAAAAAAAAGTATTTTAGGATCTCGAAACATCGAGCTGCCTGCGATTGTATCCGAGACCTTACCTGTTGTAGTTGAGTCATAAAGTTTGAAAACATATTCTGGCACCTTATTAAATGGCTTGGCTTGCAATACATCGGACATTGACGACCCGCTATTATCAGCCAGATGTAAAACCGTCTTATAACGCCCACCAATACCCAACAAACCCATATTAGTATGACGTATTGCAGTTTCAGCAGCCGCCCGAATAACAGCATGCACCTTTTTGATATTCGGAGTTGTAAATACAAAATCCCAGTTATGGTGACGGTGCATATCAAATGCAACGTCTATAGTTTCAGGTCGGCCATCTGCCTTGGCAGCATCCGGCCCATTTGGATAATCAAGACGGTCTAAATCACTCTGGCGCCATGAAGGCGGAAAGATCCGTTGCACTTCATCGACAAGGAAAAACACCCCCTTCGGCGCCCAGTGATAGAACCGAGCGAACCTATCACGCCCGTCCTGCGATTCAGTCTCGATATAAGTTACTTGAAAGCCTTCCGGCACCGCATTACCAAGTACCTCACGGCAACGCTCAGCAGTGAAGCCGCGCACGTTGGTTATGATATGACGGCCAGCCTTAATGGCAGGCAGAACATCGGTATGAATCGCCCCTGACGACTTGTAAGAGCCTGGGGCGCCATGGTGGATCTTGATGGACATTTACCACCCCATCATATTAAGCATGAAGCGGGTAACGAATGCCTGAGAAAGTATCGCCAAACCTTTATCAAAATGAAGGTACAGCAATACCCCCCGAACACTGGGAGGCAATGAATTGAAGGAGGAGGAGAGTAATTCACTAAAATGGATATTCAATAAAACCTCCTTTGCCACATCCCAAGTAAACGTCAACAGAAACAACTTAAACTCTACCCACTGAACCGCCATACGCACAGCAAACCATGCCGCAAATTGCACGGCCAATTGATATATATCGTTAAAGAACGAACCAAAAAAATCACCAAGCCATTCCATTAGATCACCTCTTAAATATAACCATCAGAGCAATAAAGTAAAAAATAAACATCATCAACGCCGCCAGAGTCTTCCAATAATCCCCAGACGGAGGACAAACAGTGTATTCCTTACCCTGATGTGTAAATAGCTCCAAACACTCCAAAGGATCAGCAGAACCAGTAAGATTAAAAGAAAAAACCTCTTTCACATCATCAGAAATAGAACCATACTTATCGGTAAGTAATTTATTTGAATCAGCCAATTTCTTTTCAATTGCCGGAACATCAAAAAAACAATTAGCACCAGAACAAGCAGAACTATAACTACCGCCACCAACAGACAAAGGATTATCAGATGAACCCGGCATCTTTGAATAATCAACACCCTGACCACCAGAACCATCACCAAGGCCATCCAACTTATCCATCAACAGGGAAAATTCACGACCACCCCACGGGCGATTGTTAGAAATTTCACTCAAAGCGCTAGATATATTCCCACCGACACCTTTAACGGTTCCAATCAATTCACCTTGCATACTCAGAACACCGCTTAACTGACCAGATAACGGAGAGAGAGAGTTATGAATGCTAGAGACATTTGAATTTATGGAATATGAATTTTGAACCAAAGCCCTAGCCATATCAACATCAAAAGGTGAAGTCCCACCAGAAGAACCACCCGACGCAATACCATCTAACTTAGAACTAATAGAGCTCAAATATTCATTAGCCTGATTAGAAGAACCCAAAAGATTAGAAACACCGGTTGAAGTATTAAAGGCATCAGTTGAAAGACGATCCAAATAATATAAAGACGACTTCATATCAGCAGCAACAGATTCAGCACTGTGAGCAATAAGATTAATATTAGAGGAATCCTGCTTAGTACCTTCAATAACCTGACGGAAAGCACCGCCGAGATTTTTATTCAGCTTAGCAATAGCAGCAGAAACAGAAGTGCCCGTTGAGTCACCAATAACAGGATCAAAATCAATCCAACCATCCAAAGAACCACCGCCACCAGTACCACCGCCCCCCGAATCGCCATCACCGCCACCAGTATCAGAAACAACACAGGCAGTACCAGTAGTCTCAACAGGCCCCTTTGTATTCGCTAAAGGAAGCTCAACGCAAACCCCATTACAATCAACCTCACACCCACCAAGCTCGGAACCCTCGAACTTAAGGCAAATAGGCAAAGGCGTTGCCATCGTCACATTGCCCAACTGAACACCCACAGGGCAACCAGCAACAGCAAATGCCAACGATGGAAAACACAAAAAAAACCAACCTATGCGCACACAGCCCCCAATATAAAAAAAGGCGACCGAAGCCGCCTCAGATTGAAAAGGATGTCCGCCATCCCTCGACAAAGAACAAAAACCAGAGCGTCCCAACAAGCAGGGACATGGCTTAAGCCTTGCGAATAAGGGCGATCAGAATACCAACCCCAACAACAGCAGCAACAACCAACATCACTTTGGGAGAGGTGGCATTAACGTCTGCAAGCGCGGTATCGAGCGCAGCACCCGCAGCGGCAGCAGAACCACCGCCCTCAGCATGAGCAACACCCATAGCAGAAACAGAAGCAACAGCAGCAATACAACTGTTACGGAACAAGCCAGAAAGTTTTTTCATTTTATCTATCCTCTTTTTGCACCAACAATAACACGGGCAATAGCGCCCAACTTAAGACCGACAACCCAAATTGCCAATCCAAAACCAAAAGCCGCAGTTACAGTAGATATATCAAATTCAAACCAACTCGATATATCCGTTAATCGGTTATGTTCTTGCAAAGTCAACAAGACATAACTGCAAGAATCCCCCTCAGATAAACGGGCATAACCCTCGGAGGTAATATCTAGACAAAGCATTATCGCGCCCTCGTCGTCGCTCGCTGCGCGCTCTCGCTCCTCCTCCTCGTTGCGCGGCGGTTACGCCGGCTTTTTAGTAGGCTGGAAACCAACAACCACGTTACGGGTCGGATTCTGGGGATCCGCTTCAAGCACCAAATCAATAGCGACCAACTTAGGACAGTCGGCCATCTCTTTAATGGTCACAGAGTCATTGCGAAGGGCAAGTTGGCGAACTTCATAACCCCATGAGTGAATATTGCACTCAGGTTTATTCACGTTATTAGCTGGAGCCAGATATTCCACTTGCGCGAAGTCATAAGGCACCGGAGCGCCAGATTTGCGGGACACACCATAACCGTGAGTAACGCGAGTTACCAGAACAGCAGTGAGCAGGGACATAATATTTACCTCGTTGAAGAACCTGATTTATAGGTCAAACTAAACAATGTTCACCCGATATAAACTCGGGCGGTAGCGGCATTCTTAACCGCGCTGGAATATCATCTTCTTTAAGATGCGCTGTTAATTGGTGAACAATCGTTGCAGGGGAAAGCCCTTCAATGCTTGCTAACCAATTAACAAGGCGGCCCGCCATCCGAGACATATGGAAAACAGCATTGTCCCGACTGGTCTTGAACTTGTTTTTAAAGGTGGTAACACGTACCGGAACGCACTCCGATTGCTTCACGTCATCCAGCCACTTGGAAAACTGCGGATACATCCCTGCAAAATAAGGATCGGGATTAATCAATACATCGAGCGGTATTATCCGATCTTTATTGTGCAACTCGCCTTCGGCACGCACCCAATTTGGGTTCTCTGCCGATTGCATTTGTTTACCCTTCTCATATATCCGAGCGCATTTACCATTAATCCGACTGCCAACATAAAAAGAACAACCTTTAGTCGGCACCATACCGAAACGCTTAGAAATGCCCTTGGCAATCTCGGGAATAACAAATTCACCGGATTCAATTTTCATCCACGCCGGAGCGCGGCCCCGCTCGGGATGAAACTCCCCCGCTTGAGCGCCATCAATGGCCCCCTGATAACTGATCACTTCGCCTGTGTAGTCATCAAGCGCCAAATCCACACGAGTGATACGGACGGATGGCATGTTAGAGATAACGGAGTGCAACGCTTGCATATCGAGGGCGGCACAGCCCACACCAGAAAAACTAACCATGCAACCATGGTTGGCAGCACCCCAACCAATCAGACCGCAGGGGAGACCATCACACAGCAGATCAGCAGAATTGGCATACCCATGCAGACCGGAGCGGCGAGGGCGCATTGTGAAACGAGGCTCAGGAATAGGCACCCCGATCTTGGTGTTGAGTTCTTCAAGCCACAATTCAAGCTCAGAGCAGCACAGGGCATCGAGAAATTGCACCCCATAGCAGTCGATCAAATCGTTGTAGGCTTCCCAATACTTGGCACCCTCGACCACTTCAAACTGTGAGAACTTGAGCAGGGAGGAACAGACCGCCTTCAATTCCTTGCGAATGTCGGCACGGGCCTTGTAACCGGAGTGCAATGCACGTTCCATCATCTCTGTCATGGACAAGGTAACGACAGGGGAAGGGGACTTGGGCACACCCTGAAGGCTCAACCGCTCGGTAGTCTTGTCATAACCGACAGTCGGGGTAGGGGAGACCCCCAGCCGTTCGGCCTTGTCACACAGACGGTCAGTCACCTTGTCAAAGTGGGCGAGAGGAGCGAAGCCAACAGGACGCTTCCACAGGTAACGCAGCCCCTCGACAGGAGGCTCAGAAATAGCCGCTTGCAGAGCTTTTACCTTGGTATCAAAGCGCGGAATGGCTTTGAGCAGTGCGCCTTGCTTGGCAAGCTCTTTCATCTGGATCAACTCGACAGGTGCCCACGTGAACGACAGATAGTCGATCAAGGTTTTGGTGCCGATAACGCTATTTATCGGCATCATGGCGTTAACGGGGTTATGACCAGTCATCAAAAAAGACTCCCTGATCATAAAAACCCTGCCAAGTGTCCTCGGTCACTTCGACCAGCTCGAACACGGTATCGGGGTACGTCATCGACAGATAGACCCGCAGCTCATGCAGATCACGAAACATCTCGACCTGACCAGCCACACAAGCGGAATAATCGCCGGTTGGCTCTGCCTGCCAATAGACCTTGCGCTCTATGAGAGCAGGCGAATCAAGGTTTTGTTGGCTAAAGTAGGTCATAGGTCAATCAGATTTATAATGGACTGACTGGATTAGATCAGATTTAAATCTGACTAACAACGGGTGACTTTTGGCCCTAATAGGTGTGTTATATGCCCAACGAAGCAAGCGAGGAAACAGCAAAATGGACTCAAAAGCACTGATTCAGGCATACATGAAAACCAAAAAGCTAACCCAATATCAGCAAGTCGCTGCCGAGCTTGGTTTTACCAAGTCGCACATCTCCAGCCTGACCACTGGCAAAGTGCAACTCACTGATGCGACAGCAAAAAAGATTGCCGAGGAAATCGGCCTAGACGCTAAAGAAGTGATGTTAAGCCTTGCCGCCGTCAGAGAGACAGATCCCGAGCTGAAACAGGCGTGGTATGACATTTTAGCGAGGTACTCAAAAAGCACCAGCACGGCTATAGCCCTTGCGGCTGCTGTATTCCTGACCCCTAGCCATGGGCCTGACAACACTGCGCATAATGTATATTATGTTAAATTACGTATCTTGTTTCCTATCACCACTTATTGAACAGTGTATAATGGCAACAATTGATCCTATCTTCGACCGGATGTCTTAAGTGGCTGAATTAACATCAGAACAATTAAAACCCGCTTTTGCGATTGAACAGTTCCCCAAGCTCAGCGAGCTTGAATCCATCCCCTTTGCGGCACTGCAACCCAGAGCTATTTCCGGCATCAAGCGTCTTGCCAGTTTTGATGGCGACTGTCCGGTCATGCTGCTCAACGGGTTCCCCGGCGCAGATTACGAAGGCGTTTGCCAAACGCTGATTGCCGACTCTCATGGTAAAGATGGTGACCTGTTTGATCTCTGCTATACCGAGAATCTGAACAACCCCTACAAACCTATCTGGCTACGACTGCAACCGGGCACAGGTATCGAGTTTTGTGAGATGGTTGGTGAACTGCTCAAGCTGTTGAGCCACCATCTCGATGCCGAGCGTATCGTGACCCGCATCATGCGCAAGCAGAACAACGATCCGAAGATCGATGATTTCCTCTCCGACCTGGCGGCTCACGTGGCATTGGGTCTGGAGTTCCAGCACCCAGTATTGATCAACCTGCTGATCCATCACGAGGCGCAGGAAGCGCCAGTGATTTATGGCCGCGATCTTAACTGGGACACCCTGTTTGGTTCCATCAATTACCAGACCGAACAAGGCTCTGTGTATGCCAATCAGCACCTTCTGGAGCCAGGTTTGCTGCGCGAAGCCAACGGTGGCTACCTTATTTTGCAACTGGATGAGTTGCTGGATCAGCCGCACCTCTGGTTCAAGCTAAAGAATGCCATGCAAAAAGGCGAGCTGGACTGGAACGCCTATCAGGAAGGGAAAACCCTGACCCCCTTCTTCGCGCCTGAGGCGACCCCAATCAAGCTCAAGCTCATTCTGGTGGGTGACCGACTCGACGTGGCCGAGTTCCAGATGCTGGATCGGGATATGTCCGAGCGCATCTTCCTGCGCGCTGATCTGGTGTCAGAGGTGAATATTGAAGAGGATCTGCAGGAGTTTTTGCAATATCTGGCCTGGTTGCGTGAGCGTTGGGGCCTGCTTGACTTCACGCCAGCCGCCCTTGCCGCCCTCTGTCGTCATGCCAGCCGTCTCTGTGACCATCAGGAATGGCTGTCGCTCTCCGAAGTACAACTGGCCGCCATCATGCGAATGTCTGACAGTCTGGCCCGGGAGCTGGGAGCTGAGGTGGTGAGCGACGAGCATATTCGCGGCGCGCTGGAGGAGCAGGATTACCGCCTCAACTATCTGGTTGAGCAGTCCGATCAGGGCGTCATCGACGGCCAAATTCTGCTGCAAACCGATGGCGAAGAGATCGGCCAGATCAACGGCCTGTCGGTTATTCAGGTCTCCGGTCATCCTTATGACTTCGGTGAACCGGTGCGCCTCACCGCTACCGTACACCTTGGTGATGGCGATGTGGCGGATATCGAGCGCAAAGCCGAGCTGGCCGGTCATATCCACGCCAAGGCGATGATGATTATCCACGGTTATCTCTCCAACAAATTTGGCGCAGAGAACCCCTCTCCCTTGTCGGCCAATCTGGTTTTTGAACAGTCTTACCATGAAATCGATGGCGACAGTGCCTCCCTGACTGGCCTGTGTGCCCTGCTCTCTGCCCTCGCCCGCCAGCCTATCTATCAGCACTTCGCCGTAACCGGTGCGGTCGATCAGTTTGGCAATGTGCAGGCGGTGGGTGGCGTTAACGAGAAGATCGAAGGCTTCTTCCGGGTGTGCAAGATCCACGGCATCACCGGCAAGCAAGGGATCATTCTGCCGGGTACCAACATCCAGCAGCTGAACCTTTCTGACGAGGTGATTGCAGCGGTTGAAGCGGGCCAGTTCCATATCCACCCGGTGGATCATGTGGAAGAGGCCATCGAGTTGCTGACTGGCTGTGTCGCGGGTGAGCCTGATATGCCCGATACCTTGTTTGGCCGTATTCAGGAGCGGTTGGACGAGTTGAACGGCTCCACTG
Source organism: uncultured Aeromonas sp. (assembly GCA_945957575.1). Lineage (GTDB taxonomy): Bacteria > Pseudomonadota > Gammaproteobacteria > Enterobacterales > Aeromonadaceae > Aeromonas. The sequence goes on along the minus strand of CAMFLW010000011.1, from coordinate 37,432 downwards.
CCAAAGTCGGACTGCTGCAATCCCTGCTGGGGCGCCTGTTTGGCCGCGGATGAAGTGATCGGAGTTGTTTAGCGAACAACTGTACGCTAAATTGTCGCAGCTTTATTCATTTGAAGGAAACTCAGTGTGACCGTAGACAATCCAACCATGGAAGCCCGCCTTTCCCTGTGCGAACAGGGCAAGCACTCTTTTACCCGTGAAGAGCTGCTGGCTTGCAGCCGTGGCGAACTGTTTGGTGAGGGTAACAGTCAGCTGCCCGCCCCCAACATGTTGATGATGGATCGCATCGTCAAGATCAATGACAACGGTGGCGAGCACGGCAAGGGCGAGATCCTGGCAGAGCTCGACATTACCCCCGATCTCTGGTTCTTCGATTGCCACTTCCCGGGTGATCCCGTGATGCCGGGCTGTCTCGGTCTGGATGCCATGTGGCAGCTGGTTGGCTTCTTCCTCGGCTGGAAAGGCGGCCCGGGCAAAGGCCGTGCGCTGGGTGTCGGTGAAGTGAAATTTACCGGCCAGATCCTGCCGACCGCCAAGAAAGTGACCTACAAGATCACCTTCAAGCGGGTCATCAACCGCAAGCTGGTGATGGGGATTGCTGATGGCGTGGTCGAAGTCGACGGCCGTCCGATCTACAGCGCCACCGATCTGAAAGTGGGCCTGTTCAAAGATACCACCGCATTCTGATCTCTCTGATTAGTGGTAAAACAGCATTAATGCAAAGGGGCCACAATGGCCCCTTTCCTTTTGTAATGAGTGATGAAGTACCTACTACTTCATGAAGAGGCCTGAGCCCCGCCCTTCCATGGCGTCACGCCAACCACCAAGCCAATGCCCTCGGGCATCCAGGCATTGATACGGACACGCTTCTTTCTGTTTGCCGACCACGCCAGCCTGATAACCACGAGCACGAGCTCTTTCCAGACGGTCCCGTTTCTGTCTCTTCATCATCTACGACCCTCTTCGTGGAACAAAAAAAGCGACCAATTCTTCATCGGTCGCTTTCATCTTTACCCCAGCAGGGAGGGAGGGTCAAACAAAAATTTCCATACTAACCCCCCTCTGTGACATAAGGCACTGAACTCAATTAAATTTAAATTACAGGGAACTTACTCCTGATTTTTGAGTCCTTCCAGCTCTTCCCAGCGAGCAAATGCCTGCTCCAGTGCGGCTTCGGCGGCATTGAGCGCATCGAGTTTTGGCTGGGTTTTATCTGCCGGCAGCGAGAAGAACCCGGGCTGGTTGATCTCGGTTTGCAGCGCATCCAGCTCGCCTTCCAGCTGCTCAAGACGCGCCGGCAGACCATCCAGTTCAAGCTGCAGCTTGTAGGAGAGCTTCTTGCTCTTCTTTGGTGCTTCTGGCGCGGCGGCAACGACCGGCTCGGGCGCCTTCACCGGCGTGCTCTTGGCCTGTTGCTGAGCGCGCTGCAGCTCGCGGGTCGCCATCATATCGGCATAGCCGCCCACGTAATCACTGATGCGGCCATCCCCCTCAAACAGCCAGCAACCGGTCACCGTATTGTCGATGAAGCGACGATCGTGACTGACCAGCAGCAGAGTGCCCGGATAGTCTGCCAGCAGCTCTTCAAGCAGTTCCAGAGTCTCGACGTCGAGGTCGTTGGTCGGTTCGTCGAGGATCAGCAGGTTGCTGGGCTTAAGGAACAGCTTGGCCAGCAGCAGACGGTTTTTCTCACCGCCAGAGAGAGCCTTGACCGGCGTTCTGGCCCGCTTGGGCTCGAACAGAAAGTCCTGCAGGTAACCAAGGATGTGACGGGAGCGACCGCGCACCATCACCTCCTGCTTGCCCTCCCCGACGTTATCCACCACCGTCTTCTCGGGATCGAGCTGTTCGCGGTACTGATCGAAGTAGGCCACTTCCAGGTTGGTGCCCTGACGCACCGAACCACGAGTGGCATCTAGCTGACCCAGCAGCAGCTTGATCAGGGTCGACTTGCCGCAGCCATTGGGACCGACCAGCGCAATCTTGTCGCCACGCAGCACCTGCAGATCCAGCCCCTCGAACAGGGTGCGATCACCAAAGTCGAGTCCCAACCCTTCAGCTTCAAATACCAGCTTGCCGGAGCGGCTCGCCTCATCGAGTTGCAGCTTGGCTTTGCCCTGCAGCTCGCGACGCTGGGTTCGCTCCATCCGCATCGCCTTGAGGGCGCGCACTCGCCCCTCGTTACGGGTGCGGCGCGCCTTGATCCCCTGGCGTACCCACACCTCTTCCTGCGCCAGCTTGCGATCGAACTCGGCATTTTTCAGCTCTTCAACTCGCAACCACTCCTCTTTGCCCTGCTGGTACTCGTCATAGTTGCCGGGCCAGGAGGTGATCACACCGCGGTCCAGATCGATGATCCGGGTCGCCAGCTTGTGGATGAACTCACGGTCGTGGGAGATGAAGACGATAGCGCCGCGAAAATCCTTGAGGAACTCTTCCAGCCAGTTGATGGCCTCGATATCCAGGTGGTTGGTCGGCTCGTCCAGCAGCAGCAGATCGGGATCGCATGCCAATGCCCGGGCCAGCGCCACCTTGCGTAGCCAGCCACCGGAGAGGCTGTCGAGGGTCACGTCAGGATCAAGACCAAGCAGGGTCAACACCTGATTGATGCGGGTCTCGTACTGCCAGCCATTCTGATAATCGAGCTGCTCCTGCAACTGGCTCATCTTGCGAATGTTGGCATCGGACGGGTCACTCGCCAGCGCCATGGAGACGTGGTGATACTGCTTGAGCAACTCACCGACGCCGGCCAGCCCTTCGGCGGCGTAGTCAAACACTGTGAGCTCGCTCGAGGTGGGCGGATCCTGCTCAAGACGAGTCACTTTCAGATCCTGCTGCAACACCAGACGGCCATCATCGAGCGGCAATTCGCCGGCAATCACCTTCATCAGGGTGGACTTGCCCGCCCCGTTGCGGCCCACCAGACAGAGGCGCTCGCCTCGCTCGATGGTCAGCTCGGCCTTGTCGAGCAATGGAAAATCACTGAACGACAGACACCCGCCGTGCAATGTTAAAAGAGCCATGTTCGTTCCTTATCTCATATGAAAAAACGGGCAACAGACTGGGTCTGCCCCCGTTTCATCGTCAAATCACAAATCAACCCTGACGAGCGAGCCAGCCTTTGAGCTCCACCAGCGTGAAGGGCCAGCCCAGCTCGCGGCCAGCCTCGTCCCGCAGCACCGGGATACGCACCCGATAGGCCTCAAGCCAGCCGGCATCGTCCATGATGTCGCAGCGGCGGGTCACATCGCCTGCCCCCGCCTCCTCCACCAGCGCCCACGCCTGTTCACACAGGTGGCAACCGTCGGTGTGAAACAGGGTCAGCATCAGGCCTCTGCCCCGCTATCGGCATGAGTGATGATCCAGCAGTTGTGGATGTGCTGGTTACGCTCGAAATCCTTGGGTCGGGTCTTGCCGGTGATGTTCTGTGCCTTGAGACCGATGGCCTCAAGACCGGCCAGATCCATCTTGAAGTGGCGCTTGTTGTTGGAGAAGACCAGGGTGCCACCAGCGGCCAGCAACCGCTTCAGGTGCTGCATCAGCAGCAGGTGATCGCGCTGCACGTCGAAGCTCTCGTCCATCCGCTTGGAGTTGGAGAAGGTGGGCGGATCGATGAAGATGAGGTCGTACTGCTCGTCCGCTTCCGACAGCCACTTCAGGCAGTCGGCCTGCACAAATTTGTGCTCCCGACCCACCAGCGAGTTGAGGCGCATGTTGTCCTGAGCCCAGTTGAGGTAGGTGCGTGACATATCCACCGTGGTGGTTTCGCTGGCACCGCCAAGACCCGCGTGCACGGTGGCACTGCCGGTGTAGGCAAACAGGTTCAGGAAGCGCTTGCCCTTGGCCATCTGACCCAGCATGCGGCGGGTCTGACGGTGGTCAAGGAACAGACCGGTATCGAGGTAGTCGTAGAGGTTGACCCACAGACGGGCCCCATACTCCTGCACTTCCATCCGGTGCTGCTCTTCGGAGAGCTTCTGGTACTGCTGCTTGCCCTCCTGACGCTCGCGCACTTTCAGGATCACCTTCTCGCCGTCCATGCCGGTCACCTTGATGGCGGCCTGCACCATGTCGAGCAGACGCTGACGGGTCTTCTGGGCGGGGATATCCTTGGGCGCCGCGTACTCCTGCACCACCAAGTAGTCCTGATAGCGGTCGATGGCGGCGTTGTACTCAGGCAGATCGGCGTCGTAGAGACGGTAGCAGTCGAGATTCTCTTTCTTGGCCCACTTCTCGAGCGCTTTCAGATTCTTGCGCAGACGGTTGGCAAAGTCCTGCGCCACCTCTTTTTGCGAGGCGACGGCATCGAGCGCGATCTGGTAGTTACGCAGCTGACACTCGAGGGCACCGTTGAACAGGCGATATTGCTTGTCCGCGCGCAGGCGCAGACAGCTGAGCAGCTCGGGTGATGCGGACAGAATGGAGACTCTCCACCCCTGGAAGCTGCGACGCAGGGCATCGCCGAGGGCCTGATGCACTTCCAGCAGCGCCGGGAATTCGCCAAGACGCTCACCGTAGGGCGGGTTGGAGATCAGCATACCGACCTGACGGGCCTCCCCTTCCACAGCCGGCATCGGCAGCGGGTTTTCCAGCTTGGTGACATCGGCCTGCTTGAAGGTGATGAGATGGGCGACACCGGCAGCTTTGGCGTTATCACGGGCTTTGAGCAGCACGCGCGGATCGGCATCACAACCAAACAGTTTCACCTCGCAGCGCTGCATGCCACGTTTGGCTCGCACTTGTGCTTCCATCATCAAGCTCTGCCACAGCTCACAATCGTGCTGCAACCAGCGATCAAAACCGAAGCGCTCGCGACGCAGGGCCGGCGCCATGTCGGCGGCGATAAAGGCCGCTTCAATCAGCAGCGTACCGGAACCACACATCGGGTCCATCATGGGCTCGCCGGCCCAACCGCTACGAGCAATCATGGCGACCGCCAGGTTCTCTTTGAGCGGTGCTTCACCTGTGCCCTGACGATAGAAACGCTGATGCAGCGCCGGGCCTGACAAGTCCAGCGTGATATTGGCCTTGCCTTTGCCCAGATGCGCCATGATGCGAATATCCGGCGATTTCTTGTCCACGTCCGGGCGCACATGACCGCGCTTGGTAAAGCGATCGACGATGGCATCCTTGATCTTCAACGCGCCATATTGGGTATTGCGAATGGAGGCGTTGGTACCGGTAAAGTCCACCGCAATGGTGGCAGTGCCGGAGAAGTGCTCTTCCCAGGGGATGGTATGCGCGCCCAGATAGAGATCCAGATCGTCGTTCATCTGGAATTCGGAGAGCACCAGTACGATGCGGGAAGCCAGACGGCTCCAGAGACAGGCCTTGTAGCCCACCGCCAGTTCGCCTTTGAAGTGGACGCCAGCCACGGTCTCACGGACCTGCTCTGCGCCCAGATTGGTCAGCTCGTCGGCCAACAGGTTTTCCAGCCCCTTGGGGCAGGTTGCAAAAAATTCTTTCATCACGCTCACGGGGAACCCATAAAAATAGTGCCGCATTATACCTCATCAGGCGGGCTGGAGCATGCAAAAGTCGGCGCAAACAGCAGGATGGAAACAGATTGATAGGTAGCGAGAGAGGTAAAATACCCCATGATCACACGATGACGCGATCATGGGGCCAGACATCATTTAGCGGATCACTTCATGCGAGCCTTGAAACGGGGATTGTTTTTGCAAATCGCGAACAATTTGTCCCGGCGGCGCACCAACGGGTCATTGGGATGACGTCCCCATGTGGATTTGAGTGAATAGATTACCTGTAATTCAGGACTCCTCTTCGCTTAACAATGCGTCGGGTAGGTACTAGTTGGTTGAAGGCTTATCTCTCACTTGTTGGTGCAATCGATCCAGCGGCTTTTGCTGGGCGCTTTCATGTCGTTCGCTGTTGCTGGTGTGCAGGTATTTCGAGGTGGTGTCGATGCTGTCATGCCCGGCATCGGCCTGTACATGGGAAAGCGGCCGTCCATGCAGGTTGATGTCATGGGTGATCCCGGTGTGGCGGATCGCATGGGGAGAGAGTTGTCGCATTTCGGCTGCATCCTGGGCAAAGCCATCTTGCTCCGCCAATTCGGCCCCTTTACCGATGATCACCATGATCAAATCCCGTAACTGGCGAATACCGAGGTTGGCGTTGAGTTCGCCCTGTTCGCGGCCGTGTGCAGCCGCTTTATGGCGAACGAACAGCGGTGTCTGTTCGTCCGGTGTCGGCAAGGGAGAGAGACCTAGGAAGCGGCGGTATCGTTCGAGTGCCGCCAACAGCGCCCGGGAGACCGCCACAGTACGTCGTTTGCCCCCCTTGCTTTGCGGAATAAAGTAGCCCCAGACACCGGTTTTGCGATCCCGGCGGAATTGCCCCATTACCGGCGTAAAACCCGGCCTAGCGGCGACTTCCGAGATCCGTAGATAACAGGCGTACATCAGGATGGTGAGAAAACGGCTGCGCTCGTGCTGCTCCGGGTGGTCGCTGGCAAGCGTATCGGCGGCCTGCATCACATATGACCACTGCAACTCGCTGAAGGCCTGCACCTGATCATCGGCCTCCTGCTGCTGCGGCCTTTTGACCCGCTGCAGTAGCAGAGCGGGATTCCTGTCCATGTACTCCTCCTGGATCAGGAATTGGAAGAAGGCCGACAAGATGGCGAGTTTGGTCTTCATCGCCTGCTCGCTCAGGCGATAGGGCAAGGTGCGACCCAGTTCCCGTTTGCCCAAAAACGGACGCCATTGCGGATTGGGCAAGCGTTCCCCCCACTCCTTGTCGAGGACAAACTGTGCCACGTTGCGATAGGCGATCAACTCCTCAGGGGGCGACTGACAGTAGTCGAGATAGCGGATCATGATGCGGCGAGTGAGATCTTTCGGGCTGATGGCAGCCTCGCGAAAGCACCAGTGCAAAAAGGTGGTCAGCTCGCTGCGATAGGTTTTGTAGTTGTTTTCGCTGTTGCGCTGCTCCAGCAGCCAGTCGACCGCCAGTTCGTAAACCAGTCCGGCATCGGGCACATCGTTTAGGCTGAGGTTGGCAAGGTACTGATTGACCTGCGGGTTGCCTGCTTCCAGATAGATAATGCTGTCAAACAGTGGCATGGCGGGCGGCAAGAATAATGGTTGTTGAGTCATGGAGTTGCTTGTTGATGCTGAGATGAATCGATATAAGCCTGTGAGCCGAGACGATAGAAAAGGGCGCGTGATAGATGAATGGGGCTTCTGTTGGGATTGGTACTGCCTCTTGTTGTTGCTGGTTGAGGTCACAGGGAGCGATCTGGACGACCCTCGCTCTGCTGACTGCTCATTATTTACTCATAAATCTGGCTGACATCGATCGGTGGTGTACGCTATTCAGTTATGCATTGGATATGCACCGTTGTTAAAAAATTCTCGGGTTAAATAGCCGTCAACGTGGTTTTAAATGCAAGTAAAGTGAATGCGACAAGCTGTTTATCCCGAGGAAATAGCAGGCCTGGGCAATCAGGCCACCTGTTTGAGTGGCTTCTCCTTGCGCTTGGCTGCTGGAGCCTCTTCCTCTTTCGTGCCTGCCTGAACCTTGCCCCCACGCAGCAGGGTTTGCAGCACATCACGCTGTTCTGCCAGGTAGAAGGCCAGACTCTCTTGCTGCTCTGGCGCCAGCTCGATCGGGGCGCCGGCCAACAGGGTCATCAACTCGTCGGCCGTATCCAGCAGCTTGTCATAGGCATCGGCCTCTTTTTTGCTGGCAAAGGTCATTTTTTCCACTCCCCCACGAACAACCACATATTTGATCTCGACAGCCATGATGGCCTCCTCTTGGTGATGATGGATAGAGTATATGTATGGATATACAGTATTGCAAATAACCTCACCGGAAAAGAGTTCGCCGGGGTTTAGCGACAAAAGCCGCGCTGGATCAAGCCGTCTCAAAGTGCCATTTGACTTCCACGCCTAACTGGTCGGATCATGGCCTTATGACGATCGTACGACACCTGTTTATCCTGCTGATGGTAGAGGTGCTGCTCCTCGGGAGTATCGCCCACTTGGTCGTGGGACTCCCCTGGTTGCTGACCCTGCTGTTTGTCGTGTTTGCCCTGCTTGGATTGCGTTGTCTGGTGGTGCTCGGCAGCTGGCTGTTTACCCGCTTCTACCCCTCCCCGGCCATCGGCCCCTGGCGCAGGGTGAAGATGATGGCGCAGGAGATGCTGGCCTATCTCTACACCTTCACCTGGCTGCTGCCGTTCGAGCCTATATTGATGGCGCCCGATCGGCTGCGTCCATGCCTGCGCCCGGTATTGCTGGTGCATGGTTACGGTTGCAGTCGCGGGATCTGGCACACCCAGCGCGCCCGACTGGAGGCTGCAGGCCATGTGGTCGCCACCATTACCCTGATGCCATCATTTGGTCATATCGATGAGATGGTGCCGCTACTGGCCAAGCGAATTGACGATGTGCTCGCGCAGACCGGGGCTGACAAGCTGGTGCTGGTCGGTCACAGCATGGGGGGGCTGGTCTGCCGCGACTATCTGGCTATCCATGGTGGTGACAAGGTCGTGCGCCTGATCACCCTGGCTACGCCTCATCAGGGCAGTCAGCTGGCCGCCCTTGGGCTCGGTGCCAACGCCCGCGAGATGGAACCCGGTTCCGGCTGGTTGCAGCGTTTTGCCTCGGTGCCGCTTTGCGTGCCCGGCATCTCGGTGCGCACCAGTCACGACAATGTGGTGATGCCGCAGGAGCGGCAACGATTGGCGGGCATGGACGATATCGAGTTGCCCGCCATCGGCCATCTCTCTCTGCTCTACTCCCGCCGCACCACTGATCTGCTACTTGATCTGCTGTCCCGAGTCTGACCCTCCTTAATCGTGCTACCAAATAAAACAGGGGCCTGATTGCTCAGGCCCCTGTTGATCTCTATATCGCATCACCCGGTTAGAAGTGGATCCCTTTGATCAGGGTCGAGACGGCGACCTGATCGGCGGTCGCCTTGGACTTGTCGCCATCCTTGGGATCGGCAAAGGTGCGGAAGCTGGTATTCATGATCACCTGGGCAACCCGTGGTGCCAGGGCATGCACCACCTGACCAAATACCCCGAGGCGAGTCGCCAAGCGCACATGCTTGTTGATGATGGTATCGCACACCAGATCCGCCGCCTCTTCCGGTGTCATCATCGGCACCTGTTCATACACCTTGGTCGGCGCGACCATCGGCGTTTTCACCAGCGGCATATTGATGATGGAGAAGCTCACCCCTTTATCGGCAAACTCGGATGCTGCAGTCCGCACCCAGGCATCGAGGGCCGACTTGGAGGCAACATAGGCGGAGAAGCGCGGCGCATTGGTCAACACCCCGATGGAGGAGATGTTGATAATGTGCCCCTTCTTCTTCTCAATCATGGTGGGCAGTACCCCCATGATCACCTTGAGCGCCCCGAAATAGTTGAGTTGCATGGTGCGCTCCAGATCGTGGAATCGCTCGAAGGAGTCTTCAATGGATCGGCGGATGGAGCGGCCGGCATTGTTGATCAGGATATCCACACCGCCGTGCTCCTCGACAATCTGCCGAGTGATCGCCTCACCCTGCGCCAGGTCGGCGAGATCGCCCTGATAGACCTGCATGGTGAGCCCCAGTTCGGCAAACTCGGCCTGGGTTTCGGCAATTTTCTGCTCATCGCGGGCGATGGTCACCACGATGGCCCCCGCTCCCGCCAGTTTGCGAGCGGTGGCGCGGCCAATGCCGGAGGTGGCGCCGGTCACCAGTACCACCTTGCCCTCGACCCGACCACGCAGGGAGCGATCGATGAAGAGCTCCGGGTCGAGGTGACGCTCCCAGTAGTCCCACAGCCGCCAGGCGTAGCTGTGCAGCGGCGGCACTTCGATGCCGGTACCTTTGAGCAGACGTTGGGTTTCGCGACTGTCAAAACGGGTCGGGTAGTTGATGAGACGGAAGATATCCTTGGGCAACCCCAGATCGGCGATGGCGGCATCGCGAATGCGGCGCACCGGCGTCATGGTCATCAACATGGCCGTCAGATGGCGGGGAATGAAACTGAACAAAGAGGCATTGATACGAATGGCTGGTTCCGGCGCATGGGCGGCGCGAGAGAAGGTACTGAGCATGTCGCCAACCCGCATCGGATTGGGATCGGTCAGGTGGAAGGTTTGGTTCTCTTCTCCCTCCTGATGGGCGATATGGGCCATGGCATCGACCACGAAGTTGACCGGCACGATATTGATGCGCCCGCCCTCAACTCCGATGGCCGGCATCCAGGGTGGCAACAGGCGACGCAGCTTCTGGATGGTCTTGAAGAAGTAGTAAGGGCCGTCGATCTTGTCCATCTCGCCGGTGTTGGAGTCACCGACGACAATGCCCGGGCGGTAGACTCGCCACGGAACTGTGCACTCATTGCGCACAATCCCTTCCGCTTCGTGCTTGGTCTGGAAGTAAGGCATGTCGAGGTGTTCGGCCTCATCGAACATGTCTTCCCGAAACAGACCGTCGAACAGGCCCGCTGCAGCGATGGAACTGCAGTGGTGGAACTGCCCCGCCCCCAGCCGCTCGGCAAGTTGCACGGCCTGACGGGTCCCTTCGGTGTTGACCTGCTGCTGGATCCCTGCCTTGGCGTTGAGATCGTAGATGGCAGCGAGATGGAAAATGTGATCGATCTGGCCACGGAGTTGTTCCTGCTCGGCGGCCGATACCCCCAGCAGTGGCAGCGTCATGTCGCCAATGATCGGAACGGCTCTTTGCTCATCCACATTCCAGAATGCAAACAACTCCGGCAATTTATCCTGATGAGCGGTGCGTATCAAAAAATAGACCCGATTCTCGGGCGCACGTTCCAGCAATTTTTTGATCAACCTGCGCCCGATAAAGCCACTGCCACCTGTGATAAAATAGTTCATGTCATTGTTCCGCTAATGATTTGGCTGTTACTTATCGTTAGATATATCACGCATCATATGGAAATCTGCAATTCGATTGCCGGTTCGTGAGCCATCCCTTATTTCCACTCATTCACTATTTCGTAATTAGGTAGAACCCTCTATTTTTTGTCCCTAGACTGAAGTTGAAAATCAGTAATGCCACAACCGGATTGCAGTTGTCGTTGTCGCCATTACGTTTAACTGTCGTTATCAAGGAGACTATCATGGCTAAGAAATTGAAAGCGCTGGCAGGGTCAGTAACCGACAACCAACTCACCTCCACCATCAAGGAGTCTACCCAGCAGATCTGGTTGGCGGGTCTGGGTGCCTATGCCAAAGCACAGGAAGAGGGGGGCAAAATTTTTGAAGCCCTGGTGCAGGAAGGGGAAGCATTGCAGGCTAAAACCCGTCAGAGCGCCGATGAGAAGATTGCCGCAGTGACCGACAAGACCGCCAATACCTGGGGCCGTCTGGAGCAGGTGTTTGAAGATCGCGTCGCCCGCGCCGTGGCCAGCCTTGGCATCCCTACCCGCAAGGATATCGACAAGCTCTCCAAGCGCATGGCCGAGCTGACCGACGTGGTGCAGCAGTTGCTGGATGCTCAGGAAGAGGAGGCCCCGGCCGCTGAAGCCAAACCGGCTGCCGCCAAAAAGCCCGCTGCACGCAAGCCTCCTGTAAAGAAGGCGCCGGTAGCCAAGGCTAAAGAGGCCGTAGTTGAGCAGGCAGCCGATCTCCTCTCCGCCGCTGAAGATGCGGTGAAAGAGGTGAAGGCTAAAGCAGAGAGCGTCCTGCCCTGATCCCTCGTGGTGACGGCAGGTGATTGATACCGGCCCATGCCCTTCGCTGGGCCGGTCTTGTCATGGAGACTGTCATGGATAGGGAAGCGACGCTATGAGTACCATCGCAATTGCCCTTGCTGGCGGCGGGCCGCTCGGCGGCATCTACGAGATCGGTGCCTGCGCTGCCCTCTCTGACAGTATCAGTGGCTTGCGCCTTGACCATGCCGATATCTATGTCGGCGTCAGTTCGGGGGCCGTGGTGGCGTCGGCGCTGGCCAACGGCATCTCGCCGGCTAAGCTGGTGCGGATCCTGCTCAGCGATGATTCGGGGGAGATGTTTGACCCGGCCACCTTGCTGCGCCCCGCCTTTCGTGAATACGCCGACCGTCTGACCTCGATCCCGCCGCTGGCGTGGCAGAGCCTGACCTACTATCTGGCGGCGCCCTGGAAGCGCAGCCTGTTTGAATCGCTGCAGGGGCTCTCCAAGGCCATTCCGACCGGACTGTTCGACAACCGCGGGGTAGATCGCACCCTGACCCAGTTTTTTTCTCGCCCCGGCCGTAGCAACGATTTCCGCCAGCTGCGCAGTCGGTTGTTTGTGGTCGCCACCGAACTCGATACCGGCCATCCGGTCGCCTTCGGCAGTCCGGGGCTCGATGACGTGCCCATCTCGGCGGCGGTACAGGCGTCGGCCGCCCTGCCCGGCCTCTTTCCCCCTTCATTGATTAACGGGCGTTACTATGTCGATGGCGCGCTGATCAAGACTCTGCACGCTTCGGTAGCGCTGCAGGAGGGGGCTGATCTGGTGTTCTGCATCAATCCGCTGGTGCCCTATGATGCGGACATGGCCGCCGGCGCGCCGACCAATCTGGTGGATAGCGGTCTGCCGGTGGTATTGGCCCAGACCTTTCGCGCCATCATCCACTCCCGCATGCATGTGGGAATGGATCGCTACAAACACCAATATCCCGACGCCGATGCCCTGCTGTTTGAGCCCTCTTCTGCCGATGGCGAGATGTTCTTCACCAATGTGTTCAGTTACCGGGATCGTCGTCGCCTCTGCGAGCACGCTTACCAGCATACCCGCCGCGATCTCTGGCAGCGTCGTGACGAGCTTGCGCCGGTGCTGGCCAAACATGGCCTCGAGCTCAATCTGGCCGCACTGGCCGATGAAGATCGCACCCTGCTGGCCCCCGGCATTGGCTCGGTTGCCGCCCTCGACAAGTCGCTGGAGCAGTTGCAGCACTGGCTTGCCAAACGCTATCGCCACGGCGTGCGCCGTTCATCACCAAAGGAGTAGCATGGATCGCAAACCCAAACGTCGTACCCGGGAGCGGATCCTGACCACTGCCCTCGCCTGCTTCAATCGACAAGGGGAACCCAGCGTCACCACCTCGGCCATTGCGGCCGAGATGGAGATCAGCCAGGGCAATCTCTACTACCACTTCCACAACAAGGAGGAGATCGTCAACGCCCTGTTCTGCGAATTTGAACAGCAGATGGATCGCCTGCTGGAGGCGGTCAGCACCCCGTCCGATGAGCCAGAAGATATCTGGCTCTTTCTCCACCTGATGTTTGAAGCCATCTGGCAGTACCGTTTCCTCTACTACGATATCGCGACCCTGATGAGTGGTTATCATCAGGTGGAACAGCGCTTTTCCGCCCTGCTGCGCCGCAAGGAGCAGACCGCCATCGCCATTTGCAACCATCTGCAAACGGTCGGGCTGATGGAGGGCACGGCGCAACAGATGCGCACGCTGGCGGCCAATGTGGCGCTGGTTGGCACATTCTGGATCTCTTATCAGCGGGCACTGCATCCCAAGGCGGACGCCGATATCGCCCTCGGCGTCTTTCAGGTGATGCAGCTGGTCGCACCCTATTTGCGGGCCGATGCTCGCGCTCATCTGGGCGCCCTCGCCCACCACTACACCGACCAGGTTTGATTCACATGCTACAGGGAGAACAAGCATGACCACTTCACAACTCGAATTTGTCCCCTTCCCCTACGCGGATGCGGCCTATGACTATGCAGGCCAGAAGCTGGCGGACAACTGGGATCGTCTCCATCAGGGGGATGCCGAACCCTGGCCCGAGGATGAGCAGGTACAGGATGCCTGGCGGGCCTATCATGCCGGGGATTTTGCCCAGGCCGTCGCCCTTGGCGAAGCGGCCGGTGAGGCAGGCCTCAATGTGGCAAACAAGGCGCTGGTGATCCACGCCAGCTATCTGCTGGAAGACAAGTATGCCAAGCGCTCCGCCTTCGAGCGGGCGGCCAGCCATGCCGAGAAGCTGCAAAAGCGTCAGCCCAAGAACGCCAACGCCTGGTACTTCCACGCGCTGGCACTCGGTCGATACAGTCAGGTCATCTCCATCTCCAAGGCTCTCTCGCAAGGTATTGGCGACAAGATCAAGGCAAGCCTTGAGAAGGCGCTGGAGCTGGCGCCAGATCACGCCGAGGCCCATATTGCCTTTGGCGCCTGGCATGCGGAGATCGTCGACAAGCTGGGGGCCATGATCGGCGGCCTCACCTATGGCGCCAAGAAGGAGGAGTCCGAGCGTCACTTCAAGGAGGCGCTGGCGCTGATCCCCGACTCCGCTATCGCCCGCATGGAGTACGCCAACGCTCAGGTGATGCTGCACGGCAAGAGCCGCCTGAAAGCGGCCGAAGCCCTCTATGCCGAAGCGGCCGAGTGCGAACCCATGGATGCCATGGAACGCCTCGATGTGGAGGCGGCGCGCGAAGAGCTTGAGGATTAACCGCCACTAATGCCACTAAGAGGTAGTAAAACAAGAGGCCAACCCGCGGGTTGGCCTCTTTTATGAGGGGAGCTGACCGGTTGGCTACGCCGTCACCGGTCGCTTAAGTGCACGCTCAACCGAGCAGCGCATCCAGCCCGTTGGGGTCAAACAACAGCTCCGGCTCCATCAGCACCAGCAACAGCAGTTGCTCGAATTCCACTGCAAACCGCTCGACCACCCGATCCGGATCCGGAACCAGCTTCTTGTCGGTGATAAGGCCAAGCTGCACCTTGTGATCGTAAGAGAGGATGGAGACGCCGACGCCGATATCCCCCGATTGCGGCACCCAGAACAGCGGCTGACGCAATTTTGCTCCAGCCAGATAGAGGGTCTGCTGCGGGCCAGGCACATTGGTGATCACCGCGCTGGCCTTGGCCGTGAGCAGCTCGACTGCCTGCTGCTGCACCGCATTGGGTGCCATGCCAAGGGCATGTAACAAGTTGAGCACTACCACGGGTTGCAGCGAGGTGCGCAGCGCCTGCATCCGGTCACGTACGGTATAGAGCCGCTGTAACGGGTGTTCAACATCCAGTGGCAAGTCCAGGGCCACCAGCCCGAAGCGATTGCCCAGCGCCCCCTCATCGTCCGGTGCACGCATATTGACTGGCACCAGGGCGCGGATCTTGACCTTGTTGGCATCATCCCCCTTCTCCTGCAGGTAGTGGCGAAACGCCCCTGCGGTGGCGGCGATCAGCAGATCGTTGACCGAGCAGCCCAGTACCTTGCCCACTGCCTTGATATCCGGCAGATCAATTTGCTCCGACCATGCCACCCGCTTGGTGCTGGTGGTCTTGCCTCGCAGGCGGCAGGGGGAATCATCACTGAGGGTAGCGATATTACACAGCTCGCTCGCCACATCCCGTCCGGTCTTGAGGTAATCCACCACCTTGGTGGGATGGGTAACCACTTCGACATATTTGGACCAGAGGTTCCCGGTCAGCTTGAGACCAGCCCGCACCAGACGGCTTCCCTGGTGGCAATCCTCTTCATCCTCGTCATCGCTGTCATCCAGTGGCTCCGGTGACGGTGGTCGCGGCACCCCTTCCGGGGTGTTATCCATCATGGTCAGCATGGCCCGCACCAGCGAGAAGCCGTCGCCCATGGCGTGGTGAATGCGCACCACCAGCGCCTGACCACCCAGCGAAGTGTCGGTCAGGTGCATATCCCACAGGGGGCGCTGGTGGTTGAGCGGTGTCGAGGCGAGATCGGCCACCAGCTTCTCCAGCTCGAGTTTGCCTGCGTTACCCGGCAGGATCACTCGCTTGAGGTGCTGATCGAGATCGAAATCGGGGTCATGGCGCCAGTAGTAGGAGCCCCCTTCCAACACGGCCCGCTGGTGGAAGCGAGGTTGCACCGAAATGGTGTGGCGTAATCCGGCCCGCAAACGCGTTTCATCAAGCTCCCCTTCAAACATCAGGACGCCGATGATCTGCATCAGGTTGTTGGGTCTGTCCATGCGTAACCAGGCGGTATCGACGCAGGAGATAAATTCACTCAGTGGCATGGTTGTTTCCCTACAAAATGAATTTACCGAGGCGGCAAGTTACTCCTGCCCTCATAGCCTGATGAAGGCGTGATGCAATCAAGATGACATGAATGAGTGCCGCCCCGAAATATGAAACAAAGATGAAAGATCACTTAAAAAATAGAGTAGAGACCTCGCCGGATAATTAATTCGGCAGACGATATGGCTTGCCAACTTATTTCCAACAGTCATCCTTCACCGCTGATTTATTTAATTCCTGTGCCACGATATGTTTCAAACATGTTTGGGGCAAGGTAAGCGATTATCGACATAATCGAGGATCTCTTGCTCCAGTACGCTGCGTACCGGCAACAGCATCAAACCAAGATGCACTTCCAGTTCCAGGGTATCTTCGTCCAGGGTGAGAGTGCCATGTACCCCTGAGCCGCGAAAGTGTAGCTCGGTCTCCTCTTCATCTGCCCATTCGCAATCGAGTTGATAGCTCTCGCTCATGTCCGCAGCAATGGCTTCGGCCGCGAGGCGGGCCGCGGCCAGTCCCAACGGATGCTGCCGGCTGATCTGAATGATAGAGAGTGCGCTGTTGCCAGCGAGCGAGTTGAAGAACATGGTTGTTACTCTGGGTCAGAAGATATTTATTGATATTAAACACATGTTCACAACAAGTGAAAGGGCCGTTCACATAAATGGGACTCACTTAACAGAGTCGAGCGGGATGCAGGCCATCAGCGGGGCATGGCATTTATTCCCTCCCCTGTGCGCGCTACACTTGGCACAGAACCTTAAGCAAAAGCTGCTTGTTTTTCATTCACTTGTATCTTCGAATCACTCAATCCCCATCAATGGGCCCAAGGCCAGAGAGCGGTAGATGACCCATCAAGAACATGCCCATGACGACGATAGCACCCTGGGTCGGCTCTACTGCCAGCTCAAGCGGGTTGCAGCCTTGCGCGAGCAGATGCGTGCTCACCCGGCGGATCAGCAGGATCGGGATCGGCTACGCCAGTGGCAGGCCGACCGGTTGGGGCGAACCCATCGTGATCTGCTGGAGAGTGACCGCTACGGCCCTGCCGCCGAGTTTTTTCTGACCGATCTCTATGGCCCGGGGGATTGCGCTCGGCGCGATGCGGATGTGATGCGAGTGATGCCGACCGCCGAGCGGCTGTTGCCGGAGTCCGGCCTCAAGGTGCTGGCGCAGGCGATCGAACTTGATGCTCTCTCCGAAGAGCTGGACTACCTGATGGTGGTGGCGCTGCGGCGCATTGATGGCATTGATCCCATCACGCCGGACCACTACACCATCGCCTACCGTGCCGTAGGTGAACAGGCACGCCGTGAACATCAAATTGCATTGGTGACCGAGCTTGGCATGACGCTGGACAGACTGGCGAGAAAGCCGCTGCTGGGGGCGACCCTCAAGCTGGTGTCAGGGCCCGCCCATCTGGCGGGGCTTGGCGAGCTCTTCTCCTTTGTCGAGCGAGGGTATCAGGTGTGTCACCAGATGGGGCGTGCCAACGAGTTTCTCGAGACCATCGCCAGTCGCGAGACGGCGATCATGACGGCGCTTTTTAGCGGTGATAGCAGCGTGCTGGCTTAAGTTCGATAGACGCAGATTGTTGCAAATAAATCGAGTTGAAATTGGTCATTGTTGCGTCAATGAAACAGCGCGCGGGAAGCGGATCGTTGCCGTGGTGGTGACACAACAACAACGCAAGGCCCGATCGTTGGTAACAGACAGAAGCAGCAACGTCTGATTGGGCAAAAGTTGCCAGGTAACCGTTGCCAGACGACAAAGCGGGCCGATGGGCCCGCTTTTCGTTTATCGCTGTTCGCCGGTAGATATCGGTCAGATCACCAGCAGATCCATAAAGGCGTGTACCGGGGTGGCGGCAAGCCGCGGCCCGTCCTGACAGAGGGCCAGAATGTCGCTGACCCGTTTGGCCGGGAAGCGGGTGGCCAGATTGTGCTGGAATTTCTCCACCAGCAGCGGGATCCCCTCCTCCCGGCGGCGACGATGACCGACCGGATACTCCACCTCCACCTTGGCGGTGTGAGTACCGTCCTTGAAGAAGATCTGGATGGCGTTGGCAATGGAACGCTTGTCAGCCTCCAGATATTCACGGCTGTAGCGCTTGTCCTCCTGTACCACCATCTTGTCGCGTAGCGCGTCGATGCGGGGATCGGCGGCGACATCGTCCTCGTAATCCTCGGCGATGAGGCGACCGAAGATGAGCGGCACCGCCACCATGTACTGCAGGCAGTGATCCCGATCGGCCGGGTTGTTGAGGGCGCCGACCTTGCTGATGATGCGAATGGCCGACTCATGGGTGGTGAGCTCGATACGGTCTATCTCGTCGAGCCGCCCCTTCACCTGCCCATGCAGCTTCATGGCGCACTCCACCGCGGTCTGGGCATGAAACTCGGCGGGATAGGAGATCTTGAACAGCACGTTCTCCATCACATAGCTGCCGTACCCCTGATGGAGGGCGAACTGGTTGCCCTTGAACAGCACGTCGTAGAAACCCCACTTGGGGGCGCTCAGCACACCGGGATAGCCCATCTCGCCGCTCATGGTGATAAGGGCGAGGCGCACTGCGCGAGAGGTGGCATCCCCCGCCGCCCAGCTCTTGCGCGACCCTGCATTGGGGGCATGACGGTAGGTCCGCAGGCTCTGGCCATCGACCCAGGCCTGGGAGACCGCATCGATCACCTGATCGCGGGTGCCGCCCAGCATATGAGTCACCACGGCGGTGCTGGCAACCTTGACCAGTACCACGTGATCGAGACCGACCCGATTGAAGGAGTTCTCCAGCGCCAGCACCCCCTGAATTTCGTGGGCTTTGACCATGGCTACCAGCACATCGGCCATGGTGAGCGGCACCTTGCCCTCGGCCACGCGAGTACGGGAGAGCCAGTCGGCAGTGGCCAGAATACCGCCCAGATTGTCGGAGGGGTGACCCCACTCGGCGGCCAGCCAGGTGTCGTTGTAATCGAGCCAGCGGATGATGGCACCGATGTCCCAGGCTGCCTTGACCGGATCGAGGCAGAGCTGGGTACCGGGTACCCGGGCACCGTGGGGTACCAGTGTACCGGGGACGATGGGGCCAAGGTGCTTGGTGCACTCGGGGAAGCGCAGGGCCAGCAGGCCACAGCCGAGCGTATCCATCAGGCAGTAGCGGGCGGTGTCGAGGGCCGCCTTGCTGGTAATGGGGTGGTTGCAGACATAATCGGCAATATCGACCAGCACCTGATCGGGGTCTGGTCTGTGGTTGACGTCGACGTTGGCGGACATCGTGACTTCCTTATCGTTGTTGTAGAGAGACAAAGTGACGGGGGGCCGGGCCGACATAATCGGCGCTCGGACGGATGATCCGGTTGTGCTCGCGCTGCTCCATTACGTGGGCGCACCAGCCGGTGACCCGCGAGCAGACGAAGATGGGGGTGAACAGCTTGGTCGGGATCCCCATGTAGTGATAGGCACTGGCGTGGAAGAAGTCGGCGTTGGGAAAGAGCTCTTTTTCTTCCCACATCACCTTCTCCGCCTCGCAGGAGACGCGATAGAGACGATCATCCCCCACCGCCTCGGCAAGCTTGGCTGACCACTCCTTGATGATGACGTTACGCGGATCAGAAGTGCGGTAGATGGCGTGGCCAAAGCCCATGATCTTCTCCTTGGCCGCCAGCTTGGCCAGCAGTTCGCGCCTTGCCTGCGTCTCGTCTTGCCAATCTTCGATCATCGCCATGGCCGCCTCGTTGGCGCCGCCGTGGAGCGGGCCACGCAGGGTGCCGATGGCGGCGGTGATGCAGGAGAACATGTCGGAAAGGGTCGAGGCGCAGACCCGCGCCGCAAAGGTGGAAGCGTTAAACTCATGCTCGGCGTAGAGGATGAGCGAGACATGCATCACCCGGCGCTCCAGCTCGCTCGGCGCTTTCTGATGCAGCAGCGCCAGAAAGTGGCCACCGATACACTCCTCGTTGCTGTCGAGGGCGATGCGAACTCCCTCGTGACTGAACTTGTACCAGTAGATGAGGATCCCCGGGAAGGCAGCCAGCAGCCGATCCGCCACTTCATGCTCATGCTCGAAACCCTCTTCCGGCTCCAGATCGCCGAGCATGGAGCAGCCGGTGCGCAGCACATCCATGGGGTGGGCATCGGCGGGAATGCGTTCCAGCACCTCCAGCAGCGCCGCCGGCAACGTGCGCAAGCGGCGCAGCTCGCGTTTGTAGTCGGCCAGTTGCTGGTTACTCGGCAATTCTCCCTTGAGCAGCAGATAGGCGACCTCCTCGAACTGGGCGCTATCGGCCAGCTCCTTGATGTCGTAACCGCGATAGGTGAGACCGGTGCCGCTCTTGCCCACGGTACAGATACTGGTCTCCCCTGCGCTTTGGCCGCGCAGACCGGCCCCGCCCAACGGTTTTTGTTGCCCCATAAGCTGCCTCCTATTCCTTGGCTGAAAACAGACGATCCAGTGTCTGCTCGTAGTGGTGATATCCGAGAAAGTCGTAGAGCGACTCCCGGGTCTGCATGGTCTCTACGACGGCCCGTTGATGGCCATCCTGGCGAATATGGTGATAGACGTTGAGGGCGGCCTGATTGGCGGCCCGGTTGGCACTCAAGGGATAGAGCACCATGTCGACGCCGTGGGCGGCGAGTAACTCTTTGTCAAACAGCTCGGTTTTGCCGAACTCGGTCATGTTGGCAAGGATCGGCACTTTGGCCGCTTGCTTGAACTGGTCGTATTGAGCCAGTTCGGTCACCGCCTCGGCGAAGATCATGTCGGCCCCGGCGGCCACATAGGCAGCGGTGCGCTCAAGAGCCGACTCCATCCCCTCCACCGCCAGCGCATCGGTGCGCGCCATGATGACGAACTCGCTATTCTCGCGGGCATCCACTGCTGCTTTTATCCGATCGCACATCTCCTCCAGCGACACCACCGCCTTGTTGGGGCGGTGACCGCAGCGCTTCTGGGCCACCTGATCTTCCATATGGACAGCGGCGACACCGGCCCGCTCGAACGCGCGAATGGTGCGGGCGATATTGAATGCCCCGCCCCAGCCGGTATCGATATCGACCAGCAGCGGCACACGGGTGGCAGCAGTGATCCGCTCGGCATCAATCAGCACGTCGTTGAGGGTGGTCATGCCAAGATCCGGCAAGCCATAGGAGGCGTTAGCCACCCCGGCGCCGGAGAGATAGAGAGCTTGAAAACCGCTGCGCTCGGCCATCAGCGCCATATAGGCATTGATGGTGCCGACGATCTGTAGTGGCTTTTCGTTGGCAAGAGCGGTGCGAAAACGCAGCCCTGCCGAGGGGGGCAAACTGGACATCATGACTCCTTTCATCTGTCTGGTTTGACCATCTAATATCACGTTTACGTTAACGTCAATTATACTTTCGTAACATTAAGGAGGCAGGCAAGACAGGGAACCGGTTTTAGGGTAAATTTCACCAATTGCTTCAACAGGTTGAATTGTATGATGGAGCCCGGTTCCGTGATCGTCTGTCCGGCGTGCGACTTGCTTATCCAGCGCAAGGCGCTGCCGCTGCGTCGTCATGCCCACTGCCCTCGCTGTCACCAGCATCTCTATGGCCGTTATGCTTTTCGTCCCTCCCAATTGATGGCGCTGACCATCACCGGATTTCTGCTGCTCCCCTCCGCCTTTTTCGAGCCCCTCATCTATCTGCGGCTGGCTGGCGTCAACTCCGATGCCAACTTGTTGCACGGGATTTTTGTGCTGTTTGGCGAGGGGGAGTTCTGGGTCGCATCCCTGGTGCTTTGGTGCGCCGTGCTGGCCCCCATCGGTCTGTTGACTGGGATCTTTGCGCTGGCATCGGGCCTTGCCAAACGCTGGCATCTCCTTGCGCCAACCTTGAAGGCCGTCGAAGTGTTTCGTCACTGGGCCATGCTGGAGGTCTATATCGTCAGCCTGTTGGTTGCCCTGTTCAAACTGATCGATATCGCCGATGTCAGGTTGGGTGGCGGGCTGCTCAGCCTCGGCATTCTGATGCTGCTCAACATGAGTTTGCTGATCCTCTTTGATCCGGCCCCCTATTGGGATCGGATCCCGTTCAAGGAGGAAGGCGATGACCAGCGCCCGTGAAATGGGACTCTGCGGCTGCCACACCTGTGGCCTGCTGGTGCGCTATCAGGCTGGCAAGGTCTGCCCGCGCTGTGGCAGCAAGCTGCAAGTGCGTATTCCCCGCTCTCTCGCCTGGTCATGGGGCTTGCTGGCGCTGGCCACCTTTATGCTGCTCCCCGCCAATCTGCTGCCCATTACCCACTTCTACAACAAGGGGCTATTGCAGTCGGATACCATCTTCAGCGGGATCCTGATGCTCTATCGCAGCAAGATGAGCGGGATTGCCACCATAGTGCTCACCGCCAGCATACTGGTGCCGGTGGGCAAGATAATCGGGTTGGCCTGGATCTGCTGGCAGCTGCAACGGGCCAAACCGGTGCGGCGCAAACGCCAGCTTTTGATGTATCGGGTGATCGACTTTATCGGCCGCTGGTCGATGCTGGATCTCTTTGTCATTTCGCTGATGGTGGCGCTGGTCGATCGCGGCGTCCTACTGAGCGTCCGGGCCGGCCCCGGCGCAACCGCCTTTGCCGGCGTGGTGGTGCTGACCATGATGTCGGCCCGCATGCTCGATACCCGGCTGCTTTGGGACAAGGCGGCCCGTTGAGCTGTTCTCTATTTCTGTGTGTGATGTGCTGTTTAACCCAGCCAAATAAGGAGTCGGTATGATCGGGGCTGAACCCGTCATTGAAAAGCGCCGCTGGTTATCGCCGGTCTGGCTGTTGCCTTTGATAGCCCTGCTGTTGGCAGGTGGTTTTCTCTATCAGCAGGTATTGAGTCGTGGCCAGCTTATCCAGATCAACTTTGCTCAGGGCAACGGCATTTTGCCGGGCAAGACCCAGATCCGTTTTCAAGGCGTTGCCATTGGTGTTGTGCAGGAGTTGGAGTTGGCGGAGGATGGTCGCCGGATCGCTGTGCTGGCCAAGATTGACAGCCGTGCCCGCCCGCTTATTCGCAAGGGATCCGACTTCTGGCTGGTGAGCCCAAAGGCATCGCTGACCGAGATATCCGGTCTCGATACTTTGGTCTCCGGCAACTATATCAACTTGCAACCGGGGCGCGAAAGCAATCCGCTGGAGAAGACCTTCGATGCGCTGGAGGGCCCTCCCCCCGGCTATCAGGCTCAGGGGCGGATGTTGCACCTCACCGCCGATTCGCTGGGCTCGGTCGGTATCGGTGCCAAGCTCTATTTTCGCGGCATCGAAGTGGGCAGCGTCATCAATACCCGCCTGGGTCAGGACAACCAGAACGTCATTTTGGATCTGGTGATCGAGCCGCGTTTCGAACATCTGGTCAAAGCTGATACCCGCTTCTGGAACATCAGTGGCATCAAGGGCTCCTTCAGTTTGGCTGGCGTCAGCGTTGAGGCTGGCAGCCTCACTTCCATTCTGAGCGGCGGCATCGCCTTTGACTCCCCCAAAGCGTCTCCCGAGTCTGAGAAAGGGCAAACCTTTGTCCTCTACAAGGGGCTGGCAGAAGCGGCGCGCGGCAAGCGCATCGATATCATGGCGGGCGATCTGCCCATCAAGGAGGGAATGCCCATTCTCTACGAGGGGATCGAAATTGGTCGCGTCGATCCCATCCACCTTACTGACAAGGGCCGGGTGGTAACGGCGCTGATCAATCCGGAGCAGGCATATCGCATCACCGACAAGAGCCAACTGGTGTGGGAGAGCGTTTCTCTCTCCCCGACCGGTGTGAAGAATGCCGATCGGCTGCTCTCTGGCCCCGCCATTCGCCTTGACTATGTGGCGGGCAAGGAAGTGGCCAGGATGGCGCTGACCGATCGGGCGCCACAAGATGGCATCAAGGTGACGTTGCAAGCGGACGATCTGGCTGGTCTGAATCAGGATGCCCCCATCTGGTACAAGGGGCTGCAGGTTGGTCGCATCAGCCAGCTCGATCTCGATGGGCGCGGCAAT
Organism: uncultured Aeromonas sp.; assembly: GCA_945957575.1. Classification (GTDB taxonomy): domain Bacteria; phylum Pseudomonadota; class Gammaproteobacteria; order Enterobacterales; family Aeromonadaceae; genus Aeromonas. Next base: position 13,476 of record CAMFLW010000011.1, on the reverse strand, counting down.
GCCAGCGTGGCCCTGCAGATCCAGCCCGCTTACGCCCATCTGTTAACCCGTGCCCGTTTCTATCGCGCGGCGCCGCTGCAAATAGATGCGGATCTGAGCGGTATCAAGGTAGAGGCCAGCCCGGCCAGTGCCTGGCTGGGTGGCGGCATCAAGCTGGTGCAGGCGAGCAGTGGCGAGCGGATTAACCGCCTCTACCCCAATCAGGAGCTGGCGTTGCTCGGTACCCGCGATGCCAAACCCCAGCGCTGGTTACTCAAGGCGGATCAGGCGGACGGCATCGGTATTGGCTCTCCCGTGCTCTATCTGGGGCTGGAGGCTGGCAAGGTGAAACAGCTGCGCGCCGCCAAAGAGGGAGTGGAGATAGAGCTCGAGATTGATGGGATGTATGCGCCCCTCCTCGCCCAGCAACCCCAGTTCTGGAAAAAACCGGCCATCGACACCAAGGTGCGGGTCGATGGGGTGCAGGTCAAGGTGGGCAGCCTTGGTACCCTGCTGCGCGGCGCCATCGAGTTCGACTATCTGGCCAATGGCCGCAGCAGCCATCAGCTGTTTGACAACAAGGATCAAGCCAAGGCAAAGATCCGCACGCTGTCTCTGGTGGCCGAGAACAACCCGGGATTGGGAGTTGGTAGCCCGATCCGCTATCGCGGGGTGGATATCGGCAAGATTGAGCAGATTGAACTGGAGCCAACCCTGGGTCAGGTGATCTTCAAGGCCGAGCTGGATGGCCAGTACGCCGAGCGTTTCCTGCAATCCGGCGCGCGCTTTACCCTGGTGCAAGCCAAGCTGGGTCTGGGCGGTGTCGCCCATCTCGATACCCTGATCAAGGGGGCCTTTGTCGAGGCTGAGCCCGGCAAAGGGGCGGGCCGCAGCAGCTTCCCCCTGAGCCAGAGCGGCCCTGCCGGTTTGGCCCTCACCCTGAAAAGCGCGTCGGTGAATGGCCTCTCGGTTGGCAGCCCGCTGCTGTTTCGCAAGATGGTGGTCGGCAGCGTGACCAAGGTAGCACTGGCCCGCGATGGCAGCGAGGTGGTGATCGACGTTAATGTAGATCAGGAATATGCCCATCTGGTGCGCGCCAACTCCCGCTTCTGGAATGCCTCCGGGGTCAAGGCGGACATTGGCCTGACCGGCGGTACCATCGAAGTGGAGACGGTGCAGAGCCTGCTTGCCGGCGGCATTGCCTTCAATACGCCGGAAAAAGAGATGGGGCCGACCGTCAAGGCTGGTCACAGCTATCCCCTCTACGGCAAGGCCGAGAAAGAGTGGCAGGAGTGGAGCCCCCGCATCAAACCCTGAACCCGCCCCTCACGTAGCTATCCAAGCCCGGCATTTGGCCGGGCTTGTTCATTTTTACCTGTTGCACTTTAAGATTATTCTTGGCCCTGTGATAAGATGTCGCCCCTCTTTTTCGGTCAACGAGACGGCACAGTGCACGACAATACCTATCTTCCCGATCACTTTTTGCGCCATATAGCGGCCATCATGCCTGCTCATCTCTCCATGGATGAGTTCGTTGCAAGTTGCCGGCGGCCGTTGCGGCGCAGTATCCGGGTCAACACGCTCAAGATTGCCGTCTCTGACTTCGTTGAAAAGATGCAGCCACAAGGCTGGCAGTTCGAGCCCGTGCCTTGGTGCGAGACAGGCTTCTGGCTGAGCCGCACAGATGAGAGCGTGCCCCTCGGCAATACGGCCGAGCATTTGAGCGGCCTCTTCTACATTCAGGAAGCGAGCTCCATGCTGCCGGTGACGGCGCTCTTTGCCAGCGACAAGATCAAAGCGGACGGCATGTTGCTGGACGCAGCGGCCGCCCCCGGCTCCAAGACTACCCAGATCGCCGCCCTGATGAACAATCAGGGGATGCTGGTTGCCAACGAGTTTTCCAGCAGTCGGCTCAAGGTATTGAGCGCCAATATTCAGCGCTGCGGGGTGACCAATGTGGGGATGACCCACTTTGATGCCAAGGTGTTTGGTCAGTGGCTGCCGGAGACCTTCGACGCCATCCTGCTCGATGCCCCCTGCTCCGGTGAAGGTACCGTGCGCAAGGATGAAGATGCGCTGCGCAACTGGAGCATCGAGAGCATCGACGAGATTGCGGCGGTGCAGCAGGGGCTGCTGGAGAGTGCCTTCCATGCTTTGAAACCGGGTGGCGTACTGGTCTACTCCACCTGCACGCTCAGTTTGCAGGAGAACCAGGAGGTCTGTCAGTCACTGCTGGACAAGTTTGGCGATGCCTTGAGTTTTGACTCGCTGGCCGACCTGTTCCCCCATGCAGAGCAGGCCTGCACATCCGAAGGATACCTGCACGTTTGGCCCCAGATCTTCGACAGTGAAGGCTTTTTCGTTGCCAGATTGCGCAAGCACCACTCGGTGCCCAACACCATGTTCCAACCGGGCAAGCTCGGCAAATTCCCTTTCCTGCCATTGGCAGCGAAAGAGTCTGAGCCCATGCTGCGCGAAATTGAAGCCAATTTTGGTGTGGTGCCACAAGGTCAACTGTTTGGCCGCAATGACGAGATCTGGCTATTTCCTCATCTGTTTGAACAGGTTCAGGGCAAGCTGCGCTTCGATCGCATCGGCATCAAGTTGGCCGAGACGTTCAAGAAAGGCTATCGCCTCACCCATGAGTGGGCGCTCGCCTATGGTGATAAAGCGAGCAAGGGCGTGGTCGAACTGGACAGTGCCAACTCGCGGGAATTCATGATGGGACGGGACGTCTGGCCAGAGCAGGATGCTGGCGCTGGCGAGGTGATCGTTCGTTATCAGGGTCATACCCTGGGTATGGGGAAATGGGTGGGGAGCCGGATCAAGAATGCTCTGCCCCGGGAGCTGGTGCGCGACAACAATCTGTTTGGCTGATTTTTGACTGAACGAGGAAGGATGACTCGACGCTGTTCGAGTCTGCAAAACCCACACTCTGGTTGAAATTTTATCGGGTTCTTGAAAAGCCTTGAGCCTTGTCTAAGCTTAAGGCAATCCGAACACCAGTTAGCGCACGGCTCTGCAAAGAGCCAATTCCCCTATGCCAGGTACACGGAATTCGTACCTGGCTTTTTTTATCTCTGCTTAACCAAGCTCATTGTTACTCGACACTCTCTTCCAACAGCGCTATCTCCACTTTCTCTGCGTGAGGTTCGCTCCCCAGTTCATGGTGATAGAGCAGATCGATCGCCTGTTCGATGAGTGATGCCTGGCTATCTTCAAGATGCAAGCCTAGTGCCGCCAACCGTTCGGCATGGCGGTTACTGATCCAGCATTGCAACCGGGTATGACTCTCTTGTTTGCGTTTTACATGCTGACGCTGGCGCTTGGCATTGTTCTGCGAGGCGGTCTCTTTTGCCTCAAGCTCGTTGATTTCCTGGCTCATATGACCTTGCAATACTTGTTTTTATTACTGGTTATCTCTCACGTTCTCTTCGCATAGTGGTGAAAGATGGGGGCGTCCCCTACCCAGCCAGCTAACTACGAAGCCAACCAAATATACCACCAGATCAATGGGATATCATTTAACATAAAAAATGCAGTGACGCATTTATGCTAAAGCAGTCCATCCAGTGCGTGATCAGAGAATTTATGGGCATCGTCAAAGTACTCTTGCAGGGTGCGCATATCCTTGTGTCGGGTAACCTCGATGATCTTGTTCATCGGTTTGCCGGCTGTGACGGCCGAGGTGATAAATCCACGACGCAAACTGTGGCCACTGACATAGAGGTCATCGATAGCTTGACCAGTGCGCCGCTTGATCATTAGGTTGATACCCTGCGGCCCCAGAGGGTCTGGAGTGAGTTGGCCCCAGCGATTCATCCGCCGAAAGAGTGGCCCTTCACTGATCTGGCTCTTCTTGAGCCAGTTGCCAACTGCTGTAACCGGGCAGTAGTGTTTGCCGGGGATAAGGGCGATCTCGGTCTCATGGAGTTGATGCTTGCTCGGTTTGAGGCGAAGACGGATCCCCTGCCCCACAAAATCGAGGTCACTCACCTCAATCCTGGCAGCTTCCGAGCGGCGCAAGGCACCACTGAACATCAGGAGCAACAGGGTGCGATCGCGAAGTCCTGCCAGATCATTGGTGTCAATGCCATCCAGCACTTGGGTCAGTGGCTGCAAAGTCAGGGCGCCGGTTTTGCGTTTGCGGTTATCCCCCAACCTGACAATACCGCGCATCATCTCCTTGATTTCGGGATGCTCGGTGGGCATGGGATGAATCCCTTTTTGTTTGAAGGCGTAACGGATTCCGGCGAGCCTTCGTACCAGCGTTGCCGGTTTGCGAGGTTCACCGTTGCGCAGCTCCCCTTTTCCCTCTTTTTTATCAAGCCATACCCAGTCAGCCAATACGCCGTCAGCCTGATCTGCGAGAAAATTCATGATGTCGTGATGGGTGGTTTGCAGTGGATCCAGCCCGTGTAATTGGCACCAGAAGACAAAAATCCGGGTATCCGCCTGATAGGCATTGAGGGTCGAATCTGCTTTGGCACTGCGCAGGAAGCGGCGAGCACGGCTATTTAGCTGGGCATCAAAGACCGTTTGCAGTGACTGATGAGCTGAGCCTGAAATGGATGGATGTGACACGGAAGATGATGATTCATATGAAGTTTAGGAGGATCTTACAGGATCCTTCAGGTTCATCAAATATCGATAATGAATATTATCGATACTTATGAGTGTCTGTTTAACCCCCATCAGGCTCCTTTGTTATTCCTAAACAAATGAAGTCCTCATGTACAGTTTACAGGTTGGGTCATTACGCTGATGGCAATTCAATGCTGCGACAGTGAGAGATAACGGCTTGGTTAGTTGCGTCTTGCTTTACCACTATATGCGGGTTACTGAAAGTAAAACGCCCCGTAATACGGGGCGTCAGCTCTTATTTCCGGGCGAGTTTGAACAACTCAAAGAAGTTGCGACTGGTAGCTTCGGCCAGTTCGCTCAGCGGTATCTGGCGCAGGTCAGCAATAAACTGGGCAACGTCGCGCACGAAGGCGGGTTCATTCTCCCGCCCCCGATGTGGAACCGGGGCAAGATAGGGCGCATCCGTTTCGACCAACAGTCGATCGAGAGGCAATGCCTTCACTACCTCCTGCAACGCCGAGGCATTCTTGAACGTAGCGATCCCCGAGATGGAGATATAGAACCCCATCGCCATTGCCGCTTCTGCCATCTCGAGAGACTCGGTGAAACAGTGCAACACGCCGCCAACCTGATCCGCCCCCTCTTCGCGCATGATCTGCAAAGTATCCTGCTGGGCATCACGAGTGTGAATGATCAGCGGTTTGTTCAGCGCACGGGCGACCCGGATATGTTCACGGAAGGAGGCTTGCTGAACCTCCTTGTTCTCGGGTGAGTAGAAGTAATCGAGACCAGTCTCACCGATGGCTACCACACGTGGGTCGGCAGCTTGCTTGAGCAGCAACTCGGCATCGACACCGGGTTCCTGATTGAGCGGATGCACCCCGCAGGAGGCAAACACCTGGGGATAAGGGGCGATGGCCGTCATCATGGTCGGAAATTGTTCTTGCGTCACGCTGACACAGAGAAAGTATCCCACCTCCTGCGCGGCCGCTTTGGCCAGCACATCAGCCATATTGCTCTGTTTGCTGCCATAGCTGAGACGATCGAGGTGACAGTGGGAGTCAACGAGTAACATACAAAACCTTTATTGCTAATGACGTTCTATAACCAGCGACTAAGCCAGTTCATCAGATGAATGGTGGAATTGGAGAGCTGTCCCGGCTGACAGGCCGCTTTCAGGGCAACCAGATCTTGTTCTGCCTCCAGCAGTTTTTCGCTGGAGTGCTGCTCCGCCAACCGTTGACTCAAAATAGCCAGATCCGGCATTGCCAGTTGATGGTGACCACATCCGGCCTGGGTTTTCAGGGCATCGCACAAGAAGAGCTGCAACCAGTGCAACCTGACCTGCATCTCCTGACCCAGCTGGCTGCACAGTGCCGTCGCCTTGACCGGACTTTGACTCAGGGCGACAAACTGCTCCAGCAATTCGCGGCGAGTACCGTCCTGTTGCTGCTCGATATAGTCGAGTACCCGCAGCGGGGCACCCTGACAGATCCGCACCTGAGCCAGAGTGGCCTGATGACCCTGCTCGGCCAACCAGCGTACTGTCTCCCCTTCTGCAGGCAACTGACAGACATGTTTGTGACAGCGACTGAGAATGGTGGGAAGCAACCGGGAAACCTGGGAAGCGATCAGCAACAGCAAGCTGTCGCCGGCCGGCTCTTCCAGGGTTTTCAGCAAGGCGTTGGCCGCCGATTCGGTCATCCGCTCCGCATCAGGAATGATCACCACCTTGCCACGGCCGAGCTGGGCAGAGCCCTGCAGCCGGGTGCAGATCTCGCGAATGGCCTCGACTCCGATGGTCTTGCTGTCGCGAGTGATGGTGCCAAGATCCGGGTGGTTGCCCTTGTCAAATAACTGGCAGGAGTGGCACAGACCGCACGGCTCTCCGCGATCCGGTTGCTGACAAAGATGCAGACGCGCCAACCGCTCGGCCAGCTGTTCTTTGCCAAGACCGGGATCGCCGAGCAACAACCAGGCGTGGCCGAGACGACCGGACTGGGCCGTCTGGCTCAGAGCATGCCAGTCAGGGATCAGCCAGGGATACATAGCGGCTCGTTCGACAGATAGTGATCCAATGCATACTCGATGGCAGCTTTGACCTGTTCCGGCGTTTGCGCCGCATCGATCACCACAATGGAATCATCCTTGGCGGCCAGTTCGAGATAACGAGTTCGGGTACGCTCGAAGAAGCTCAGTTGCTCCAGTTCGATGCGATCCAGCTCGCCGCGATGGCGCGCGCGCTGCAAGCCAAGGGCGGGATCGATATCGAGATAGAGGGTGAGATCCGGCTTGAAGTTGCCGAGCACCGACTGCTTGATGGCACCGATAAGCTGGGCATCGATACCACGGCCGCCACCCTGATAGGCCTGGGAAGAGAGATCGTGGCGATCCCCCACCACCCAGACACCGTCGGCCAGTGCGGGTTTGATGCGGGTCTCCACCAGTTGTACCCGGGAGGCATACATCAGCAGCAATTCCGCCTCGATGGTGAGGCGCTCGTCGTGCACCTCTTTGACGATGGCCCGCATCCGCTCGGCCAGCGGCGTACCACCCGGCTCGCGGGTGCACTCGATCCGGTTGATGCCGTGGCGCTGCAGATAGTCGGTCACATAACGAACGGCCGAGCTCTTCCCTGCCCCTTCCAATCCTTCGATCACAATAAATTTAGACATTAGGGTTTCTTCAATATGTATTCGCGAACCGCCCGATTGTGTTCATCGAGGGTCTTGGAGAAATAGTGGGCACCGCCCCCCTTGGCGACAAAGTAGAGATAGTCGGTCGACTTGGGGTTAAGCGCAGCTTCGATGGAGGCCTTGCCCGGCATGGCAATAGGCGTAGGCGGCAGACCATCGATCACATAGGTGTTGTAGGGATTCTTGTCGGTCAGATCGCTGCGGCGAATATTGCCATCGTAGCGATCTTTCACCCCGTAAATGACGGTGGGATCGGTTTGCAACTTCATGCCCAGACGCAGTCGATTGACAAACACCGAGGCGATCTGCGCCCGCTCGTCCGGCTGGCCGGTCTCTTTCTCGATGATGGAGGCCATGATCAACGCCTCATAGGGGGTCTTGTAAGGCAGGTTGGCCTGACGTTTCTCCCAGCTCTGCTGCAGGAAAGTCTCCATATCCTGATGGGCGCGACGCAGGATCGAGAGATCGCTGGCATGGGTGGTATAGGCGTAGGTTTCCGGCAGAAACCACCCCTCCAGCTTGCCATTCTCGATGCCGAGCTCCTGCGCCAGGTCGGCTTCTGATTGCTCTACGGTCAACCGCTCAAGATATGGGGCGCTGGAGAGTTGCTTCTGCCAATCCTCGAAACGGGAACCTTCGACGAAGGTGAGGCTGAAGTGAAACTCCTTGCCCGATGCGAACAGAGAAAGGGTCTCCTTGAGAGGGGCCCCTTCCTTGATTTCATAGGTGCCCGATTTGATGGCCACCAGTTCGGGATGGCTACGCAGCCAGAGCCGTACCGCCCAGGGGCTGGTTTCCCCCTCACCCAGTTCGGCGATCAGGCGCGCCGCATGGGCGCCCTTCTCCACTGTAAAGAGCCGGGTCGGCCCCTTGTTGGTGAGCGTCTCTACCTGTTGCCATTTGTAATGTACATAGCCCCCGGCAGCGGCAACCGTCAGTGCCGCCCCCGCGAGCAGGGTGTAAAGCCGATTAAACTTCAATGACCAAACGCTCCTGTAAACGGCGACTCAATACCGCTGGGGGATAGTGAATATCCTCGATGCCATTGACCGGCACGACCCCCATCAGGGTATTGGTGAGCCACACCTCTTCAGCCTGCCATAGTGACTCCAGCGGAGCCTCTACCACACGCAACTCAATACTCATCTGTTTCAACATCGCCATGACCTGACGGCGCATGATGCCGTCAACCCCGCAACGGGCCAGATCGGGCGTAAACACCGTCTTGCCCCGACGCCAAAACAGATTGGCACTGACCCCTTCAATGAGAAAACCACGACTGTTAAGCACTATCCCTTCGACTGCATTTCGGCTGACAAGTTCGCTTTTCAGCAATACCTGCTCCAGACGATTCAAGGTTTTAAGCCCGGCCAGCATGGGGGCATCACCGATCCGCTGGCGGCACACCACCATCTCGATCCCCTCCTGTTGCCACTGGCCATAGTGAGTCGGAAATGGCGCCAGAGTGACAATCCGGGTTGTGTGCTGACATCCGCTGCCGTCATAGCCCCGCCCCCCCTCGCCGCGGGTCAGGATCACCTTGGCCACGCATTGTGGCTGCTCGGCCACCATCTCTTCAACCTCTCGGGTCAGGAGATCCCAGTCCGGTTCAACCAATCCCAGCCGGTTGTTGGCCAGCTGCAACCGTGCCAGATGGGCTGGCCACTGCAACACGCGACCCTCCCTGACCGCCATGGTGGTAAAATGACCGTCACCATAGGCCAGCCCCCGATCATGGGCCGAGATGGTATCAAGCTTCATGCCATTGATAAGCAAAGGGATCCCTCCGATAAAAAAGGCCCGATACCGGCAGTATCGGGCCTGTGTCTTTGCCCTGCGGCAAATTATACGCGTTTGAAGATCAGTGAGCCATTGGTGCCGCCAAAACCAAACGAGTTGGAAAGGGCGTACTCGAAGCTGCCTGGCTTGGCCACATGGGGTACCAGATCCAGGTCGCACTCTTCATCCGGGTTGTCCAGGTTGATGGTGGGCGGCGCCATCTGATCACGCAGGGCCAACACAGTGATGATCGCCTCGATGGCACCGGCGGCGCCCAACAGGTGACCGGTCATGGACTTGGTGGAGCTGACCATCAGGGATTTGGCGTGCTCACCAAACACCGACTTCATGCCACGCAGTTCAGCCACATCACCCAGCGGGGTGGAGGTACCGTGCGCGTTGATGTAACCAATCTGCTCGGGGGCAATGCCGGCATCCTTGATGGCATTTTTCATGGCGCGAGCGCCACCGTTGCCATCTGCGGGAGGCGCAGTCATGTGGTACGCGTCACCGCTCATGCCAAAACCGACCAGCTCAGCGTAGATCTTGGCACCACGGGCCTTGGCGTGTTCGTACTCTTCCAGCACCAGTACACCGGCACCGTCACCCAGCACGAAACCATCGCGATCTTTATCCCACGGACGGCTCGCTTTTTGCGGCTCGTCGTTGCGGTTGGAGAGTGCCTTGGCTGCTGCGAAACCACCCATTCCCATCGCGGTGGAGGCTTTCTCGGCACCGCCGGCGACCATCACGTCGGCATCACCGTAAGCAATCATCCGGCCCGCCATGCCGATGGCATGGGTACCCGTGGTACAGGCGGTAGTCACGGCAATGTTCGGCCCTTGCAGACCTTTCATGATGGAGAGATGACCGGACACCATATTGATGATGGTGGACGGAACGAAGAAGGGACTGATCTTGCGCGGGCCGCCGTTGACCAAGCTTTCGTGGTTCTGTTCAATCAGACCCAGACCGCCGATACCGGAGCCAATCGCCACGCCGACACGTTCGGCATTCTCTTCATTGATGGTCAGGCCGGAATCATCCAGCGCCTGCATACCGGCCGCGATGCCGTATTGAATGAAGAGATCCATCTTGCGAGCGTCTTTACGGTTGATACCGTACTGCTCGGGATCGAAATCCTTGACCAGACCTGCGAAGCGGGTTGCAAACTCGCTGGCATCAAAGTGTTCGATAAGGGAAATGCCGCTCTGCCCATTGAGCAGTGCTTGCCAGCTGGATTCGGCAGTGTTACCCACCGGGGAAAGCATCCCCAAGCCGGTCACCACGACTCTGCGTTTTGACACTGAGGTAGTCTCCGAGAGGTGTTTTGAAAAGGAACAAATACAAAAGAAGCGGCCCTTGGGCCGCTTCTTTCAGAACAGGAACTTATTCCTGATTAGCGGTGATGTAGTCGATAGCCGCTTGAACAGTGGTGATCTTCTCGGCTTCTTCATCAGGAATTTCGGTATCGAATTCTTCTTCCAGCGCCATTACCAGTTCAACGGTATCCAAAGAGTCAGCGCCCAGGTCGTCGACGAAGGAGGCAGCGTTCTTAACGTCTTCCTCTTTAACACCCAGTTGTTCGATGATGATTTTCTTTACGCGTTCTTCGATGTTGCTCATGACCTGAATTTTCCTTTAAAAATACGCTATTTGCGTCTGGTTGGGGTAGTTTATTCAATTGACGTGAGTTTGCAAGTAGCTTGCCGCTGGTCAAACCACGAAATGTGCCAAACTTCGGCGTACTATCGCAAATTTGAACAGATCTCACGACAAATTGATTACACCATGTACATCCCGCCATTAACATGCAGGGTTTCGCCGGTGATATAGGCTGCTTCATCAGAAGCCAAGAATACCACAGCTGCGGCAATTTCTTTTGGATCACCCAAGCGGGCGGCAGGCACCTGACTCATGATGCCGGCACGTTGATCGTCATTCAGGGCTCGGGTCATGTCAGTTTCGATGAAACCGGGGGCAACCGCGTTCACTGTGATACCACGGGATGCCACTTCCCGCGCCAACGATTTGGTAAAACCAACCAGACCCGCCTTGGCGGCAGCATAGTTGACCTGACCGGCATTGCCCATGGTTCCCACCACGGAGCCAATGCTGATGATGCGACCGTGACGTTTCTTCATCATGGCACGCAACACCGGTTTGCTCAGACGGTAGAGAGAGGTCAGATTGGTATCGATGATCTCGTTCCACTCGTCATCTTTCATCCGCATCAACAGGTTGTCACGGGTGATCCCCGCGTTGTTGATCAGGATGTCGATGTCGCCAAAGCGCGCCTTGATGGCGGCGAAGACGGCTTCGATGGATTCCTGGCTGGTCACGTTCAGTGCCATGCCGCAGCCATTGTCGCCCAGATAGGCGCTGATCGCCTCGGCACCGCTCTCGCTGGTCGCCGTACCGACCACTTTCGCGCCACGGGCCACGAATGTTTCGGCAATCGCACGGCCGATGCCACGACTGGCACCGGTCACCAACACAACCTTATCGGTAAAGCTCATCACTTGCTCCTGTTTACTTGATCTGGGCCAGCGCCTGCTCGAAAGAGGCGGCATCGTTGGCGTGAATACCTTCCACGCGCTTGTCGATGCGCTTGGCGAGCCCGGTCAACACTTTGCCCGGTCCCATCTCGATCTCGAGGGTAACGCCCTCATTGGCCATCCGCTCGACAGTCTCGGTCCAACGAACCGGGCTGAACAGCTGACGTACCAGCGCTTGCTTGATGGCTGCCGGATCCTGTTCACAGGATACGTCGACATTATTGATGACAGCGATGGTTGGAACCTTGATCTCGATCCCGTCCAGCGCAGCTGCCAGTTTTTCTGCGGCAGGTTTCATCAGCGCGCAGTGAGACGGCACGGAGACCGGCAGCGGCAGCGCACGCTTGGCGCCCGACTCTTTCATCAGCACGTTGGCGCGCTCAACGGCCTCTTTGTGACCGGCGATAACTACCTGGCCCGGGGAGTTGAAGTTGACCGGAGAGACCACCTGCCCTTGTGCCGCTTTTTCGCAGTTGGCGGCGATGGATTCGTTATCAAGGCCGATGATGGCCGCCATGGCGCCGGTGCCTTCCGGTACCGCTTCCTGCATGGCCAGACCACGCAGCTCGACCAGTTTGACCGCATCGGCAAAATCGAGTGCGCCGCTGCAAACCAGCGCGGAATACTCACCCAGGCTGTGACCCGCCATCATGGCAGGATTTGCCCCACCCTGCTGTTGCCACAGGCGCCACAGGGCGACAGAGGCTGTAAGCAGCGCAGGCTGGGTGCGCCAAGTTTTGTTCAGATCTTCAACCGGACCATCCATCACCAGGGCAAACAGGTCATAACCCAGCACCTGGCTCGCCTCGGCGAAGGTCTCCTTGATCACGGCATGTTGTTCGGCCAGCTCGGCCAGCATGCCAACGGACTGGGAACCTTGTCCCGGGAAGGCAATGGCAAATTGGGTCATCATTGATTCCTTTTAGATAAGACAAAAATGAAATCGGTGACGGGATGATGGAGACACCATCCCGCCGAAGATCAGAGGCGAACCAGCGCAGAGCCCCAGGCAAAACCGCCGCCAAAGGCTTCCAGCAGTACCAGCTGACCCGGTTTGATCCGGCCATCCCGCACCCCTTCGTCGAAGGCGACCGGAACAGAAGCGGCAGAGGTATTACCGTGCTTGTCGAGGGTCAGCACCACCTTATCGAGGCTCATACCGAGCTTCTTGGCGGTGGCACTGATGATGCGGAAGTTGGCCTGATGCGGCACCAGCCAGTCCAGCTCGCTCGGCTCGATGCCTGCAGCAGCCAGGGTTTCGGTCACGATCTCGCTCAGACGGGTGACCGCGACTTTGAAGACATCGTTGCCCTTCATATACATGTAGGCTTCGAGCTCGGCACCCGGCATGCCACGACGGGGATGAGGCAGCTTGAGCAGCTCACCATAACGGCCATCAGCATGAAGATGGGTAGAGAGAATGCCCGGCGTCTCGCTGGCACCGACAATCACAGCCCCTGCCCCATCACCAAACAGGATGATGGTGCCGCGATCTTGCGGATCGCACATGCGGGAGAGCACATCGGCCCCGACGACCAGCACATGGCGGGCGGCGCCGGATTTGACGAACTGATCGGCAATGGAGAGTGCATAGGTGAAACCGGCGCAGGCTGCCGCCACGTCAAAGGCAGGGATCCCCTGTACCCCCAGTAGCCCTTGCAGTTCGCAAGCAGCTGCCGGGAATGCGTTTTCTGCGCTGGTGGTGGCCAGCACAATCATGTCGAGATCGGCCGCGGTCAGGCCCGCGGCATCCAGGGCCCGCAGTGCGGCCTGGTAAGAGAGAGTGGCAACGGTCTCATCAGCACCGGCAATGCGGCGCTCACGAATCCCGGTGCGTTCCACGATCCACTCGTCACTGGTCTCAACCATCTGCTCGAGAT
>CAMFLW010000010.1 GCA_945957575.1 uncultured Aeromonas sp. | reverse complement strand
GGATGACGTCAGCTTCTGCTCCAGTCTCAAAGGGTAGGGCACAACAAGACGGAAGGGGTGGTACAGAACGTTGTGCAGAAACGAGAGAGCCGGACAGTGTCCGGCTCTCAGATTGCTGACAAAGCCAAAATCGTCATCGTAACGCATTGATTTTGTTTGATGAGAAAACCCTGTTTTTCTGAAATTAGGGGGTTTTTCAATAGTCTGAGAGCCGGACAGTGTCCGGCTCTTTTGCATCTGGCGGTTGGGCGGCGGTTAGCGCTGGAACCCCTTCTGGGCGAACTTGGGGCGTGCGTTCATGATCTGCTCTACCTGTTCGTCGCTCATCTTGCCACGCGACAGCCCCAGCACCTTGTAGGTGAGCAGTGGTCGGGCGGGCAGGGCGATCATCAGGGCGCGGATCTGGTTCTCGTCATCCTTTTCCCGGGTCGGCTTGCCGTAGGCGTAAGTGAGCACGCCGGCATCCATCAGGTTTTTGACGGCAGGCTCGGTGATCGGCAAGTTTATGACGCTTTTACGCTGCAGCACGAACTCGCGCAGCACCGCTTTCTCGTTGAAGTCGAGGAAGCCGATCATCTGGGCCAGCTGGTCCTGCTGACGGCGCGCTTGCCACTCGTCGCACGCCCACTCCCAGGCGATTAGGAAGCCCTGGCTGCAGAAGTAGGAGATGGCGATCAGCATACCGACCCCCAGCCAGGCCGCATGATCCGCAGCCCACTGGCTGACGGCCCCTTTCATCAGCCCGGCCGGAAACAGCAGAATGATGCTGCAGCAGAGCAACAACCAGACCATCAGCCAATTGAGGCGGTTCAGTTGATAGAAATGTTGGATCCACCGTTTCATTGTTCATCCTTCCCAGCCTGTTGTGGATAGTGACTCATCCACAGCAAGCGTTGTGCCAACAGTACAATCAGATAGGGAGGTAAAACGGATATGGTAGATATGAAAAAGCCCCCTTGGCTTAGGGGGCTTTGTTGTATCGGTTGGGGCGGTGCTTACAGCGCGGCGATTTCGGCCTGCTGGGCTTCCAGCTTGGTCAGCTGGAGACGGTAATCTTCCAGCTTCTCGCGCTCTTTGGCGATGACCGCTTCCGGCGCCTTGGCGACGAAGGCTTCGTTGCCAAGCTTGCTTTCGATGCGGCCGCACTCGCCCACCAGACGGGCAACCTCTTTAGCCAGACGGGCCAGCTCGGCATCCTTGTCGATGAGACCGGCCATCGGGATCATCAGCTCGGTGGCACCGATCAGCTTCTTCACTGACAGCGGGGCGGTTTCACCGTCCGCCAGTACGCGGATGGACTCCAGACGGGCCAGCGACTTGAGGAAGGCCTCGTTGTCAGCGGCGCGCTGGGCATCCTTGGCATCGCACTGGAGCAGCACGTTGAGGGGCACGCTCGGTGCCACGTTCATCTCGGCGCGGATGTTGCGGATGCTGACGATGAACTCCTTCACCCACTCCTGATCCGCCATCGCGGCTTCGTCCACCTTGGCGGTGTCGAACTCCGGGAAGGCCTGAATCATGATGGTGTCGGCGTGTACGCCGGCCAGCGGGGCGACCGATTTCCAGATGGTCTCGGTGATGAACGGGATGATCGGGTGCGCCAGACGCAGCAGGGTTTCCAGCACGCTGACGAGCGTGTGGCGGGCAGCGCGCTGCTCGGCCTCGGAGCCCTTGGTCAGCACCGGCTTGGTCAGCTCCAGATACCAGTCACAGAACTGGTTCCAGATAAATTCGTACAGCACGCCCGCCGCGATGTCGAAGCGGTAGGTATCGAGGGCGGTACGGAAGTCACGGATGGCCACTTGCAGCTGGGACTGGATCCAGCGATCCGCCAGACTGAACTGCATCTCGCCGCCATTGCCTTGCGAAGAGAAACCGCAATCCTGATCTTCGGTGTTCATCAGCACATAGCGGGAAGCGTTCCACAACTTGTTGCAGAAGTTGTTGTAGCCATCCAGGCGCTTCATGTCCCAGTTGATGTCACGACCGGTAGAGGCCAGTGCCGCCAGCGTGAAGCGCAGGGCGTCGGTACCGTGGGCCTCGATCCCTTCCGGGAACTGCTTGGCGGTACGCTTGCCGATCTTCTCGGCCATCTGCGGCTGCATCATGTTGCCGGTGCGCTTCTCCAGCAGATCTTCCAGCGAGATACCGTCGATCATGTCGAGGGGATCCAGCACGTTGCCCTTGGACTTGGACATCTTCTGGCCTTCTTCGTCACGGATAAGGCCAGTGATGTAGACGGTCTTGAACGGGACTTGCGGCTGGCCGTTTTCGTCCTTGATGAAGTGCATGGTCATCATGATCATCCGGGCAATCCAGAAGAAGATGATGTCGAAGCCGCTCATCAGCACGTCGGTCGGGTGGAAGGTCTTGAGTGCCTCGGTGTTGTTCGGCCAGCCCAGGGTGGAGAAGGTCCACAGGGCGGAGCTGAACCAGGTGTCGAGCACGTCTTCGTCCTGACGCAGGGTGGTCACGGACGGGATGCTGTGCTTGGCACGCACTTCCGCCTCGTCACGGCCAACGTAGACGTTGCCGGCATCGTCATACCATGCCGGGATGCGGTGACCCCACCACAGCTGACGGGAGACGCACCAGTCCTGAATGTCGCGCATCCAGGAGAAGTACATGTTTTCGTACTGTTTCGGCACGAACTGGATGCGGCCATCTTCCACCGCCTCGATGGCGGTCTTGGCCATCGGTGCAACGCGCACGTACCACTGGTCGGTCAGCATCGGCTCGATGGGCACGCCACCGCGATCGCCGTAAGGCTGTTGCAGCACGTGATCCTTGATCTCGTCCAGCAGACCCAGCTCTTCCAGCTTGGCCAGAATCGCTTTACGAGCGGCGAAGCGCTCCAGACCGGCGAACTCGGTCGGCAGGGCGGCGTCGTAGGCAGTGCTCGGGTTGCCGTTGGTGTCGACCACTTCGGCCTCGGCACGCACATGAGCGTCCAGGGTGAAGATGTTGATCATCGGCAGGCTGTGGCGCTTGCCCACTTCGTTATCGTTGAAGTCGTGGGCCGGGGTGATCTTCACGCAACCGGTGCCCTTCTCCATGTCGGCGTGTTCGTCGGCGACGATGGGGATCAGACGGTTCACCAGCGGCAGCAGGATGTGCTGGCCGATCAGCGCCTTGTAACGCGGGTCTTCCGGGTTCACGGCCACGGCGGTATCGCCCAGCATGGTCTCCGGACGGGTGGTGGCGACGATCAGGTAATCCTTGCCTTCGGCGGTCTTGGCGCCGTTGGCCAGCGGATAGCGCAGGTGCCACATGTGGCCCTTGATCTCGCGGTTTTCCACTTCCAGATCGGAGATGGCGGTGTTGAGTTTCGGATCCCAGTTCACCAGACGCTTGCCGCGGTACATCAGGCCATCTTCGTAGAGACGAACAAACACTTCCTGCACGGCGGCGGAGAGACCCTCATCCATGGTGAAGCGCTCGCGCTCCCAATCCACGGAGTCGCCCAGACGGCGCATCTGGCGGGTGATGGTGCCACCGGACTCTTCCTTCCACTGCCAAATCTTGTCGATGAAGGCATCACGGCCGTAATCGTGGCGAGTCTTGCCCTCTTCTGCGGCGATCTTGCGCTCAACCACCATCTGGGTGGCGATACCGGCGTGGTCGGTACCTGCCTGCCACAGGGTGTTCTTGCCCTGCATGCGGTTGTAGCGGATCAGGGTATCCATCAGGGTTTGCTGGAAGGCGTGACCCATGTGCAGGCTGCCGGTGACGTTCGGCGGCGGGATCATGATGCAGAAGGAGTCTTTGCTGGTGTCGCCGTGGGGCTTGAAGTAACCCTGGGCTTCCCAGTGCTGATAGAGCGCCTGTTCGATGGCGTTGTGATTAAAAGTCTTTTCCATGGTCTCGCCGTAATCTGGATGGATGGATTCTGGTGTTTATTCTTTATGGATCAATTGGTTGCAGTCAGGGCTGCGCCGGATCCGGTGCGGCAAGGACGGGCTGATCCCTCATTTCGAGGGTATGGCCTGCCTGGCGATAGTGCTTGTAGCGCTCGCGGGCTTGCTGCTTTTGTGTTTCGTCAGTGGGGACAAAATCTACCACTTGAGCGAAGTGTCCTGCAAACAAAGGTGTCGCAGTGGCCAGATTGATGAGGCGGGCGTAGCGCCGTTTCGGTGGCTGATAGCCGATCTCCACCGGGGCCATGCCGCTTTCGCCCTGCAGCTGGTGCGGCACAAAGCGCTCCGGCGGCAGCTGCCACAACAGCTCGTCCAGACGCAGGGCCTGGGCCTCATCGTCGCAAAACAGGTAGATATGGCCCGCGCCCCACGACTCGGCCGCAAGAGTGCAGGCCAGTCGCTCGACCGCAGAGGCCTGCGCGTCATCCTGTTCGCTCATCAGGTAAAAGGTCACTTGGCTCATCAGGTTGATCCCGTTTTGCGGTGACGGACTGTTGACCGCCTCATGAGGCTGACGGGGCGTTTCCCGTCCGCAACTCACTGATTCAAGAATGAAACAAGGAAGAGGCGGGCCTCTTCCTTGTGGTTCAGGGTAACGCCATCCCTTTTGATGCACGCATCAGAAGGGATGAAAAAGTTACTCTTTCTCTTCGATATCCACGCCAGCCCGGTTCAGCAGGAACTGGGTCAGCAGGGGCACCGGACGACCGGTGGAGCCTTTATCCTTGCCACTCTTCCAGGCGGTCCCGGCGATATCCAGGTGGGCCCAGTTGTACTTCTTGGTGAAGCGTGACAGGAAGGCGGCCGCAGTGATGGTACCGGCCGGACGACCGCCGATGTTGGCCATGTCGGCGAACGGGCTGTCGATCTGCTCTTGGTATTCGTCAAACAGCGGTAGACGCCAGGCGCGATCACCCGCCTGCTCGGAGGCGTTGAGCAGCTCGTGGGCCAGCGGGTTGTGGTTGGCCAGCAGACCCGAGGTGTGGTGGCCCAGCGCGATGACGCAGGCTCCGGTCAGGGTGGCCACGTCGATCACGGTTTCCGGATCGAAGCGGTCCACATAGGTCAGCGCATCACACAGTACCAGACGACCTTCCGCATCGGTGTTGAGCACTTCGATGGTCTGGCCGGACATGGAGGTGAGGATGTCACCCGGGCGATAGGCGTTGCCACCCGGCATGTTCTCGCAGCCTGCCAGCACGCCAACCACGTTGATCGGCAGCTGCAGCAGCGCCAGCGCATGCATGGTACCGAGCACGGAGGCGGCGCCGCCCATGTCGTACTTCATCTCGTCCATGCCGTCGGCCGGCTTGATGGAGATGCCGCCGGAGTCAAAGGTCAGCCCCTTGCCGACCAGCACGATGGGCTTGGCATCCGGATGGCCCTTGTATTCGATGATGGCCATCATGGCTTCGTTGTCGGAGCCGCGCGCTACCGCCAGATAGGAGTTCATGCCAAGCTCGGCCATCTCCTGCTCGCCCACCACCTTGGTGGTGATGTTGTCGTAGGCATCGGCCAGACGACGGGCCTGAGAGGCGAGATAGGCCGGGTTGCAGACGTTGGGCGGCATGTTCGCCACGTCGCGGCAGACCCGCACACCCTTGGCTACTGCCAGGCCGTGAGCGATGGCTTTTTCACCAATGGTCAGTTCCCGACGCGTCGGCACGTTGAATACCAGCTTGCGCAGCGGGCGACGTGGCTCGGCCTTGTTGGTCTTGAACTGATCGAAGCTGTAGAGGCCCGCCTTGGTGGTTTCTACCGCCTGACGCACCTTCCAATAGGTATCCCGACCCTTGACGTGCAGCTCGGTCAGGAAGCAGACCGCTTCCATGGAGCCGGTTTCGTTCAGGGTGGTGATGGTCTTGTTGATGATCTGCTTGTACTGGCGTTCGTCGAGTTCCCGCTCCTTGCCGCATCCGACCAGCAGTACGCGCTCACTGAGCACGCCCGGTACTTGATGCAGCAGCAGCATCTGGCCTGGTTTCCCTTCCAGGTCGCCACGGCGCAGCAGCGAACTGATATAGCCATCGCTGATCTTGTCCAGTTGTTCGGCAACCGGAGAGAGGCGACGAGGCTCAAATACGCCGACTACGACGCAGGCGCTCCGTTGCTTCTCTGGACTGCCACTCTTTACACTGAACTCCATGGAATCTCCTACATCCTAAAGACAAAAGGCACCTTTTATTGAATAATGCGGTGCTTGTTGGGGTATCAGAGGCGGAGCGAACAGCCACAGGCTCCGCAGTTCAAACTGGTAAAAATCCAATATACGGCCCTATTTTTCAGGCATTCGACTAAAAACACAAGTTTACTTGGGAATGACTGTGATCGTTTTCCGATATTTGTTCAGGGAAACCCTGAAAACCCAGCTGGCAGTGTTATTCGTATTGCTGCTTATCTTTGTCAGCCAACAATTTATCAAGATCATCGGTGACGCCGCCGATGGCGAGGTGCCGACACGTCTGGTCTCCACCCTGCTGCTGCTCAACTTGCCCAATATGGCGCTGTTGATGCTGCCTATCAGCCTCTTTTTAGCCATTTTGTTTGCCCATGGTCGCCTCTACGCCGAAAGCGAGATGACGGTGATGCATGCGGTCGGCTTCAGCCACCGTTTCGTGATGCGCAGCGCCATGTTGCTGGCCTTGCTGACGGCGGTGGTCGCGGCGTTCAACACCGGCTGGATCGCCCCGCAAGCCAAGGAACGCGAGTATCAGGTGATCGACGAGTTCAAGGCGGACCCGGGTATCTCCTTCCTGCAGGCGGGCCGCTTTATGGATCTCGATAAGGGGCGTCTGGTTGCCTATATCCAGGATTTGAACGACAACGGCTCAAAACTGCAAAAGATCTTCGTGCTGCAGCGGGCGGAGGGGAACAATCCTCCCTCGGTGGTGGTGGCGACCGAAGGGGTTGTGACGGTCGATGAGAACGGTCTGCAGTGGCTGACCCTGATGGATGGCTCCCGCTACGAGGGGAACTTCTCCGGCAAGCAGTTCCAGATCTCCGATTTTCGCGAATATGGTCTGGTGATCCGCCAGCAGGAGATGGAGCGTTCCAACCGCAAGGCGGCGGCCAAGCCGACCATGGAACTGTTCGGTACCCAGGACAACGCCATGATGGCGGAATTGCAGTGGCGTATCTCGCTGCCTCTCTCCATTCCGGTGCTCACCCTGCTGGTGGTACCGCTGGCGCGGGTCAATCCCCGTCAGGGGCGCTACGCCAAGCTGTTGCCGGCCATCATGCTCTATCTCTCCTACTTCCTGCTGCTCAGCGCCGCCCGTTCGGCCATTGACAGCGGTCGGCTGCCCTACTGGCCGGGGATGTTCTTGGTGCCGCTCGGTTACCTGCTGTTTATCGGCCTGCCCCTCAATCTGCAGGGCACCAGCTGGTGGAACGGGGTGAAAGGGCGTTATTTCAACAGAAAATCAGCATGATGCTGCAACATAGGAACTTCTGCTGATGTTTGGCATTCTCGATAGATATATCGGTAGGGTCATTTTCATGTCGATCCTGCTGTGTGAAATCACGCTCGTTGGTCTGGCGGGGCTCATCAAGTATGTGGAGCAGCTCAAGTCGGTCGGTGACGGCAATTACGACATGATCAACGCCCTCTACTATGTGCTGCTCTCCATGCCCAAGGAGGCGGTGCTGTTCTTCCCGCTGGCGGCGCTGCTGGGTGGCCTGATTGGTCTGGGTCAGCTGGCGACCAGCTCCGAGTTGGTGGTGATGCAGGCGGCGGGTCGCTCCAAGATCAGTATCGTGATGGCGGCGCTCAAGACGGCGATCCCGCTGATGATCATGGTGGGGCTGATGGGGGAATATGTGGCCCCCATCGCCAAGCGGATGGCAGATGACATCAAGGCGGGTGCGCTCTCCGAAGGTCGTCTGACGGTCTCCGCCTACGGGGTGTGGGCTCGCGATGGCAACAACTTCGTCAATATCAACGGGGTGCGCAACGATGGCGCCCTCACCGGCATCACCCTCTATCGCTTCACCCCCGAGCGCAAGCTGATCGACGTGGTGCAGGCGCAGGAGGGGGTGTTCGAGCGCCACCACTGGCTGCTCAAGCAGACCCAGGTTACCCGCTTCGACGACCCGGCGCAGATCCGCAGCGAACAGCACGACAAGATGGAGTGGAGCTCGGAGTTGACGCCCAAGCAGCTGGGGGTGGTGAGTATCGACCCCGAGAACCTCTCGGTCTCCGGTCTGCTCGATTATATCGGCTATCTCGATGCCAACAAGCAGGATGCCGGTCGCTACAAGCTGGAGATGTGGCGCAAGCTGCTGTCACCGCTCTCGGTGGTGGCGATGATCCTGCTGGCCTCCTCCTTCATCTTTGGCCCGCTACGCTCGGTGAGCATGGGGGCACGGATGCTAATGGGGATCATGACCGGCTTCGCCGTCTATGTGAGTGATCGGGTGTTTGGCCCCATCAGTCTGGTCTATGCGGTACCGCCGATTCTGGCGGCTATCGCGCCCAGCCTGCTGTTTGGCGGTATCTCCTTCTATATCCTCAGCCGCAAGCAGTAATCCGCACGAGGTTATGAGGAAATGCAAAGAGGGCACCTGTTGGTGCCCTCTTTCGTTGTTGCATTGATCCGGTATTACTTGTTCAGCAATTCCAGATTTGCCTCTTTGCTCAGCACGATCACTTCGCACTCGGCCCAGATATCCTGAAACGCCCGCGGACGCTGGCGGTTGAACAGGCACATCAGGTTGCCCAGACCAAAGGCGGCGGTGGCGAGACGGATCAGCGCCTGGGTAATACGGATATGGCTGCCATCTTCGTTCTGAATGCGCAGCCGCCAGGCGCGCATGCCGACGGTCTGGCCAGCACGGGTCCAGAACCAGGTGTAGAAACCGCAGATGACGAAGGCGAGCCACAGGGTGTAGATCAGGCTCAGGTGGTGGCGGGTCAGCAACCAGACGGTATCTTCACCCGCCGGTACGCTGGCCATGCCGGTGACCAGCAGCAGCTTGGCGACACCCATGCCGATAAAGCCGGCGATGATCAGCAGCGAGGTCACGACCAGTGCATCATAGATCAGGGCGCCGAGGCGACGCAGCAGACCCGCTGACGGGAATGGCTGAGTGGCAGGAGAGGAGGATTTTTGTTGGACTTGTTTAGGCTTGGCCATCGTTTTTATTCCATTGTGGTGATGGCGGCATTCTATGTAACTGATCCGGTGCCGGCAAGGCGTTGAATAAATGAACAAACGGGTGTGTTCAATCGAAAAACACCTTGCATGGCATCGCGCCATTCGTATAATCCCTCGCAGTTGCCCGGGTGGCGAAATCGGTAGACGCAGCGGATTCAAAATCCGCCGGTGAATAACCGTGTCGGTTCGAGTCCGACCCCGGGCACCATTAGAATTCAATGACTTAAGGCCATCCAATCGGATGGCCTTACGTTTTTATGGCCCCAAGTGGCGGCAAAATGGCGGCAGGGAAATCTGATGATCGGAAAAGGCGGCATAGCGTTGGCTCTGCCGCCTTTTTGTTTTGGGCTTGGTTACTCCTCAACTTCCGGCAGGTCGTCGATGGCGACTTCGAGGTTGATGGTGTTGGTGTAGCCGCTGTTGGTCAGGCTGTGGCTGACTTTGGTCAGCACCCAGCTGGCCTCGTCGATCTGCGGCTTGAATCCCCTGACGGTGGTGGGTTGTTCTGGGTAGAGTTCGGGGCGGCCTTTGGCGAGGGTGATCTCGAACTCGGCAACGCCACGTTGCAGCCGTTCCCATTCGGCGCGGGCGGCGCGCATGGCGTTGGTCTGGTTGGCGTAGATGTGGCGCAGCACCTTGACGTTCTCGCTGTCGCCAATCAGCAGTTCGCGGCCTTCTTTGTCGACGGTGGTGTCACTCGGCAGCGCCTGCTCCGGCTTTGGCTTGGTCTTGCGTTTGCGCTTGAGGGTCGAGCCTTCGGTGGTGGCCTTCTTCGGATCGTGCCAGTTGGCTGATACGCCGGTGTAAGCGTCACGGTCAGCGACGGCGAAGCGGTGCTGATCGCCGTCCTGGCGGGTGATGGTGACGGAGGGAAGCGGTTTGCCGCTGGCGGTGAGCCCCTTGCCCTGGCCGATAAAGAGCAGCCGCCCTGATTTGACGGTGGTCAGGGCGCCGCATTGACCTGCCAAGCGGGTGAGGAAGGCGGGATCGCTTTCGTTCTGCTGGTCGATGTGGTCAATCTGCATGCCCTTGAAGCGTTCGGCGCAGGCGGGGATCAGGCTGTGGCGCTGGGCGATGGCATCGACAATGCTGCCGACGGTCTGCTGGTGATAGCTGGTCTGGCGCAGCTTGTTGAGGTTGCCGCGCAGATCGGCCGATTTGCCCCTGATGGTGAGCCTGTCCGGTGTGCCGGTGTGCTCTACCTCATCGATGGTGTATTCCCCCTTATCAACCAGCGGTTGGCCCTGCCAGCCGATCATGACGCGCATTCTGGCGCCACGGCGCGGCATGGCCAGCTTTCCGTCGCTGTCGTCGAGTTCGATGTCGATGGTGTCGGCTTCAAACCCGCGATTGTCGGTGATGTTGAGGCTTATCAGGCGTGGCCGGATGGTGGCGGATACATCCGTGCCGTCGATCAGCAGCTGGTAAGCCGGGGCCGGATGATCGGCCCCGGTGATGCTGAATTGCCCCAGCTGGCTGGTCAGGGTGCTGGTGACAGCCGTCACCACGTTATCTGTCAGGCTCACAGCAGGCCCCCGATCTTGTTGCCGATGGTGCCGACGATGTTGCTGATGCCCAGCCGACTGGCGATGCCACCGATGGCGCGGCCCATCAGCTTGTTGCCCAGGGTGTTTTCGTCGTCGTCCACCCGCTTGAGGTTCATGGTGAAATCCAGCTTGCGGGCGGCACCGTCCGAGAAGAGCTCGGAGCGGGTGACGCTGGTGCGCTCGATGACGAAATAGCCCCGCATCACGCCATCCCCCTGGATCAGGGGGAAGGCTTTGCCGGTGGCGGCCATTTCATGGAGCAGGTCGAGGGTAACCGGCCCGCCCGTCAGTTCAGGGTAGAGGGTGCCGGATAGCACGGTGGTTTCATCATCCGGCCCTGTGAACTGGTAGGCCGGACGGGCGCCGACCCGAGGGTTGCCCGGGTGGCGCCATGCTCGGTCATCCTGTTGTGACTGTGGGGCGAAGGTGGAGCGCTGGAACACGAACCAGCCCAAGGTCATCATCATGGTCAACTCCCGTCTTTGAAGCTGGTGCGTCCTGCTCGTTTGTTGGCTCGCTCGTTCTCTTTGATTTTCTCAACCATCATCTGGGCCATTCTTTCTTCGTTCATCCCTGGCGCGGCATTGACAGTCAACTGGTAGAACGGTTGGTTATTCACCGTGCTGCTGGCCTTCGGTTTTATTTTTGGTGTCTCGACAATGCGCGGGCCGCTGCCATAGCTGTAAGCCGATGAGTAAGCTGGTGTGCCGTAATTGCCGTTCAGGTAACCCGGTGTGCTGGCCGTCGGAATATCAAACTTCGGGATCTTCTTGGTTTCGAGGATGCCGAGCGATTCGAGCAGCCACTCGATGCCCTTCAAGAAGGCTTTGAGCGGGGTGAGGGCCAGATTGAAGGCTTCGCCCAGGATGCGACCGACGATCTGGCCGGCACTGCCGAACCCTTCCAGCGTCTCTTTCGAGAACTTGATCGGCTCAAGCAGGTCGCCAAACCAGCCCGATAGGGTTTTGACGCCGCTACTGATGCCATCAAGCAGCGGGGCGAACGGCTTGAAGGCGTCAAAGACGGGGGCAAGCCCTGTCATGATGCCCTGCCATAGGCCGCTGAAAAATGCGCTGATGGGTTCCCAGAACTTGATGATGGCAATCCCTACTGCGGCAAAGATTGCCAATGGAGCCAGAATCGCGGTGATGCCACCAAGCAGCCCGCCGAAGGTGACCCCCAGCACCCCGAATGTCAGTTTCATGATGGCCATCGGGCCGAGCAGGGCGGCGACGGCCAGCGAGAGCCCGCCGAAGGCGATGGCGACGATGGAGGAGATTGCCGCTATGCGCATCAAGGTGTTTGATAGCTCAGGGTTTTTCTTGGCCCAGTTACCAAGGCGCTCCGACAAGTCGGCAATCCATTCAGTAATGGCCTTTATCTCTGGCGCGATTGCCTCGCCAAAGTTGACCATTGCGTTGGTGAAGGTGCCGGTGGCGGCATCCCACAGGTTACCCAGCGTTCCCAGCTGGGCATTGACCCGCTCTTGCAGCGCGGCTTGGTCTGCCATTTTCTTCTGGGTTTCCCGATACCCCGCTATCCCCTTCTTGATCATGATGTCGAGTGCTTGCAGGGTCTCCTTGTCATCGCCATAGATATCCTTGAGCACCTGCAGGCGCTTTTCCGTGCTCAGATTTTTCAGCTTTGCCAACTGGGAATACATCTGTTCCAACCCGCCAAACTCCCCCTTGCCATCGGTAAAGTTCAGATTCAGCCCTGTTCCCTTGGTTGCCTTCTGAATTTTCTTGCTGTTCATACTTAGCTGAAAAATCTTGCGGTAGGCGTTACCGGCTGATTCGCCGCTCAGGGCTGCCTGATCGGCCATCACAATCAGCGGCGCCAAGGTATTGGCAGCATCAAGCCCTGCCTTTCGTAACACGCTGAGAGCAGGCGTTAAGGCGCTGAATGCCCCGAGCATGTTGTTGCTATCAACCCCTAGATAGAACGAGCGCTGAATGGTGTCCATCAGGCCCATCATGTCTTTCTCGGTGGTGCCTGTGGCGTCTTGCAGCTTGGCGGCAAACAAGGCGGCTTGGTCATATGGCATCTTGAGCTGTACTCCGAGATAGGCGGTTGCCTGCCCCAGTCCGCCCAAGATGGCTTTGGCGCTCATGCCTTGCTGGATCAGGGTGCTCATCATGTTCTGAAAATCAGCGGTGGTGCCCGGCAACTTGTTGCCCAACTTGGTCGCCAGATCGCTGATGGCTTGGAACTCCTGCCGCACCTGGCCGCCTTTTCCCATCATCGACACCTTGAGGTCAACGACAGATGTTTCAGCCCTAGCGAATTCGATCACTGGCTTGAGAGTGGTCATGCCCATAGCTGTTCCGGTTGCCAGTGCTGCGGCTCCGTGACCTGCAATCTGACCGCGCAGATCTTGGGTCTTGCGGTAGCTGGCTTTGACCTGATTCATGCGCTTTTGCTGATCGGCCAACTGGCCCAACTTGGTGCGTTGGGCGTCGAGGGTGGTATTGGCGGCGGCCAGATCGGTTTTGAGGCGGCGCTGTGCTTCGCTCAGGTTGCCCGTCTTGATGCCGGTCTTGCGCATCTCTTCGCCCAGCTGGCCGTGGCGGGTGATCATTTCCCCCTGTTTGGTCTTGAGCTGGTTGAAGGCTCGTTCGGCCTTGTTGAGCTCGTTGATCATCAGGCGGGTTGGTTTGGGGGTGTCGGCAATCTTGCGTTGCAGGTCGTTGAAGGTGCCTTCGGCCTGTTTGAGCTGGGTTTTGGTGACGCCAATCTGGGCTCCCAATTTTTTATAGCCGTCAAGCTTGGCGCTCTGGCGTTCCAGATCGCGGACTTTGGTCTTGGCGTCGGCAAGGTCTTTGGCGGTGATGCGGCTTTGGCCGGTGACGGCCTTGAGGGGGGCGGTGAGTTTGTCCACCGCCCCGAGCAGGATTTGTAACTTGAGGGTGCTCATGATTCGTCTGCCCCGTTGATTTGGTTGTATCGCTCAACAAGGCGTTGGTGCCAGCCCATTAGCTCGTCGAGCTCCATGGCCGCCATTTCAGACGGCGGCCAGTGGGCGATGATGGCCAAGTCGGCCATCAGGTCGTCTATGCAGTGAGGTAGGCCATTTTCTTGGGTACCAAAAAAGCGGCGACCTCCTGCCCCAGTTGCATCAGGTCAGCCGGGTCCATGCCGCTGATGTCCACTTCGGTCAGTGCCGGACTGGTGATGCGCGGCAGCAGTTTTGATAGGGCGTTGATATCCATCTGCAGGATGTCGGTCATGTTGAGGCCGCGCAGCTGGCCCGCCATGGGTTTGCGAACAGTCACATCGGTGATGGTGGTTTCGCCGCGCTGGATTGGGTAGTCGAGGGTGACGGTTTTCTGAGTCATGGTGTGGTCCTTGTTCGGTATGTAGTAACGGGCGGCCGTGCCGCCCGAATGGGGTTGGGTGGATTAGAGGCCGATGGCCTTGCGGTGTTCTTCCATCATGTCGACGCCGCCTACTTTCCAGATCATGTTGATGAGGTCGATCTCGACCAGTTCTTCACCGTCGACGGTCACCTTGTAGTAGGTGTTGGCCATGCTGACCTTTTGCTGGGTGTTGTCGCCGGTTTTGAGGGTGCCGCCATCCAGCTCTTTGATGCGGCCACGCTGAACGATTTCGACCGAAGAGACCTGGGCGGTGTCGTCACGCTGGAAGGAGCCCGCAAAACGGAGCATGACGCCGTCTATCTTGGCCTGATGCTGCTTTTTGAACAGGGCCGCTTCGTAGCCGCCAAAGGTGAATTCGGTATCGAGGGCGCCATCATCGAGGCCCATGTTGATATGGGCCGCCCCCGGCATACCGCCGCCACGGTAGGCTTCGAGTTTCAGCGTCAGTTTGGCCGGGGTGTACTCTTCGCCGACGCCGATCCAGTTGTCGCCATCGAGGAACATGTTGAGGTGTTTGAGTTTGCGAGGCAGTGCCATGGTTGATGCTCCTTATGCTGCGGCCACGCGGGCGGCGAAGTCGACCAGATAGCGGTCGGTGATGCGCTGCTGGAACATGAGGTTTTCAAGCGGCGGCACGGGGGTGTAGTCGTAGTCGATGTAAAGCTTGCCCGCCTTGAGGGTGTCTTTGTCGTTGACCTCTTCGTTGTACCAGCAGTCGAAACCGATGAGATAACCTAGGCTGACCAGCTCGCGGCCCTTGGCCTTGATGCCTTCGATGATGTCTTTGACCAGGGTGGGAGTCATCGGCTTGTCTACCGCCCACATATGGGCCTCGGCGATGGTGTCGGCGAGGATTTGCGCGGTGCGGGTGTAGTTCTCGAAGGCGAACAGGGGATCGTCCGAGCAGGTGCGAGATCCCCAGAATCTGAACCCTTCGGACTGGATCAGGCAGGTGATGTCTTTTTCGTTGAGCAGGCCCGCGTCGGTATCGGGGTCTTGCAGACTCCAGAACACTTGCTTGGTCAGCCCTTGTACGCCAGTGACGGCGACGTTGGAGAGGGTTTTATGCCAGCCAACCTCTTTGTCAATCTTGGCGCGCATGGCCATGGCTTTGGCGGTGGCCCAGATGGTGGCCTCGGCGTTGGCGGTGGTATCCCACTTTTTGAAGTCGCCATGCACCAGCATGACTTCACGCTGGCCGAAGTTCTGGCGGTAGGCCAGCGCCTCGGTCGGTGTGTTGCAGCCGTGGGTTGAGACGTAGGTGAAGGCGCGCAGCTTGACCGCCACGGCGGCCAGTTCAGTGGCAACCGGCAGGGTGTCGAGCCCCGGTGCGCCGATGATGCGCGGGGTGATGCCGGTGGCAGAGCTGGCCCGTTGCAGGGCCTTGAGGCCGGTATAGCTGCCATCCGGCTTGGCGGCGCCGATGACGTTGGAGGTGGTCTCTTCGTCGGTGGCGCCTTTGGGGACGCGCACGACGATGGTAATGGTGTTGACGGTGTCGGCGATCGCTTGCAGCGCTTTGGCCAAAGTGCCCTGGGTGCCAGCTTTGCCAACGGCTTTTTGCACGTCGGTAATGATGACCGGGGTGTTGAGCGGGAATGTGGTGGCGTCGGCATCTTCCGCATGGCCAAGCAGGCCGATCACGGCGGTGGCAATGGTGCGGATGGTGCGGGTGCCTTCGTTGACTTCGACGACGCGCACGCCGTGGTGGTAACTGTCGAGTGCCATGGTGGCGGTTCTCCTGTGTCCGGACGGAGGTGATCAATATGAGCACGGTCAGGATGCAGGGGCGGCGCAGGTTGGGCGAGTTGGCGCTGGTGTGTGGGGCCGCTACACACCCGCAGACGGTGGCGGGGCATAAAGAAAACACCCCGCACAGGGCGGGGTGGTTGGTTTGGTCAGATGACCTTGTCCGGTTCGGTGGGCCATTGCGGCGACTCAGGCCAGCCAGGCTGTTCCGGCACCAGCGTCAGCTCGTATCGGCAGCGCTGCCAGTCTGCCAGCAGCTGGGTGTGTTCCGGCTTGGCGTAGCCTCCGTCGACGGCGGGCTTGATGATGGCGATCTGTTGGTTGGCATTGGCGATTCTGGTTGATTGACTCGCAAGGGCCGCATCAAGCGTTGCTTGCTGCTCGGCAGATGCATCATATTCCCATCCTGCACCAGTCCATTTATCAAACTGGGAGGTAGGGGGAAGCAGTGTTTTCCCTTCCGGCACCGCACCAAGCTCTTTTATTTCGCTTCCCGCTTTGGTTACCGTGTCATAAACCGTCTTTCCTCTGTGGTCTTCTACTTCTCTCCATCCCGCATCATCGGCTGTTCTCACCATCACATGAGCCGGTTTAGTCGCATGAGGTGGGGCATCGAGATATGCCCATGCTGGGAGACCAGTGTGCTGGGATATAAACTCGTCGGATTCACCAAGGTACTCCCGTGTCTGAGGATGGCAGATGTGGCATTTGAGATAGCCTGACTCATCGGCAAACCCCTGCGCATTTAGCTCGATATGATTCATCATTTGACCCTCATGATGGCGGCAAGTGCTGATGTTTTTCCTCTGAATTCCTCGGCGGTTGGTACAACGAGGGAGGATAAAAATTGAACCCCATAGTTATTACTTTGAGTTGTCCCGTTCACGTGCGTTAAAAAGTTGGTTCCAAGGCTGACTTTCCTAAATACACCGTTAACAGATTCTGGACTGGATACTGAATTTCCATTGGATATCAAGAACATACCAGCGAGCTCCCTCATAGCATCCTGTTGTTCTGATAACAGGGTTCGACCAGGATCAATGCCACGACCACCATCCCACCACCGCAGACCAAAACCACGTGGGTCGAATGGTATCCGTCCATTCGGGAATATCTTAGCCAACTTTGGCAAAGCCACGGGGTCGAAGCTCTGGTTCTTCACCAGCACAAAACGGTCATTCGGTGGCGTTTCAGCTACCCATGGAAGCACCAACCCGATGGGGGCGACTGCATCTAGCAGCGCTTCCATCGCTGTTCGCATCTCCTTTGGCGCGATGGCTACGCTATCCAGTAAACCGGCTAGAGCTTCAGCTTCTGTTGCCAGACGCAACATTCCTTTCTCTGTTTTGCTTCCTGCAGGGTGATCGCGGCTTTCCTTATGTTCCTTCATCACGTCATCGACATATTTTCGGGTGGACAGCACTACGGCTGGATCAATCTTGAGTTCGACGGCGCTGGTGTCGCTGACGATCAGCACCATGCGGATGATTTGGGTGCGGCCCGCGCCACTGGTGAGCAGCGGCTTGTATGTATCCGGCACATTGGCGATGGCGATCAGGGTGTTGCTGTCATCGTACAGGCCGACGCAGCGGATCCACCATCCGCCCACGTCTTCCGGGATGATCTGCTCTGCAACCAGTTGGGATGCTGCGAGCGGGTCGGCGAACAGGGTGTTGATGGCGGCGCGGCGTTTTTCGCCCGGTATGGCGGTCATTGCCGGATCGGGTGCGACCGGTTGGCCGTTGCCATCGCCCACCCCCATCTGGGTGAGCTTGAGCGGCACCCCCAGCGCGATGGCGTTGGCGAGTTTGGCCGCTCCGGCAGTGGTCAGGATGGCTCCAAAGTTGCTCATGCTGTCCTCGTGTTGTTGGTAAGTGGGTTGATGGTGATGGTGTCGATGGTGTGGGTGATGCCGCCGTGCCAGCTATGGCCAGAGACCACGATAGGCCCCGGCTGGTATGGGTAAACGGTCAGTTCCTCCCCCAGATAGCAGGCGGCGCCCAGAAAGGCTTTGCCTCTGGTTTCCAGACTGATGGCGAGCCCTGTCAGGTGGCGGGTCAGCGGTTTGGCGTCGTCAATGAGCCGTTCCAGCTCGGCGTACATCTCGGCGGTGATGCCGGTGTCGAGCACGCCGACATCGAGCTTGAAGGTGCCCGGCTCTGCGTTCGGGGTTTGCTGATACCAGTGCAGTACCCGGATCAGGTAGCCGAGCGGTTCGACGGCGCGGCGAATGGCGCCGACGGTGCCCTTGTGGCGATGCACGAACGGCGCGTTGGCGATGACTTTGCGCTTGGTTGCCTCTGGCCAGTTTTCATCCCAGCGATCGACTGACCGCTCGGCGGCCAGACTTGGCAGGCGCCAGTCTGGGCAGGTGTGCGGGTTCCAAAGGGTGCGCAGCACATCGACCGGCAGATCGCAGGCTTTGGCGTTGACGGTGGCCAGCCTGCGCTCGGTTGGTGTTGCATTGGGTGGCAGCAGATCGCGATTCTGTTGAGCGGTCATGTTGCGGCCTCGACGGTGTACTTGGTGCAGTAGGCAGCCTGGGTGTCGGTCGGGATGATGTCTGCCCAGCCGACCAGCTCGACCCATGTCACGCCTGGCACATGCAGCACGGCCTTGATGGCGGAGTCAGCGATGCGCACGCCGATCCGTTTGCGCGGGTTTACCCATGCTGCCAAGGCATCGCGCGCGGCTTTCAATGCCATCTCTTTTTCTGCGCCTGTGAGTTCCATGTGCAGTTTGGCGGTGATGGTGTAGTGCAGGATCCCCGCGCTCTGGGTGGTGAGGCGGTCGGCAACCGGGATGCGGTCTTCGTCTCGGCATTCCGCATCGGCTTTGGCGATCAGTTCATCGCTGGCGGTGCCGTCTCCCTCTCTGCTGATGATGGTGACCACGGCGACGGCAGGGCTGGGGCTGATTGCTTTGGCGTCGATGATGCGGCCATCTGCCGAGCGGGCCCAAAATTCGTAGGCGCCGCGCGGGCCTGCTGTGCTCATGGCATCCCACGCCATCAGAGAGCGTTCGCGCAGGGCTTCGTCTCTTTCCATGATGGTGGGGATCGGCGGGGTGGCGGTGTCGTCCCCCTGTTGCACGACCAGCCGTTCGACATCCCAGTTTGCGACCAGTCCGTCGAGATCACCTTTCTCTGACCATGCAACCATGTTGGCCACTGCGGCGTTATTGATGCGGGCGCGCAGGGTCAGCTCGCGGTAGGCGTTCTCTTGCAGGTGCTTGTTCATCGGCTCCGATTCGAGCTCCAGCGTGGCGGCAACGGCGGCTTGCTGCTCTGGCGGGTATAGGGCGATCAGCGCCGCTTTACGCTCGGCAAGGATGGCCTCGTAGTCGAGCAGTTCGACAGCATCCGGCGCGGGCAGTTTGGATAGGTCGATGATGTTCATGAGGTTGCTCCGGTCGGTAGCTGGACGGTGCCGGATTCGAGCAGGCCGTTGTCGGCGCGGCGCCATGTGAGGGTGACAGCGCAGCCGCCGCCCAGTTCAGGTGCGCCGATCTCGACTTTGGTGATGCGGATGCGCGGCTCCCAGAGGGTGAGCGCGTGAACGGTGGCGGCCATCAGGCGCAGGCGTGTTGCGCCGTGCTGGGGCTGGTCGATGAGGCTGAATATTTCGCTGCCGTAGTCGCGCCGCATGACGCGGGTGCCGATGGGGGTGGTGAGAATATCCCGCACCGATTGCAGGATGTGGGCGGTCTCGCTGATGGCGCGGCCATTGGCGGCATTCATGCCCTGCCAGTTCATACGGGGCCCCCGCTGGTGCCGCTGCCCGGCATGGTGTCTTTGTGTTTGTGGGTGGTGACCTCGATGCCGCCTATGGTGGCATTTGGAGCGGTAATCTTGCCGCCAGCGCTGATGGTGGTGCCGACCTTGAGCGCCTTGGTGCACTCGACCAGCGGGGTGATCAGCTTGACCGCCACGCTGGCGGTGATGGTGGCGGTTTTGAGGCCGGATGCGGTGAGTTCACCGGTGCTCGGGTTGTATTCGATGACCGCGCCGTCGGGGTATTCGGTGCGGTCGAGATCGCCGTTGTCATCGTCGGCCAGCGGCTCTGGGTGTTCGTCCTGGTAGATGCCCGCCAAGACAAAGGCATTGCGAAGGTCACCGCCAAGGCTTAACAGGATCACCTGCTCGCCGACGCTCGGGCGCATGCGGCGGCGGGTGCGACCAGCACGCAGCACCAGATAGGGCCGCCAGTTGGTGTGGTTGCCCTTGGTTTCGACGCGGCATTCACCGGATCGCACTTCGGTCACGGTGCCGATGCGGATCAGGTCGTCGATTTTGCTGAGTAGCTCGATGATGTTCATGAGGGGGAGTGTGTAGCGGCGTCGTTTGCGCTGACCAGCAGCGGCGGGTGTGTGGCGGCGCTACACACCCGCGCTAGGTGGTGAGGTGTTTGAGCAGGGCGTCTTCAACGCGGTCGATGTCGGCGTCGGTGATGCCGATCAGTTGGCGCTCTGGGTATTGCACCTCTTTGCCGTTGATTTTGTCGCGCAGGCCGAAGTGATGGACGGTGGCGAGCCGGTTGGCGCTGCCTTTGAACTCAACGGCGGCCTCGGTGGCGGTGGCGGTGGCCTTGAACCATGCAGGCTTGACCAGTTTGGCGAACATCTTGCGGCGGGTGCCACCCCGGCGATCGCGCAGCCTTGGCTGTGGCTTGCGCGGGGTCATGGCGGTGCCATCCGGCTGTTTGTTGGCGCGGATCCGTTCTGCCTGGGTGGCCCGCATGGTGCGGGCCAGTTCGGCAGCCAGCTTGCGGCGCTCGGTGGCGCTGAGTTGCTGGAGCAGGGCGGCGGCTTGGTCGCCCAGTTGCTGGAGGGCGTCGGCGGCCATGGCTATTGCCCCTCTTTGGTGAAGCGTTCCCAGGTGATGCCGTCATGGGGGTCTTCTGGCGGTTCCGGTACGTGCTGCCAGCCGATCCCCTCTTCTGTCTGGGTGACGATGACCCGCTCGGTGAGGGGGATGGTGATCAGCAGGTCGTAGAGGTCACCAGCCAGCAGTTCGGATTCGACCTTGATGGCGTTCTCCCGCTTGTCCGGGTTGGTGAACAGCTCCGGCTGGTGTTGGCGCAGCCATGCCAGCAGCGGCACGACAAGCTGATCGGGGTGGCCCGCAAAGTCGATGACGCCGATGGATAGCGGGTATTGCCACTCGAACGAGAGTGACTTGGCGCCGGTGGCAACGATGCGGCCATCGCCTACGGTGAGGATCAGGCTCTCGGGGTTTTGTGCCAGTTGCGGCGAGCAGCGGGCAAGCACGTCACGGATTGCGGCTGGTTTGAGCATGGTGCCTCCGGTTGCACTGGATCACGTCATCGACCTTGGCCGCGCAGGTTGCCCAGGCGGCCTCGGTGGTGGTCAGCAGGTCGAGCAGATCGCCGTTATTGACCGGATCCGCTGGCGGCAGCTGGCAGGGGGCCGGAGCGGGACAGGTGAGCCTGATAATCTGCTGCGCCGGTGAGGGCGGGGCGCTGGAGCAGGCCGACAGCAGCAGCAGGCAGAGGGCGATCAGCCCAAGACTTAAGTTCAGCATTTTCACGTTTGAGCCTCGCGATGGTTTGTTCACGGGTGGCGGCGGTGTTGGCCAGCTGGTCGAGCTGGCCCTGCAACTGCTGGGCGGCGGTGGCCTGCGCTGCCAGCTCGATGGTGAGGGTGTGGATGGCGCTGTCTTTGGTGCTCTCCCGCCGTGCTGCCTCTTTGGCCTTGTCGTCGGCGGCCTTGAGGTCGCTTTGCAGGGTGGTAACCTGCCCCTCGGCCTTGGCCGCAGAGCGGGCCGACCAGCCCCAGCCGCCCAAGGTGACGACCAAGGCCAGCAGCAGCCAGGTGATGGGCTGGCGCAGCAGGTTAAACCCCATCAATGACCTCTAGCACCGGATAGACCTTGGCAAAGTGGGCGTAAGCCTCGGCCAGCTTGGTGTCGTAGCGGTTGTCTTTGTAGGCTGGGCCGTTGTAACGGCGGGCCACCTCGGCCCACTTGCCCGCCTTGAGCGCCTTGTGCAGCACTGGATCCAGCTCGATAAAGCCGACCACGGCGCGCAGGTGCTCGCGCTCACTTTCGTGCATGGCAGTCAGCCAGTCGTCTGCCGAGGCGTAGCCCAGTGCCTGCCAGTGGTAGCCCATCACCTGAAACATGCCCCAGCTGGCCGACTCGATGGCGGCGGCGCGGTGCAGGGTCATGGCGGTTTGCAAGCGGGCCCATTCAGCCGGGCCGCCCTGATAGCCGCCGCGCTTGGGGTTGCAGAGGGCCGGATAGAGGCCCGCGAGGCGGTTGGCCTCGGCTTCGCCTTGTTGCTTGGCGATCTGCTTGAAGAACACATGACGCTCGAACAGCAGGCGCGGGCGCTGGCATTCGTCGAACCCTTCGCCAGCGGCCTCGACCTGGGCGAAGGCGGCGAGCTTGGCCAGTTCGACACCGAGGCGGTCGGCGGCTTGCTGCAGATCTGTGATGGTTAGCTGGTTGCCGATGGCGGCCCCGCGCAGGGCGGCCATGGTGCGCGGCCCTGCCTGACCGATGGCGACAATGAGGTGATCTCGCTGGAAGGCGAGCACGGCTTGCTCGGTGGCGTCACCGAACCAGCCATCGGCGGCCACCTTGTAGCCTGCCCGGGTGAGCAGTTGTTGCAGTTCGGCCACCTGTGCGCCAATGGCGCCTTTTTTGATGGTCATGGTTGAAACCTCCGGTAGATGTCAGCGGCATGGTTGGGGCGCGGGTGGCGGCGCGGCAGCAGGCGCATGACCGAGCCGCGCGAGCCGAGCATGGCGGTGAGCACCACTGCTGCCAGCAGGACGGCGGCCGGATCCGGTGCTGGCATGACTCCCAACACGGCGCGCAGCGGGACAGAGCCCGCCGCGACGGTGAGCAGCCACGCCAGCAGGGCAGGGATGGGGCGATAGTCGCCCCCGTTGCGGTTGAATGTCGCCAGCCGGATGGCGATGGCGGCGCAGATCATGGCGTAGAGGATGGTCAGCATGTCAGCCCCCTTTGCGGATGTTGAGCAGTTCATCCGGCGCTTTGCGCAAGATCCACTGCAGCAGGTGGACGGCCAGCGCCGAGGCAAGCAGGGCGCCCACCGCTTCCGGCACTTCAAGGCTTTGCGGCAGGATGCCAGCCAGCATGGCGGCAACCAGCGGGGCCGCCAGCGCACCCGCGACAAAGGCGGCGATGAAGAGGCCCGCCTTGCGCAGGTT
Organism: uncultured Aeromonas sp.; assembly: GCA_945957575.1. Classification (GTDB taxonomy): domain Bacteria; phylum Pseudomonadota; class Gammaproteobacteria; order Enterobacterales; family Aeromonadaceae; genus Aeromonas. Next base: position 25,740 of record CAMFLW010000010.1, on the reverse strand, counting down.
GCCGAGTTCTGCCGTGGTGGCGATGAAGACCAGCGCCCCGGCGAAGGCGCCAAGGAGCACGCCGGGATCTACGCCGGGGAAGAGTGACAGCAGGGCCAGACCGGTGAGGGCGCTGGTTGCTGCACTGGATGAGATGGGTTCGGGCATCGTGCTCTCCTGTTGTTGTTATCGTCTGCCGCCGAATTGGCTGTCGCGTTGAAATTCGTGGCTGGTCTGGCAGTCGGTGCAGCGTTCACAGCCCCGGATCGCCTCTCTGCGCTCTTGCGGGATCGGGTCGGCGCAGTCAATGCAGTAGTGAGGGCCGGTGCCGCTGATGCGGGCTGCGTGGATGCGGGCCGCGAGCTGCTGCTCGCTGATGTCTGCCAGTCGTTCAAGTTCGTCGTCGAGGCGGCTCATGGTTAGTCCCATAGCTGGATCAGGGGCGCTTCGGCCTGGGTCGGGGTATCCGGCAGGGTGATGAGGGTGCCCATCGGCAAGATGGGCCCCTTGTCTGCCAGCCCCGGATTGAGGGTCAGCACCTGTTCGGTGATGCCCGCGGTGTAGCCGTAGTGCCGGTTGATGATGAGGTCGAGGGTTTCCCCCTGTTGGGCGCGCAGTTGCATCAGATCAGCTCAACCGTGGTGTGGGTTTCGCCGAGGATGTCGCGGATGGCGAAACGGGCGTCGCGGTAGAGGTCGTTTGCGGTCTGGTCGCGGGCGTCGGTGTCTTTGACGGCTTCGGCGGTGGCCGAGCTGTCGAGGTAACGCTCGTAGAGGTTGGCGCGGGCCATGCTGTAGACGGCGCGGCGATACCAGTGAACCAGCACGGATTCGGCGTTGACGGTCTGGGATGGCACATCGGCCAGCTTCTCGTAGCCTTCGCCCTGGCGGTTGATGGCCCAGCCGCTCAGATCGCTGTTGACGGCGGCGACGGCGTCAATCACGGCATGACGCAGCCGTTCGGTGGTGATGGTGCCGTCGGTGCGCATGATGGCGCGCAGGGTGTTGAGGTTGATGACCGGCCAGAACGGGGCGCTGGATACTTCGCCTTCGTCTTTGTTGGTCGGATTGGTTGGGAGAAATCCTGATGTCATGGCGGCTCCTTGCCCCTGCCCTGTTTGTTGGGCGGTGGTCGGGCCGTCTGGTATGCCGTTGGCATTCGTCAGGCCCGAGCCGCCCAGGGTGCGGGGTACGCTCGGTTAGCCGCCTGCGCTCGTGGCGATGGCGGGCTGTTCTTGGCTGGCCTCGGTGTTAGCCGGGGCCGTAACAGAGGCCGCACTTACGTCGCTGGCGACTGGCGGTTCTGCGGCTTTTTCTTTTTTGATCTCACGCTCCAGCACTTCCAGATCCTTTTTCAGCCCCACTTTGTCATGGAGCTCAAGGGCTCGGCGGTAGTGCTCGGCTGCCGGCTCTTTGAACCCTTCGGCCAGTGCGGCACGGCCCACGGCCTTGTGCAGCTTGGCGTGGACTTGGTCGAACATGTCCGACTCTTTCAGCAGTTCGAGGTAGGCAGAGAGCAGGCCATAGCTCGGGCCGGTGCCCGCCTCTTGCAGTTTGATGGCGGTGTCGGCCACCTCTTCGGCAATGAGGGTGGGGGCGGTGCGTTCGTACTGATCCGGGGTGTTCAGCTTGTGGCGGATCACGTAGTCAGCCATCGGCAGGGCGCCAGCCAGATCGCCGGTGTCGAGGTGCCAGAGGGTGACGGTGACCAGCACGTCATCCTGACCGCCGCGATCGGCAGCCAGCAGGCCGTCAATCCACGGTTTGTAGGTGGCCAGCATGGTGCGCTTGGCGTCAATCTTGCGCTCGATGCTCTGGATACCCTTGAGGGTGCGGCGGTGTTCTGCCAACTGCATCAGCTGGAGTTCGTAGGCGTTGGCGGCGGTGCGGTCCTGTTCAGGAGAGGCCGCCCCTTGCAGGGCGGCTAGCATACGTTCGCGGTGAGCGCGGGCGGGTGATGTCATGTCATTCCCCTTACGCGGCCGGTTTCGGTGCGATGACGATGTTTTCAACCAGCGCCGCGCAGTCGTAATCCTCAACCACGTAGGCATCGTTGGAGCTTTCGTAGTTGACGATGCGGTTGCGCTTCGGCTCTTCTTCGATGTGGCGGCGGCGGGCGCCTTCCTGCCAGTAGATGGAGAGGTTTTCAAGCTTGGTGACAAGCAGGGCATCTTCCGGGAAGAAGGGGACGCGCACGGCCTTGAGGCCGCCGATCTGCTTCTGGCTCACCAGCACTTGGGCGGCCAGTTTGTTCTGGTTGTCGCCCGCGTCGTTGATGATGGGGAAATACTTGTCAGACAGCAGTTTACGGCCGCAGATGGCCACCAGATCGGTGTCGTCCTGATACCACGGCTTGATCATTTCGCTGACGACGTCGAACACCACGGCGTCGATGTTCTTGTAGTCGCCATTGGTCGGGTCGATGTAGATCTTGCCGCTGCCCGGCTTGACCTCTTTCATGACCTGGGCCGGTGCGTCCTGGCGGATATGTTCCAGCCAGCCGATGTTGACATCTTGCAGCAGCGGGTTGGCATTGCGATCGGTATCTTTGGCGGCACTGGTGCCGTGCCAGCCGATCATGATGCGGTCAAGCCCCTGACGGGTGATGATGGCGTCGCGGATGCGGGTCTGGAAGTCTGGGAACTTGGCCCATGCATCCAGTTTGGCATAGCCGATCATGGTGTCGTAGTTGGTCTGGGCGCACTCATAACTGTGGTCATAGAGGGCGCTCGGATCGTTGGGCTGGCGGTCTTTGGTGGTGGTGTCGGTGCGACCTGCGATGGTGCTGCTGATACCCACGCCCACCTTTTCGCCTTTCATGTCGTTGACCGGGATGACGTTGATCATCTGCAGGAATTCGACCGACTCCTGCATTTTGGTTTCCAGCGTCTGCTGGACGCTCGGCTGCACGTTGAATTGCACCATGGCGCTGGTAATGGCGTTGAGCTTGGCCAGCTGACCGGTGTATTCGTTGAACTTCACGCGGGTTTCGTTACGCATTGATGATGCTCCTTAGCAATCGGTGGATACGGTGGTGGTGCCATCGCCACCGGTGGCGGGATCGCGCTTGTGGCTGAAATCTTCCTGGCGTTCCAGCGAGGTTTTCAGGGCGGCCAGCTCTTTTTCTGTGCCTTCCAGCTTGCTGGTCAGTTCGGTGATGGTGGCGTCCTGCTTGTTGAACTGCTTTTGCAGGTCGGCGCTGATGGTGGTGACTTCTTTGGCCACGGCTTCGACGGCTTGGTGCACGTCGCTGAACTGCTCGGCGGTGGCCTTTTCGCCCGGGGCCAGCAGCTCTTTGATGCGGCTGAACAGGCTGGGGCCTTTGTCGCCCTTGTCGCTGTCGTCTTCGAATTCGATGACGGTTTCCAGCGCTTCGGTGAACAGGCATTCCTTGTGCTGCTTGCGATCGCCCAGCGGGTTGACCTTCGCTTTGCTGCAGAACTGGAGCATTTCGGTGCCGAGGCTGGCCGGGCTGTCGGTGACGGCCAGACCCATGAGGTAGGCGCCTTTTTCGTTCAGGTTCGGGTGGATTTCGACGGAGGTGTAAACCTTCTGACGCTTCTTGTTCAGTTCGACCAGTTCGGGGGTCGGGTCGATTTGCACGAACAGGGCCAGACGTTTTTCACCTTCCATGTCGACCTCTTCGGTCTTGGCTGCGGTGATGTCGCCGTACATCTTGAACTGACCGTTGGGGTCATAGCCCCGGATGTGTTCCATATTGACCCGCGCGCCATAGGTGGACTGGTTGTAGCGCGCGGCCATCTGTTCAATCCATTCGCGGGTGATGGTGCGCCCGTCGGTCGTGCCCCCTTCGACGGCGACGCGGAAAAATTTGGACTTAGGCATGAGCTGGGATCCCTTTGGTAATTGGGTTTCTGGTCGGGCTCATGGTCTGTCTGGTGCGCTAGATCCTTCAATCGGTTGCGGGTGTGTGGCGCGCCTACACACCCGCGCGGCCATCCTTTCGGCATTGACGGGCGGTAGGCTGTCGCCATGACTACAGCACCCTTACTTTTCCCCCATATCGAACCCAGACGGCAGGCCATGCACCTGTTCTTTCAGGGCTACCCGCTCCGCGCCATTGCTGAATTGCTGCAGACGCCGGAGGGGACAGTTTCGACCTGGAAGAAGCGCGACGGCTGGGATGACATCAAACCGATTGACCGGGTCGATTTCGCGCTTGAGGCGCGGTTGTGCCAGCTGATCGCCAAGGAGATGAAAACCGGTGGCGATTTCAAGGAGATTGACTTGTTGGGGCGCCAACTGGAGCGGGTCGCCCGGGTCAGCAGGTACAGCAACGGCGGCAACGAGGCCGATCTCAACCCGAAGGTGGCGAACCGCAACAAGGGGCCGAAGAAGGCACCCGAGCGGAATGTGGTGGAGCCCGAGCAGCAAGCGCGGCTGATCGAGCGGTTCGAGTCGACGATGTTCGATTATCAGCGGGTTTGGTATCAGGCTGGCCTTGAGTACCGGATCCGCGACCTGCTCAAGTCGCGCCAGATCGGGGCAACCTACTTTTTCGCCTTCGAGGCGTTTATCGACGCGCTGGTGACTGGCCGAAATCAGATTTTCTTGTCTGCCAGCAAGGCGCAGGCCCATGTGTTCAAGCAGTACATCATCCAGTTTGCCAAGGAGGAGGGGGTCGAGCTGAAAGGCGACCCTCTCGTTTTCCCGAACGGTGCGCACCTGTATTTTCTCGGCACCAACGCCCGCACGGCGCAGAGTTACCACGGCAACATCTACATGGATGAGTATTTCTGGATCCATGGCTTTCTGGAGTTCCGCAAGGTTGCATCCGGTATGGCGATGCACAAGAAGTGGCGCCAGACCTACATTTCCACCCCTTCCAGCCTGTCACACCCCGCGTATTCGTTCTGGTCTGGTGCCAACTTCAACCGAGGCAAGGCGAAGGCCGATCGGGTCGAGATTGACCTTAGCCACGCCAATCTGGCCAGCGGCAAGCTGTGCGCTGATGGTCAGTGGCGGCAGATTGTGACGGTTGAGGATGCGGTGCGTGGTGGTTGTGACCTGTTCGACCTGGACCAGCTGCGCGGCGAGTATTCCGAGGAGGAGTACCGCAATCTGCTGATGTGCGAGTTTATGGATGACACGTCCAGCGTGTTCCCGCTCGCCACGCTGCAGCGCTGCATGGTTGACAGCTGGGAGGTGTGGGAGGACTACAAGCCCCACGCGATGCGGCCAATGGGTAACCGGCCGGTGTGGATCGGTTATGACCCGGCGAAGGGCGGGCAGGGTGACAGCGCAGGCTGTGCCGTGCTGGCTCCGCCGGCGGTGCCCGGTGGCAAGTTCAGGGTCTTGGAGCGCCACCGCTGGCAGGGGATGGACTTTGACGCGCAGGCGCGGGCCATTCGCACCATGTGCGATCGCTACAACGTGGCCTATATCGGCATCGACACGACGGGGATCGGGGAGGGGGTTTATCAGCTGGTTAAGCAGTTTTATCCGGCGGTTCACTCCATCCAGTACAACCCGAGCGTGAAAATTCAGATGGTGATGAAGGCGCAGGATGTGATGAACAAGGGGCGGCTGGAGTTTGACAGCGGGATGACTGACCTTGCGCAGGCTTTTATGAGCATTCGCCGCGGGGTGACCGCCGGCGGCAAGATGCCGACCTTTGAGGCGAGCCGTTCCGAGGAGACCAGCCACGCCGATATCGCATGGGCAACCATGCACGCCCTGTTACATGAGCCGCTGGCAGGCGCCAACGGTACCAATACCAGCATGATGGAGATTTTTTCATGACAAAGCGCCGCAATCCGCGCAAGACCCCGCCGGTGACGGCGACCCAAGCGCCCGCCGCTGATGCGATCGAGGCGTTTTCCTTTGGCGAGCCGGTGCCGGTGCTGAGTCAGCGGGAGGTGTTCGATTACCTGGAGGCGATGCACAACGGCCGCTGGTATGAGCCGCCGCTGAGTTTGCAGGGGCTGGCGCGGGTTTATCGTGCCGGGGTGCATCATGCCTCGGCCATTCAGGTGAAGCGCAATATCTTGCGCTCTTGCTTTGTGCCCCATCCCAAACTGAGCCTGACTGCGTTCACCGGGCTGGTGAATGACTATCTGATCTTCGGCAATTGCTACCCCCACGCGGTGCAGAACCGGCTGGGCGGGGTGCTGCGCTATGACCATCTGCGAGCCAAGTATGTGCGGCGCGGGCTGGATCTCGATGCTTATTGGTGGATTGCGCAGCCCGGGAAGGAGCAGCAGATGCCGATCGGGTCGGTTGGTCATGTGATGGAGAGCGACATCAACCAGGAGATTTACGGCATCCCCGACTATGTGGGTGGCCTGAACTCGACGCTGCTGAACGAGTCGGCCACGCTGTTCCGCCGCAAGTATTACGAGAACGGCAGCCATGCCGGGTTCATCATGCACATCACCGACGCGGTGCAGAACGAGGACGACATCAAGAAGCTGAAAGAGGCGCTGCGCCAGAGCAAGGGCCCCGGCAACTTCCGCAACCTGTTGCTCTACACCCCGAACGGCAGCAAAGACGGGGTGAAGTTGATCCCGGTGGCCGAGGTGGCGGCTAAGGACGACTTCTTGAGCATCAAGAACGTGAGCCGCGACGACCAGCTGGCGACCCATCGGGTACCGCCCCAACTGATGGGGGTGATGCCGAACAACACCGGCGGTTTCGGCGATGTGACCAAGGCCGCCCAGGTGTTCGATGTGAACGAGGTGGACAGCCTCAAGGCCAGCCTGCTGCAGATCAATGACTGGGCAGGGGAAGAGGTGATCCGGTTCAACCCCTACAAGCTGGCGGTCGGTACCGATACGGCAGACCATAGCGACCGGCTTATCTGACCCCCGCCCCATAGCAAGCAACCCCGCCAGATGGCGGGGTTTTCTTTTGCCTGGCGACCACGCCACCAGAGCGCCTGCACGGCCCGCTGTGGCATCGGCGGCGCTATGGCACCTTGCACACTCTCAGATCCTTTCATGCGTACCCTGAGCGGCTGGCGCAGCCTGCCGCCCCCCGCCAGCACCGCTGGCGCGCAATCGGAACCCCGCCCCGCCTGCCCGCTTTATGTGTCGATTTCCATGCAGGTGAACGACGGGTGTCGGCTATCTGCTCCCCGCGCCAGCACTGGCCGCGCGCAGCTTTCCAGATCCTTTTTTGCGATCCTTCACTTCCCGTCAGATCCTTTCACTTTTGCGATCCCCGTATTCTGGGAGCGCAAAACACAGATTTAACCAGTTGTGTCCGGTCACGTTTGCTGTTTCGTGACCGGACACATTTCGCGTTTTCGCTCTTATAGCGCGATCGTTTTGTCGCCTTTGGTGTGCCAGCATTCGCCCTGGCCCTTGAAGGCGCCGCCGCATCCTTGCGGCAGAGCACAGTCGCAGTTGGGGCAGGTCTGTTGTTTCAGCTCTGCCTCCTGCTCCAGCCAGCGTTCCCAGTCCCGCCTGATCATGGTGCTGATGTACTCGTCGGCGGAGTAGGGTTCACCGCTGCCAGACCGGGCTATGCGCAGGTGGTCCAGCTGCTGGCGCTCCCGTTCTGAGAGCGCCACCTCGACACGCTTGATACCGAGAGCCGCCCGTCTGGCCCGCTGGGCCTGCTTGCGCTTGGTGGCGTCATTCATCCCTTGCCCCCTTCTGTCTTCCCCATCCGCAACGGCGCCACAAGTCCGGAATGACGATCAGATAAAACAGCACATGGCCGATCAGCCATATGATGCCGAGCGGGTCGATATGGGCGCTCATTGCCACACCGCACTTACCACCATGGCATCTTGCTTGGCCCACGCCCGCCAGCTGGCGATGGTGGCCTCTGTCTCTGGTAGGTCAACCGCCGGATGGCAGTACACCACATGGGTGACTGTTCCGCGGTCGTTCTGCTTGGTGGCCGTCACTTCCCTGGTGGTACCGAAGCGGGTGATCACATCACCTGGTACCGGATATTTGCGGGGGTCTCTCATGCCTCACCCCCTACCACAGTGCACCTATTCACCGCTGCCTGCATCCGCTGATAGATGGCGCTGACGTAGCGGGCCTGATGCTTGGCATCGGCCAAGGCGGAATGTTTCACCCCCTCGAATGGCATCTCTTTTTTCGGGTCAAAGCCCAGAATGTCACGCCCCAGATCAACCACGGTGCGCACGTCGCGATCCTTAAATCCGTTCCAGAAGCCAACAAAGTGCTTTTTGTTCACGGCTGCATAGGCGTTGGCCATGATGGTGCAGTCAAATCCCGCGCCGTTACCCCACACATAGGGGTGCTTGTCTTCTTGCCCGTTGACCAGCAACCACGCCTGAAACTTTTGCAGCGCCTGAATCAGCGCCATCCGCTTTTCGCCGTCCACGTTATAGGCAATGGCCTTGCGGGCCTCATCACTCTGCCCCAACCACCACAGCACGGTGTCCGGGTCGATCTCCCCGAACTGGGCACTGTCGCGCAGGTCGATATGCGCCTCGAACTCTGCCCCCAGTTCCCCTGTCATCGGGTCAAAGAACACCGCCCCGATGGTGACGATGGCCGCGCGGGGGCCTTTGCCCATGGTTTCCAGATCCAGCATTACGTGTTTCATCTTCATTCTCCTTACTCAACGCCCAGGCGCGCCCGCGCCTTGGCAATCTCTGCGCCGTGGCGCTGGTTGTCGGCTTGCAAGCTCGCGACGCGGGCCTGCTCCTGTTCTGTTGGCTGATAGCGCCCGCGATCCTCTTCGTCATCCACCAAGCGGGTGAGGGTGGCGATCGCCTCATCGGCCTGTTGCAGCGGCAGGCTGGCCAGCCAGTCGGTCACGCTGCCGCCGTTGTGCATCAGCTCGCGGGCCTGCTGTTTCAGCTCGCTGCTGCTGGCGGCGCGGTTGCGGGCCAGCTCGGCCTCGACCTCTGCGGCCAGCTGGTCGGCCACCGCATCGCCTGCCCCTGGCCAGTTGCGAGTCACAATCAGCCGATCGCCGACCAGTCGCACATATTGGCCGTCGGCGTTGATGATGCAGCCCCGCAACAGCAGGTCTTCGTTACTCACATCCAGACCCATGCGAATCAGCTCTTTAGCCAGAGCGGATCCTTTAACCCCTGATTTAGATCCTTCCGTACAGTTATTGACAGAACTCCGAGGGGCGCGGCTGCCGCCGCTTGAGTGCAACTCGCTGCGCTCGCCAACTGCATGCTCGCGTTGCTCGCCCAAACCCGACACAGCGGCACCCTTGCGCACTATCTGCCAGCCTTCGGTGCGGGTAACGGCGGTGGTCTGGCCCACGTCGGAGATCACCCCCAGCAGGCGCAGCACATCCTCGCCGTATTTGTTGGCGGCTTCGTCCAGACGCTTGGAGAGCTTGATCAGGTGGTCTTTACGCGGGGTCTCGATGCCGCCCATCGCCTCGATAAAGCGGGCCCAGCGTTTGTTATCTGCGGCATAGCGGGCCGCCTCCAGCACACAATCCCACTCGATCACCTCGTCGCCCAGGCGGCGCAGCTCGCGCCATACCGACACAGACGGCCCGCCGATCTGCTGAAACTGGCGAATGCGCCAGCAGCTTGCCCAGGCGGCGACCGCGATGGTGGTATGGTCAATCGGCGCCTCGGCTTCGTAGTCCATCCCGACCTTATGGCCGTCGATATTCTTCGCGATGTATTTGGCGATATAACCGGTGGCGCTGCCCTTGGTCGGGTCGATCTCCTTCCAGTTCACGCGCGGGTTGATGGCCTTCACCACCGCCTTGTCGTTCACATCCAGCAACCACTTGATGCGCGGCAGCTTGTTGCGGATTTTCATCTTGGCCAGCTGGTCGAGCAGATCGCCGTTTGGCATCTTGAGCTCTGCCCTGGCTGAATCGGTGAAGTGGTAAGCCAGCAGGGTTAGGAAGTCGTTCTGATGAACCGGATCGATAAACAGCAGACAATGCCAGTGCGGCGTTCCGTCGTGGTGTGGCTCCGCCACCCGAAAGCCGAAGGCCATGATCCCCTCGCGGGCCAGTGCGGCACGAAAGCGAGCCCACTGTTTGCACAACAGGCGGTTGGTCTCGGTCGGGGTGCTGCCGTTGAAGTCTTCGTTCTGATAGGTCTTGCTCTTGTCTTGCTTGCCCTGGCGCCATGCGTGATAGCCAGACGGTGCGGTCAGGGTCAGGAACAGGCCAAGCTTGCCCTGTTCCTGCGCCAAATCTTCAAAGCCGCGCATCCGCACAAACAGCTCATGACGGCGGATCTCTGGGTTGGCTACCGACCCCATGATGGCGTCGGCCAGATCGATCTCCTGCCCCAGCTCCTCATTGACGGCGCTCATGCTCGCCATCCACGCCTGTTGTGCGGCCTTGCGCTGGGTGAACTCGCGCACCGCGTGGGCGCTGGCGTAGGGGCTAACCCCCTTGCGCACCTGACCGGTGAAGATGGCGATCAGCTCGCAATAGACTGCCCAGGCTCGGTTAATCTTGCGCAGCCACCACGATTCATCGAGCAGGCGCACCAGCAAGCTGGCGGCGGCCCCTTCGAACTTCTCCACAGCTGGCTCCATATCTGCCCGCTCTTCGTCGGTCAGCGGGCGGCCAAGCAGTTTTCTGGCGGCTGTGCGCGGGTCGTTCGGCAGGGGCGGGCAGAAGTGCCACGCCTGCGCCTGCGACCCCAGATCGGCCAGCAGCTCGGCGGCGGTGCGCTCGTTCGCGCCCGTCGTCAGCAATTGCTGGCAGCGGCGGGCCCACTCGGCGGCGACCAGCTCGCGGCGAATGTCGTTGCGCAGGTGATGCACCGGGATCGGGAAGCGGGATTGCGCGGCGGCGCAGGCATCCACCATCCGGCGCAGCCAGATGTTTGCCGTCTTGTGGTTGGCGGGGTAGCGGCGCAGGTAGGTCTTGGCCAGCGGCTTGGCAACGTGCCACTCGACGCGGGCCAGCTGATTGGCAGCCTTACCCATCTGGATGGCATCAAAGCCGGTGCAGTATTTCGGCGGCAGCTGGATGCCGCACAGGTTGGTGAGAGATTCTCTCACTTGCACACCCCGCACTTGCCGTTTGTGTATTCGTTCGGTTGCAGATAGCGGCCGCACTGGCCGCAGGTGGGGACTTGCTCCAGCGTGGCCAGACGGTCAGACCAACAGGCGCGCTCGCAAAAAACGAGGCTGGTCAGGCGATCGCCAGACAGGATCACCGGCCTCACATGGCCGAACTCGCCGCAGCAGCTGCAACGCATCAACGGGCGGCTGGCTGGTTCAACCTTCACCACTGTTTCACTCGCGGCGCGGGCCAGTGGCCAGCAGGTTTCGACACAGTAGGGATAAGCGCGGCGACCGTGACGGCCAGCCACCGGCAGGCAAACAGCGGTCTGTTTGCACTTGGTGCAGGGCTCCAGCGTTACCTTGCTTGTACGGTTGATGCGAAATGCAGGGCGCACCCTGACGTCCTGCAGCCGGTTTACCCACTCGTCGGCCATCCATTCCAGTTCCTCAAGGCTCTGCTGGTCCAGATTTGCCAAGTCGTAGGCCTGTTGCGATGAGGCTTGGCTGTGTGCAGGGCGCACGACGCCCAAAGCCGGGGCATGCCCGGCTGTTTTTTGGTGAGTCATTAGTGTGCGTCCCCTGATGTATTCAGCTGGCGGAGCGATGCGGCGAGATCGGCAAGGTGTGCTGTGCTGACATAGCGGCGGCCATCAACCTCGATAGCGCCACTACCTTCTTGCTCCAATGTTGCAACGATGCTCTCGAGCACAATGGCGCGGTGGGTATTGGCGTTGATGCCGTATTGTTCCTGCACAATCGAATCCGGTACCTCGATATCAAGGCTTTGCACATGCATCAGCCGGATGCGCATTTCAGGCGTGATCTTGATGGACAACTTCATACCGCACCCCCTGTATGCAGGGTTTTGACCTTGTTGGATGCCGCCTGAACGTAACCACGGGCCAGACGGCACAGGGTCAGGTGGTTTTTTGCCGTAGGGCGCTGGCCGTGGGGGCCATCTTTGCGCAGGTCGAGCAAGTCACGTTGCAGGTCGCGCAGGAGGGCGCAGTCTTCCAGCAGCCGGTTTACCCACACGTCGATCAGCTGTTGATGGCTCATTTGATGGTCTCCTCCGGCATGCTGAATGGGTCGTTTTCCATGACCCGGCGAATTTCCTCAATGAACTGCTCGTCGTCTTCGATTTGCTCGAACGCAAAATTGGCACCAGCTCGCTCCTGGCGACAGGCAAACAACAAGGAACGGACGGCATAAACATTCGTGCTCGGCTTTTGCTCCTTGCGCAGGGCGATCAGCTGGTTCTGAAACTGGCGAAGGGCTTCTCTTTTTACCTGGAAGATCAGTTTCAGGGCGGCGATGTCTGCGCCAAATACCATTTCAGTGGTGCACTCTTCTTGTCTTGGCGTGGTCATTTGATGGTCTCCCCCAGTCCGTGGAGTGGTTCGCATTCGGCCCACCACTCGGCGATCTCTTTTGCCAGTGCCAGCTCGGCACTGCCGACGGCTAGCCAGTACACGGCGCGGATGGAACCCAGTGCCAGCAACTGCTCGTCGGTGCAGAAGTCGAACGGCATCACCTCGGCTGTGTTGAACTCTTCTCTTGCCACTTCCCAGTGCTTGGTCAGCTGGCTGACCGGTGCAGGGGCCTGCAGATGGGCGGGGCCTGCTTCGCAGTTGCCCAGCTCATCAACGGGCGGCTCCAGTTCAAACAGGTCGCTCATGCTGCTACTCCTTCCAGAACCCGAGCGCGGCCAGACGGCAGCAGCTCGATGCGGGCGGCTTGACGCTGGCCACGCAGCCAGCTGCTTTTCACGTTGATGTAGCCGTGGCGCACCAGATAGGCGACAGCAGCGGCCGGTGATGGGGCGGTGTGTTTGGCGGTGATGGCGATCATTGGGCACCCCCTTGCAGCGCGTGGGCAAAGGGCGGATGGAAAATCACGGTGCTGTCAGGGCCGCTGGCCATGTCCACGCCGATGATGTGCGGACGGCAGCCACCGCGCAGAATGTCGAGGCGCTTGGTCAGCTCGGCGTAGATGTCGAGCAGGCTCAACTCGTCGGCCAGCTCTGCCAGCGCCTCAAGGCTCGCCTCGACGGCGGTGCTATGGCAGGCCCCCAGCTGGGGGCGGTTGGTATTAATGAGGCTGTTCGCTACTTTGCGGATCGCCTGTTCTGCTGTAAGATTGTTCATGAGGTTCACCTCGTTGATTGATTGAAAGCCCCGCTGGTGCGTCAACACCGATAGCGGGTTTTTTTATTGGCCGTTTCCGGCCACCTTTCTCAATGCCGCCAAGCGGCTTTCCAATGTGCCGGCCTGAGCGCTCAGCTCTGCCCGGCGCTTATTCTCAAGCTCGGCCTGCTCCAGCTCGCTGCGGGTCGGCCCATCAATGTGGCGGGCGGTGCGGTGCCACTCGCGGCGGTGCAGCACCGAGCCATCAAACTCCCGCAGGGTGGCGAGCAGGTCGCCCAGTGCGAGCCGGATTGCTTCTTGTTGGTCAAACTCGAACTGGCCCAGCTCCTGCGCTGCAGCCGACGGCGAGATCCCAGCGGCATAGCAGATGACGGCGCGGGCCCGAGTCGGCAGGCGTGACCAGCGGCTGGCCGCCCCATTGCGGCCGAAGCGGGCGCGCATCTCTGCCAGTGCTGCCTCTGCGGCGCTTGGCTGTTGAACGAGTGCAATGACCTTTGCTGTGTTCATGGGGTGGCCCTCCGGTTATGCCTGCAACAGCTGGGTCAGCCAGTGCGGGCGCGGTGTTTTGCCTGGGTGGCGCGGCGCAAAGCGCAGGGTGCCGCGGCGGCCTCGATGGTCTTCCAGATAGCTGCCATCAAAGCGGGTGGTGTTGCGCATCACTGGCTCGTCGCAATCGCTCACGACGGTGGCGCGGGTCATCAGCAGGAGCGCGACGGGGATCAACCCCGGCTGCTCGGCGCGTAGTCTCATTGGGCAGTCTCCTTTGCCTTGCGTTGAAACTGGGTCAGCACCACGGACGGGTTAGGCATGGCGCTGGGTGAAAGGGTCTCGGTGATCTCGAACAACACCTTGAAGGTGTGGCCGCACTCGACATTGCTGCACTGATAGCGGGCCGAGCCGCTCAGTGGCCCCATATCCCGGCTGGTACGGATGTTGGCGCGGGCGTTGCAGTGGGGGCATTTCAGTCTCATGGTGTTCTCCTATGCTCCCAGGCTGGCGCGCGCGATATCGGCGGCACAGGCGAGGGTGGGGACGGAATTGAATTTCTGTTCGATTTCGGTGGCGAGCAGCACCATGTGCTCGATGCCCGCCATTAATCCGGTCATCACGGCATTGCGATGGTGTTTGGTGACGCGGCCAGTGGTGAGCACCTGGGTAGCCTGAGCCGTCACGCCGAGGATGTTGGCGCCAGCGTTGAGCGCCTGCTGGGCGCGGGCCTCGGGCGAGATCACCGCATCTGACGCAGGCAAGCGATAAGCCGTGAGGCCGCAATCAAGCAGCAGGCCATCAAACAAAATGTCGTCACCGGTGGCGTGGTAGAGGGCGATCAGATCGAGGGCGGTGATCTTGTGCTTTTCATTGGCCGGGTCGAACTTGTTGTGCAGCACCCCTTTCGACATACCAATCTCTCTAGCCAGCTGGCTGATGTTGTAGCGCCCAGTGAAGGCATCGCAGGCCGCTGCGAAGTGGCTGTGTGACAAGCAGGTCTGGTTTGACACTCTGATTTCCCTCCAAAGGTCGCTATGGTTAAAGCGCGCGTTTGAACTGGGGAGCCAACACGGAGCCAGCCATCTGTTTGGCGATAAACACATGCACCTTGACCATCACCAGCTCGCGGCCTCTGGTTTTTTCCATCACATCGAGGCTGCCGGCTTTGACCCATGAGCGAGCTGTATCAACAGACACGCCCACCCAATCGGCAAACTTGGCGATGGGCATCAGCGGTGGGGTATCAGGGGAGATCACGATATTGATCGCACTGATAGCCGCAGCAGGGGCAGATGAAGCAGCAGGGTTGATATGGCGAGGTGGCATGGTGGCGCCCCTTATTCTGCGGTGCGGGCAGCGGCCCGCTGGATGCTTGGGATCGAGTCCAGCGGAGTGCCCGGCGCGACGCGCAGCGATGGGCGCGACTGGCCGGACGGGGCGGCGGCGTCGGCTTTCAGCGCACCGCCGGTCAGCACCTCAATCTGGTAGGCACGGCCTTGGGGGATGGTTTCGCCCCATTGGGAGATGGCTTGAGGTTTACACCCCAAAGCCTTCGCTATGCCAACCACCCCGCCAAAATGCTCAAGGACATCTTGTTTTTTCATTCTCTTACTCTTCTTGGTAGTAAATCGCATCAATGGAAGTAAATGTAAGCTCACTTGAACGCAATAGCAAGAGAAAACTTCCAAAAAAGGAAGTGAAAGCTACCAAGGCAATGAGTAAGATTGCTTACATGAGCATTCACACACGCATAAAGTCACAGCGGGCGGTCAGCGGAATGACCCAAGAGGCACTAGCCAAGCTTCTTGGGGTCAACCGAGTATCTGTAAGTCAATGGGAGAGGGGCGACACATCCCCCAAGGGTGACAACCTAATTAACCTTGCCAAAGCGCTAGGCGTCCGACCTGAATGGCTGCTATTTGGCGAAGATGGCGGCATATCCGAGAGCAGGAATCCCGGCTATCGCAACGTCGAACCCGCCGAGATCCCGCGCGGGTCACAGGTGCCGATCCTCAGCTATGTGCAAGCGGGCCACTGGCGCGAGATGTGCGAACAAGCCACCGCCTTCGATGGCAATGTCGAATATGTGACGGCGAGCGTGGATATTGGCCCTTGCGGATTTGGCCTCTGGCTACGCGGCAAGTCGATGGAGCCCCGTTTCAGTGAAGGGGATCTGCTGCTGGCCGATCCCGATGTTGCCCCCAAACCGGGTGACTATGTGATCGCCAAGAACGGCAGCGAAGAGGCCACCTTCAAGAAATACCGGCCACGCGGCATTGATGAAACGGGTCGAGATGTGTTTGAGCTGGTGCCGCTCAATGAGGATTTTCCGACCCTGCACTCCGACCGCCAGCCGATCACCATCATCGCCACCGTCATCGAGCACCGGACTTTTTTCAAACGATAACGGCGTGAGTGCGCCTTTTGACTATGAGCACAGACAGCCAAGGCCTGCATGAAGACCGCAAAATAACAATGCATTAGGTGATACAAATGCCCCTAGTTGAATGCACTGATTGTCATAATCAGATCTCGGATGCTGCACCCGCTTGTCCACACTGCGGTCGCCCTGGCGCCTCAGCACAGACGCGCCCCGCTGCGACTGGTGCGCCAGTAACACGTCAGCTCAGCGCAAAACTAGCTTTTGGCATTGTTTTTATTCCCTTTGTTTTCGCTTGGTACACCCTTGGCAAGGGGTATAGCCGCTCAGCTCGTATCGCGTCTTTTTCTTGGTTGTCACTCAATGTGTGGCTGATCATTTGCGATAAGGTGGCGCCCGACTCTGTGGCATTGCAGGGTATGATCGGCTTCTCCCTAATCATCAGTGGCATTGTTGCTTTGTTGGTCGGCTTGGCTCGCAGGTTCATCCCTGCAACGCGGGAGCACAACGTGACGCCTCCAAGCAAAATCCTCGCCACGAAGACCAATATCCCGGCCCCCAAGCAAACACCCCCTGCTGAGCCAGCCCTATCCAAAAAGGTGATCAAGCCTGCACCAGCTACCACCGTTTTCTCTAAGAAGGGAATCAAGCCTACTGCTAATAATTTGAGCTTTTATTCCCGTTCGGAACTACTGGAGGTTGCCTTCTCATACATTGATGCGGACAGCAACTTTACCCAGCGAGAGATCAGCGTGAGTCAGGTCACCGGCACCTATGTGAAAGGCTGGTGCCATGAGCGCAAGGCCGTGCGCACGTTCCGGCTTGATTCAATCCTTCAGGACGTAACCCTGCTCAGCACCGGCGAAGTAATTTCCGTAAATGACTGGGCCAGAGCAGTCAGAAAAAATGGCTAACCATTTCTGAGTACCATTGGCGCGCCACGAGCAAATCCTGCTGCTAGTCGAGACCGGCGAACTGCCCGAGTCGTATGCCGAGACTCAATAACCGCATCAGCGCACGATGGTAGGGGCAACCTTTCTACGCACCTCTTCCAGTGCGCCAGCCAGTGCTTCGGCCAATGCTTCGGCCCCTTCTTTCTCGTTCAGGTTAGGAAGGTGAGTGCGCCAAAAGGCACGGGCACGCACGGCGTCCAAGGATCCGTTGAGCTGCGACACGATATGGCGGCGCATGATGTCAGTCAGTTCATAGCGGCGTTGATGTTCCGACAATGACTCTCCTGATGAAGGCTTCATATGATCTCCAATATTGAACGGTTCGATCGCACGGTGGTGCTGGTATTGGCCGAGCTTTATGCCCGCTTTCCAGTGCGCAAGGCCTTGGATGCCCGGCAGTTCATGCTAACCGATGACGGCCAGATAGCCGAAGGTCTTTCATCACGCGAAGAAGCTGAACTTGACTCTAGCGATCCCCATTTTGAGCGCAAACAGTTTGCGTTTGAGTGTATGCATTGGCTGGTTGAGACAGGATATCTCCATGGTGAACCAAAAGCAGACGACGGCATTGCCGATGCGGTGCTGACGGCCAAGGGGCTGGAGGTGCTTAACGCTACGCCAGACAGCCTGCAAGAAACCTTGGGCGAGCGGATCCAAGCCGTGGCCAAGAGCGGTCTGTGGGAGACCGGCAAGGTTCTGATTGGGCAGGTGGTAGGGCTCGGCGTTGGATTGGTGACATGACCGTCCGCAAACTCGACGACGGCAAGCCCAAGCTCTGGCTTGCCGAAGTCTATCCCCAAGGTCGTGACGGCCCCCGCAAACGCAAGCGCTTCGCCACCAAGGGCGAAGCCTTGGCATGGGAAAAACACATGCTGGCCCAGCCTTGGCAACAGCCAGAGGCGGGGAATGTGGATGAAAGGCGACTGAGTGATTTGGTGGCGCTCTGGTATGGCCGCCACGGCCAAACCCTGACCGATGGCGACCGGCGCCGCGACAAGCTGATCTGGCTGGCGGAGGCGCTTGGCAACCCGCTGGCGACCGAGTTCACGGCCCAGCAGTTTGCGGCCTACCGCGAACGGCGATTGGCGGGTGAGCTTTATGTGCCCGGTCAGCGCAAACAGGTATCTCCTACCACTATCAACCGCGAACTGCTCTACCTGCAAGCCGTGTTCAATGAACTTGGCCGCCTGGGTGAGTGGGCTCATGGCAACCCGCTGGAAGTGCTACGCCAGTACAAGGTGCAAGAGTCCGAACTGGCTTTCCTGAATCAGGATGAAATCGAGCAGTTGCTGGCGGCCTGTGCGGGGCTGAAAGACCTGTGGCTGATCGTGATGCTGTGCCTTTCGACCGGTGCCCGCTGGTCTGAGATTGAAAAGCTGACCCGCTCACAGGTTGGCATCGGGCGGTTGACCTTCACCCGCACCAAGGGCAAGAAAAACCGCACCGTGCCGGTGGCCGGCTGGCTGTTGGCATTGCTGCCCAAGCGCACCGGCAGGCTGTTCGGCGACTGCTATACCGAGTTCGAGAAGGCAATACGGCGGGCCGAGATTGAATTGCCTGCCGGACAGAGCACCCACGTACTACGCCACACCTTCGCCAGCCACTTTATGATGGCGGGCGGCAACATTCTGGTGTTGCAACGGATCCTCGGCCACACCGATATCAAGATGACCATGCGCTACGCCCACTTCGCCCCCGACCACCTCGAAGATGCCGTCAAACTCAACCCGATCACCGCGCTGAAAAATGGCGGCAAAATGGCGGCAGCGCTCACCAGCGATACCCAATAAGCCCCACCAATCCCCAAGCAAACCCGCGAAAACACGGCAAGCCATTGATTCAACATGACTTGCGATGGTTTCAAAATCCGCCGGTGAATAACCGTGTCGGTTCGAGTCCGACCCCGGGCACCATATTACAGTTTTATGCCGTATTACGGCAGACCTGAAACCCGCATAGCTTAAGGCTCTGCGGGTTTTTTGTTATTTCTTGTCGTATCATATAGCCTCATGACATACCCCATTGCCGGGGATACATCTGGGGGTATCAGTCCAGATGGGGCTAAAAAGTCCCCCCTCAGGCCACCAGCCCGCGCCGTTACAGGCCAGCCGAGTGTCCACTTGTTTTCCCCCAGCATGCGATAAGTATCCCCAACCAGAGACGGCAGATACCCCCATGCCGTTATCCTATACTGGCAGCCAGGCAAGCCAAGTTCAGTGGTAAGCCTCAGAAACTTTCCGATGAGAAGGGGCTGTTCCTGCTGGTCAACCAGTCTGGTAAATACTGGCGGCTCAAGTATCGCCATGGTGGCAGAGAGAAGGCACTTGCCCTGGGGGTCTATCCAGAGGTTTCACTGAAAGAGGCGAGAGCTAGTTAGAGAGCCGAGTATTGCCCCCGGTCAAGCTAGAGGGTGGGGTCTGTGGGTATAATGGTTCTTGCCAGCCGTCTTATGGACGGCGATTTTGTATTTAGTTGTTACGAGGAGATTTATTGATGTCCAGACCCGATATCCGGTTGCAGGATTCGATCGTCGCAGGTTTGATTAATGGTGTGATCAACGGCTTGATTGCACACTGGCATTTCAAGGACGTTGAAACTGTGCCCTTGTCGGTCAATGCCATTGCCCACGAGCAGACATCGGTGTGGGGAGAGGCGGTGTCACTGACGTTCGGCCTGGGGATCATATTGTCTCTGATCACCGCAAAACTGTTTGTCAAACATCTGCACAAGGCATTTCCTGCGTTGCAAAGCAGCTTTAATCCTTCTTTCCTGCGCACCATGCTGCCTATCGCAGTCACCCAATGTGCTGCGCTATTCGGCTGGTTTATCGCACTGGCGGTGATATGGACCAAATACATGGGTGAGATAGTTGTCTCCAGTTTCTGGGCTGCTTTCCTGGTGGGTGGCTTTGCTTTTGTTATCACGCTGGTCATTGAATATCGCACCAAGCAGAATCTGATTTTCAAGAAAGTCAGTCTGCTGGATTGATTCTGCATCCCCAATTATTTCAGAACAGGAATAACCTTCATGAGTGAACCCAAGAGCGTGGCAACCGAGAAAGCGGCCGCTCCCGCGCCTGCCGTACAGGACAAAACCAAGCAGGCTCGCTCGCTGACTTATGGTATTTTCCTCGCGGTTTTTATTCTCTGGATTTACAGCCTGTGGGCTGATCGTGTCACTCCAATGACCGATATGGGCAGGGTCAATGGTGAAGTAATCCGTCTTGCGCCTCAGGTATCCGGCCCTGTCGACAGTATTCATGTTGCCAATAACGATGCTGTGTCAAAAGGGCAACTGCTGGTCGCGATCGAGAAAGCGCCGTTCGAGCTGGAGGTCAAGGCTGCCGAGCTGGCTTTGCAGAAGGCGGCGCAATCCTATCATGCCGATTCGGCCTCAATCGAGGTCGCAAAAGCCAATGAGGCTGCAGCTCGCGCCGCGGCCAATAACGCCAGAATGCAGGTAGAACGCTACCGTGCCTTGTTGAAAAAAGGCACTATCAGCCGGGCGGCCATGGACGACAGTCTGACCCAGCTGCAAACTGCCGAAGCCAGCCTGACTCAGGCCGCCTCTACACTGGAAAAAGCCCGTTTTGAGATTGGCCCGCGGGGTGAAGATAACCCCGAAATCCAGGCCGTGCTCAATGAGCGTGCACAGGCCCAGCTCAATCTCGAGCATACCGAGCTGAAGGCACCGGCCAATGGGGTCATCACCAACATGACGCTTGCCAAAGGCAATTATGCCAGCGCAGGCCAGCCCTTGCTGACCTTTATCAATACCGAACAACTGTGGCTGACGGCCATGGTGAGGGAGAATTCGCTAGCCTATTTGAAGCGGGATGACGCAGTCAAGGTGGTGTTTGATGCATATCCGGGTCAGGTATTCACTGGCAAGATCACTTCCATCGGTTTTGGCAGCAGTGGCAACGGCAACTTGCAGGCTAACGCTGGCACCGGGTTGCTGGAGTCGCCGACTTCCCAGCCGAGTGCCCAGCGCTTCCCGGTCAATATCCAGTTTGATGATCTCCCGCCCGGCGTGAGTCCTCGCTACGGTGGTCGTGCTGTCGTTGCCTTCTACCCGGGGCACTCCTATCTGGGTGAGCGGCTGGCAGACATCTGGATATGGGCATGGAGTTATATCAGCTATGTTTCATAGCCCTGCCAATGCCTTGCTGCGGGTAGCGCTGTTTCCGGTGCTACTGCTGTTTTGGCAATACGTGTTCGGAACGGATCTGCCGCTGCTGGCGCCAGCCATGTGTGCGGTATTTCTCACGACCACCCACAATCCACCGCCGCTCATCATGGTGTTCCTGATGGCCGGGGTCCTGTATCTGACCTCCTGGATACAGGCATGGCTGGCGACGCTGTTGCTGGATTACCCCCATGTCTACTATCTCGCACTGCTAGGCATCTTCTACTGGTGCATGGATAGAACCCGGAAAAATGCACAGGATCTGGTCGCGATCCTGCTTATCGTGGCGACGGCCATGATTGCGGTGTTCGTCAAACAGAAGGGGATTTCGGTTGATCAGATACCGCTGGCACTGTTGCAGAACATCTTCGTGGCAGGGTTTACCGCGTATCTGGCCTATTTCATCTTCCCGGGGGGTGAGCCGCTAACGGATGCCGCTGCTGCAGCCAATGGTGCAGGCAAGACTCCTCATCAGGATTGGCACACCCTGTTCAAGGCGGGATTGGTGCTGACTATCCTCTGTGTTGGCATCACCCTCGATCTGGAGCAGAGCACGATTATCGCTATCGTGGTGGCGCTGATTATCAAGGATCCCAATCCAGCGCTCGGGCATAACTACGGGATCCGGCGTTTGCTGACTACCTATGCCAGCGTGCTCTATGCCGTGCCGCCCCTGATCGTGTGCGTTTTTCAAACCAACCTGATTGGGCAACTGGGGGTCACTCTGGTGTGCGCCCTGTTTATGGGGATCCACGCTGTCGAGAAGAAGGCCAGTTACAACTCGATTCAACTGCTCTATTCGAGCTATGTGGTGTTGGTGTTTTACTCCATCACCTCAACCAGCATCGATGCGTTGAGCGATGGCCTGATCCGCTTCGGCTCGGTGATGCTGGCGGTGACTCTGGGGGTGATGGCACTGATCATCATGCAACCCAATGCACCGGCCGAGCCCGCAGTCCAGCCGCCAGGTCGCGCTCCAGTCTGAAGTTCGGCCGCTGTCGCTCCTGCCATGTTCATTAATAAAGAGCCCTTGATGATCAAGGGCTTTTTGCTGGTAACAATCTGGGGGGAAATCCCCCAACGTTTCGGCTGTTGCACATGACCTAAGCGGTTATGGCTCCCATTCTTCAACATCAAAAGCCGCGACCTTCCGAATAGGCGAAGGCCCGGAGACGCTTCGCTAATCTGCGGTCCCCTCCACCGACCGAGCCCAGCATCTGCTGACCTGCTTGCTGTTTGCGGTGGTCACTCTCTCCAGCTGGCGAGCATGGGGCCGAGCAGGTAGCCTGACGAGTCGGCGCAGAGGCCTATACTCAAACAAGGTTTACCTGTCAGGAGTGCCCGGCCATGCGTCTACTGCCTCTTTGCTGGTTGTTGGGGATGGCCCCGGTGCTGGCGGCCCCGGTTCAGCTCAAATGGCTGGAGTGGGGTTATCTGCCTGCGGGTTATGAACAACAGTTTGCCGACTATGCCAAAGCCCATGGGGTGGAGGCGACGGTCAGCCGGATCGAGCCGCTGCTGACCGATTTCGACAGCGTCTATCGCGCCCTGCGCACCCGCAGCGCCGATGTGGTGCTGCCGACCAGCTACTTCTACAAGGCCCATCACCAACCGCTGTTTAAGTTGCTGCTCCCCCTCGATTTCAGTCGCCTGCAGCACTATGCGGAGGTGAAGCCCGCCCTCAAGAACACCGAGTATGACAAGCAGGGGGAGCGCAACTACTCGGTGCCCTTATCCTACGCCATGTTCAGCCTCGCCTACGACAGCAAGCTGGTGTCGCAAGCACCCACCAGTTGGCAGGTGCTTGCCAACAGCTCGCAGCCGGGCCAGTTTGCCGAGTTCTGCGACCAGTTCGAGCCACTGCTCTTTTCGGTGCTGCTCTCTCTTGGCAAGTCGCCCGCCCTGTTTGCCAGTGGCGAGATGCTGGCCGACAAGACGCTGCAGCATGAAGTGGAGCTGCAGCTCTCGCAGCGGCTGCAAGCCAGTCGCGGCTTCTGGTTCAATCAGGTCAATAGCTGCGACGCCCTGCGCCAGCAGACCTTTGCCACTACCTGGGGGTTGGAGCTGGTGGAGTGCAACAAGCAAAACAACCAGCAGTGGCGGATCGCCATGGTGCAGGAGGGGGCCATCTATGCCCTCGACGCCCTCTCCATCGCTCGCCATGTCGGGGATGATCCCGCACGGCTCAAGGCGGCCTACCTGCTGGTGGATTTTCTGCTGAGCGCCCCGCTGCAGCGCCAGATGCTGGTGGGCACGCCCACCATCTCGGCCAGCAATGTCGCCTCCCGGCCGCCCCTCAGCCCGCAGGAGCAGGCGGTGCTGCCGGATCGCCCGCTGCCAGAGTTTGACGAGCGACTGCTGGTGCCCGCACTGCCCGCCCATATCAAGAATCGCTATAAACGGATGGTGCAGCAGGCGATCGTTGCCAGCGGCAAAGAGGGGCTGGTCAAGCAGTGCCCCTGGGATCTGGATAACTGATGGGTGGTCCTGTCGTTTCTGGCAGGCCGTTCACATACACCCTTTCTCCCGGGGCTGGCCGTCACTGTGGCTGGCCTGCACTCGTGTCGACTAGCTGCCAGCACCGCACCCACTTGGTACCTGCCTGAACAAAAGCCATTCCGAGCTTGTGGAGGCGGACCGGATCGGGTATTTCTCTCTGGACAGGGAGGCGAGCGGCACGGTTCTCCTGCCGGATGTCCATCGCCGCAACAAGCGACAAGATGCAGGAGCAAATATGAAGAGAGTGTTGATGGTGGCCATGGCGGCGGCGCTGCTGGGTGGCTGCGCGGTCAAGAATCAGCTATCCCACAGCTTGCAGGCGATCCCGCTAACGGCCTTCCAGCCGAACGAGAGCAACCCCAACCAGCGCGTCTACAAGGAGCCGGGCGTTGACCTGCGCCAATACAATGAGGTGCTTCTCGATCCGCTGCAGTTTATCCGGCAGGAGAATGGCCAGTGGTATCTGCTGACCGCCAACGAACAGAACCAGATTGGCCGCTACTACCACGACAAATTCCAGAGCGAGCTGATCAAGCAGGGCGTCAAGATCGCCACCGCCCCCGGCCCTAGGGTCATGCAGATCCAGGCCGCCGTCACCAACTTCGATCTGACCCGTCCAGATCCCAAACTGCGTGACCTGCTGCCGACCAAGATCGCCATCAACGTCACCCGCGAAGTGATCGGCAAGGAGCCCTACCTGCTCAAGGTGGGCAGCATGGCCCAGCTGCTAGAGTCCCAAAGCGGCAAGCTGCTGGTGCGGGTGATGGATGCCCGCGAAAGCCCGGACACCACCCACAAGGATGAGCCCATCACCGCCGAGGAGATGGAGAAGATGATCGACCAGTGGGCGGCCAACCGTGCCAAACAGCTGGCGGACAATCTGGGGCGCTGATCGATTGGCGCGTCCAAGCGGGGCGCAGCCGGAGCCTTTTTGGCTGCAATAATGGCAAGATGTTGATAGAGTGGTCGTTTTTTAGACAGGGGGAAATAATATGAAACGTGTGCTGTTACCCATCCTGGTTGCTGGCCTGTTGAGCGCCTGCAGTACTTCATCACCCGCGCCGGAGTGTGCGCCGATGGCTGGGGGCTGGCAGAGTCAGCCGTTACCCAATGCGGAAGGGGAGGCTGCGCTGGCCAGCGTGTTGGCCCGCATGAACACGGTCGCCAAACTGCAGAGCATCCGCGAGGTGCGCAGCCAGGTGGTCTCCGGGGTCAACTACGACATCGAGTTCCAGCTCGACAACGGAGAGGTGTGGAACACCCGTGTCTATCAGGATCTTGCCGGCAACTACCAGATGACCCGCCCGGCTGCACAGGGCGAGCTTCCCCCCCTGCCTTGCGTCAAGGCCAAGTAATTCCTGCTTGTTGAGCCCCTCGTCAGAGGGGCTCATCTGACCAGAAAATTTCTGCTTTTCCCCCCGCATTCTGACAGTCAGGATGACCCTTCTCGTGACCGCATCCTCATAGAATAAGGAACCACCATGACCCGCCACCCCTGCATCAAACACTGGAGCGAGCTGCAAGAGCAGACACCGCGCTACTACCGTGGCAGTCAGGAGCCGCTCTCCCGCGGCTGCGCCCTCGGCAAGCACTTCGGCTTTAGCCGCATCGGCATTCACCACGAGATCGTCGAGCCTGGTCACCGCACCAGCTGGCCCCACGCCGAAAAGACCGAGGACGAGTTTGTCCACGTGCTGGAAGGAACCCCCGACGTCTGGCTCGATGGCGTGCTCTATCGGCTGCAACCGGGGGATTCGGTGGGTTTCAAGGCCGGTGACGGACTGGCCCACGCCTTTATCAACAACACCGACGAGACTGTCCGGCTGCTCTGCATTGGCGATACCGATCGGGAGGACAATCGCATCCACTACGCCGTGCATCCCGAGCGCAATATCACCCTCGGCAAGCTGCACTGGGACGATGTGCCCGAGCGTGAGCTGGGGGATCACGACGGCCTGCCCGACCGGCTGCGCGAGCGCAATGGCCCCTTCTAGGGTGGAGCCTTTCTGCGCACCAGCCCAGTACCACCCGATATAAAAAAGCCTGCCGCTTGGCAGGCTGTTGCTATCTGTTTGCCGCCTGTGGCGTGCGGCGCTTATTGCAGGTTGAGCCCGCCCAGATAGTCGCGCTTGCCGAGATCGACCCCGGCGC
>CAMFLW010000009.1 GCA_945957575.1 uncultured Aeromonas sp. | reverse complement strand
AGATTACGCCGCCAACATCGAGATGGCCGAAGCGCTGGCGCCGGCTGGCGAGCGCGCTGCCGCAACCAAAGCCCTGACCAAGGTTGCCACCCCGAACGTCCACACCATCGACGAAGTGGCCGCCTTCCTGAACGTGGCGCCGACCGCCATCGCCAAGACCCTGCTGGTGCTGGGTGAAGAGGATGAAGCTGGCAAGCAGGCCGTCATCGCACTGGTACTGCGTGGCGACCACGAGCTGAACGAAATCAAGGCCGAGAAGCTCTCTGGCGTGGCCAACCCGCTGACCTTCGCCAACGACGAGCAGATCAAAGCGGCCGCCGGTTGCGATGCAGGCTCCATCGGCCCGGTCGGCTTTGCCGGTCGCATCATCGTCGATCGCAGCGCTGCCCATCTGGCGGACTTCGTCTGCGGCGCCAACGAGACCGGCTTCCACCTGACCGGTGCCAACTGGGATCGCGACATCGCTACCTATGAAGTTGCCGACCTGCGCAACGTGGTGGAAGGCGACCCGAGCCCGTGCGGCCAGGGCAAGCTGCTGCTCAAGCGCGGTATCGAAGTGGGCCACATCTTCCAGCTGGGTACCAAGTACTCCGAAGCGATGAAGGCGAGCGTGCTGAACGAAGGCGGCAAGTCCGTCACCATGGAGATGGGTTGCTACGGTATCGGGGTTTCCCGTCTGGTGGCTGCCGCCATCGAGCAGAACAACGACCAGTACGGCATCATCTGGCCGGACGCCATCGCCCCGTTCGAAGTGGCCATCGTGCCGATGAACATGCACAAATCCGAGCGCGTGGCCGAGCAGGCACAGCAGTTCTACGCCGAGCTGAAAGCGGCCGGTGTGGACGTGCTGTTCGACGACCGTAAAGAGCGCCCAGGCGTGATGTTCGCTGACATGGAGCTGCTGGGCGTGCCGCACGGTATCGTCATCGGCGATCGCGGTCTGGACAACGGCGTGGTGGAGTACAAGTGCCGCCGCTCCGGCGAGAAGCAGGAAGTGGCCATCAGCGACATCATCGCCATGCTCAAGGCCAAGCTGGGTCGTTAATTCCGCCCTCTTCCCGATATAAAAAAGCGCGCCATTTGGCGCGCTTTTTGTTTCAGTGTACTGACGACGGCAACCGGATGAAGGGTTGCCTCAGGGATTGCGACCAATAAAGAGATCGGTCACGTGGCAACTGCTTCTGGCTTCCAGCGCATCGAGCATATAGGCCGCCGCATCTTCCGGGGTCATGAAACCGCTCGGGTCGACGTGATCCGAGTTGTCCCAGAATTCGCTGCGGATCCCGCTCGGGTAGAGATTGACCAGCCGCAACGGCGAGCCTTTCAGCTCGGCGCGCAACGACTCGAGGAAGCCGCGCATCCCCCATTTGGAGGCGCAGTAGAGGCTCTCGTTGGCCTTGCCCACCTGCGCGGCGGAGGAGAGCACATTGGCCAGCACTCCGCCCTTGTCGCCGATAAGCCGCACCGTCTGCTGGGCCACCAGAATGGTGGAGATAAGGTTGCTCTCCACCACCCGGCGGATCTGCTCGGCGGTATAGACACCGACCGGGCCAAACTCGCCCACCCCGGCGCAGTGGATCACCATCTCGGGCAGGCCACCCCACTCGACGGCGGCGGCAAATGCCATCTCCACCTCTTCGTGATGCGCCAGATCGGCGGCAATGCCGATCACCGCCTGACCGAGCAGATCCTCCTGCTCTTGCAGCTTCTCGTAACGGCGCCCCATCATGGCAACCCGATGGCCCCGCTCAACCAGCCCTGCGGTCAAGGCGCGGCCCAGACCGGAACCGGCCCCTGTCACTATGATGTAGCCCATTACTTCTCCTTGTCGTCAGCTGACTGTCAGATTAGAAGGTGAATTCGCCGCCCATAAACCAGCCGTCAACAGAACGCGCTGATAGATGTTGGCGAAGAATATCACTCCCCGTTGTCAGACTACGTCAGATTAGAAAGTGAATTCACCACCCATGAACCAGCCATCAACAGACTGGTTGATATTGGTGAAGTCAATCTTGGCTTCACGCCAGCCGGCACGCAGTTTGATCGGCATGGAGGAGAACTTGTAGGAACCACCCAGACG
This sequence comes from uncultured Aeromonas sp., assembly GCA_945957575.1. GTDB lineage: Bacteria > Pseudomonadota > Gammaproteobacteria > Enterobacterales > Aeromonadaceae > Aeromonas. The sequence continues at coordinate 51,531 of CAMFLW010000009.1, read as the reverse complement.
GTAGTCATAGTTGTCCGCATCGTGGGTGCGCAGATCGCCGAAGAAGGCGATGCCGGTGCCCGGGATCTTCACTTCACTGCCAGCGTAGGCCATCAGGGTATCTTCGTCATAACCCTGGCGACCGAAGTAAACCTGCTCGCCATCGTAGTGACGACCGGTCAGACCCAGATCGATCTTGAACAGATCGTTGTTGAACAGACGGTAGTAGAGGCTCAGATCGTAGGCGGTCAGATCATTTTTGAACGCGCCACCGGAAGTGCTGAAATCGGAGATTTCAAACTTGGCGTTCGGCAGGAGGATAATGCCGTGCTCCAGCTGCAGATAGCCGTTCCAGTTGTAGTTGTCATCGTAGTTGGTACTGCGATTATAGGCCTGACCACTACCCTGAGCAGACCATACATCCGCACCGGCGGCAAAACGCCAGTCGTCAGCTGCCATGACACTCTGGCTGCACAGAGCCAGCACAAAACCGGCAATTAGGGTCTTTTTCATTACGTCACTTCCTCTTGCATACATGGAAAGAGCGCTATTTTACTCGGTGCAGCCAAAATACCCAGCGAGAATCCTGAGCAAACGACGACAAATGTCAGTGCTTCATATGCTTCATGTTCATCCCCGCCATCGGCTCGATCGGTTTGACCGGCAGGGAGAGCTCCAGCTTCTCGCCATCATCCATGGTCAGGGTAAGCGGCATCGGAGTCTTTTCGGAGAGCGTGCCAATCTCGAACAGCATGATGTGGAAGCTGCCGGGCTGCAGCGCTACCTCGCCCTTGGCAGGGATCTCGATACTCTCGACCTGACGCATCTTCATCACGCCATTTTCATGCAGGTGGGTATGCAATTCGGCACGACCCGCCGCAGGAGAGGCTGCCGCCACCAGCTTGACCGGCTGGTCGGCATCGTTCTTGAGCACCATGAAGGCGGCGGTATTGGGAGAGCCCGGCGGCAACAGGCGCACATAACCATCGATGGCCTCGACCTTAGCCAGTGCCGGCGCCGTCATACCCAGAACCAGCAGAGAATAAAACGCACGTTTAAACATGGTTGAAATCCTTTTATGATGTTGTTAAACGGCCCCAAGATTACCCCAGCAGTAACCTTTGTGCACCCTTCAATAACAAGGATTTAGACATGGACCCTATTCTCGTCGCCGAGCAGCAGGATGGCTTGCTCACCCTGACGCTCAACCGCCCCGACAAGCGCAATGCCCTCAATACCGCCCTCTATCAGCAGCTGGTGAGCGCCCTGCAACAGGCGGCGAGCGATGATGAGGTGCACACCCTGCTGCTGCAGGGGCAGAGCGACTGCTTTACCGCAGGCAATGATCTGGCCGATTTTGTCGGCAAGCGCTCGCTGGAGCCCGACGATCCCATCCTGCAGTTCCTCCACACCCTGGCTGACTTTCCCAAGCCGGTGATTGCGGCGGTCGGCGGCCCGGCGGTGGGGATCGGCACCACCATCCTGCTCCACTGCGACCTGGTCTATCTGGCGGATAACGCCCGCCTGCAGCTCCCCTTCGTCGAGCTGGGGCTGGTGCCGGAGTTCGCCTCCAGCCTGTTGCTGCCACGCATGGTGGGTCACCTCAAGGCAGCGGAGCTGTTGCTGCTGGCCGAGGCAATCGATGCCGACGAGGCGCTGCGGCTCGGGCTCGCCAACAAGGTGGTAGCGGCCGATGGATTGCTTTCCTTTGCTCGCGAGCAGGGGCTCAAACTGGCAGCCAAACCGCCCAAGGCGGTGCAAAAGAGCAAGGCGCTGCTGAAACAGGAGCTCAAACAGGCGGTCCACTTCGTCATCGATCTGGAGGCGCGCGCCTTCGCCCAGGCGCTGCAAGGAGAAGAGGCGCAGCAGCGCATTGCCCAGAGGCTCAAACACCGCAGTTGAGCCCAATGCCAGTCAGTTGAGGCGAAAGCGGCCGATCAGTTCGCAGCCCTGCACCTTGTCCTGCAACTGGATCAGTTTGGCTATTTCGGGGTTGGGGTGGCGCTTCAAGAAAGCGAGCAGGGCACCGCGGCAACAGCCCAGCTCGCGGATCAGCGCCTCGCACTCCCGGTTGGGGCACTGCGGAACCAGTGCCGTCACCAACTCGGCGGCGAGCTTGAGATAACGCAGCTCGTAGGCGGGCTCATCCATCGTCCGCCAGAAGTCAGCCAGCCGATGGCAGGTGGCGACCCGCATGCTGGCCAATTCGGTCAACTCGACCTGGGTCATCTCATAGGCCTCTCCCAGCGCCTGCTGATAGAAACAGACGGCCGCCCCCAGCGAACCGGCCTGCCACGACCGCTCCGCCTCCAGCATGTAACGCTGCCAACTTTCTGGTGTCATCTCGCTCTCCCCACACAATTCCTCAGGGTGATCCATGATGGCTAATTGAGAATAAATATCAACCAGAGTGTTAGTGCAGGATCTCTCCATTCTGCTTGGCAAATCGCCATTATTCCCCTTATGATCGCGCCGATTTCCCATATCAGGGCCAACCCCAATGCGACCACGCCTCCCGCAGATGCTGGGCTGCTCCCTGCTCTGCGTGCCCCGCATGCTGGTCTGGATCTATTAGCTGCGCTCCATCGAACGCAACCCATTAAATCCATTCAGCAAAGGAGTACCAGGATGAAAACCTGCCAGCACTGGTCACAGGTCGAATACCTGCATCTGACGGTCAGCAACCCCAACATCCGCCTCAAGGGGCAACACAGCTACTACTCGGGCGCTTGGGATGGCCCCTTCGAACAGGAGGTGGTGCGCTATCTGTATGGCGACAGCTTCAGCCGTCATCCCGATACCGGCTGGGAGCGGCTCTGGCATATCGACCAGCTTCATATCGGCGACTACGTGCAGATCGCCGCCGGGGTGAAGATCATCATGGGCGGCAACCACACCCACAACACTGCCTTCATCAGCACCTATCCGTTTGCTGATCTGGAGGCGCTAAAGCGCAGCTACCGTCCTGCCGGCGATACCCGCATCGGCAACGATGTCTGGATCGGTATGGAGGCGATGATCATGCCCGGCGTCACCATCGGCGATGGCGCCATCATCGCCGCCCGGGCGCTGGTAACCAAAGATGTGCCACCCTACGCCATGGTGGCGGGCACGCCAGCGGCCATAGTGCGGATGCGCTTCACCGAGAGCGAGATAGCCAGGTTGCAGGCACTCGCCTGGTGGGATTGGCCGGACGAACAGGTCAATGCCCTGTTGCCACTGATCCAGCAGGGCGAGGTGGCGCTACTTGAGCAGGCTGCCGCCGCCTGGCAGAGTCAGGCGCCAACGCCAGACGCGGCACCATAACGCACAGACTGACATAAAAAGAGGGCGACCCCCGGGTCGCCCTCTCTCGCTGTTTGGCTGTCAGCTCGCCGTCTTCGACTGGTTGAGGCTGCACTGCTTGCCGGGATAGCCGGGTAGATCCTTTGCATCGCTGCCGCAGGCAAGCCGTTTGGCCTGTTGCAGCCGGGCTGCCAGATTGGCGCTGTCTATCGGCATCCACTGCATCTGCTTGCCGAGCCAGCTAGCCCAGGCAAACTCGACAAAATAGACCTGATCCTGCTTGCTGAAGTAGCCCGCATCCTGCAGCAACCCCGCCAGAGTGCGATAGGGGTAGTCGGGCAGCTTGTCGATGCGGGTCGGCAATTGCTCCGGCGTGAGGGGGAGCCCCTTCTCGTCCTTGAGCCAGGCCCAGTGGTTGTTCTGCATCTGGCTCCAGAAATTGTCTTTATCTTGCAAGCGACCGATCACCTTGACCCGCACCTGCTTGACCCCTTGCTGCCAGAGCGCCTTGGTCAGATGATGTCGGTCCACCAGCCAGTAGCCGCCATCCGGCGCAATCACCACAGGGATCTCTTTCTTTTTCATCAGCTTGTCGAGCTGCTTCGGATTCATGTCCGCCAGCGTCGCCTGGGTTTCATCCACCTGCAGCTGTCCCACCCCACCCTGGGTCGGGTGCAGGATCTCAATCTCCGCCTCGCACCAGTTGCCTACCGCCGTGTCGCTCTGGCACGGGGTCAACGCCCAGACGCTCTGACTAAGCGTTCCAACCATCAGGAAACAGCCCGGCAATAACCATGCTTTCATCGTTTGCTACTCCTAGTCACATTCAATCCCGGACACGCGACAACACGACGCCGCCCCGGCGACAGATGAGAGCCGAATGCTGGCGGTCAGACCAGCAAACGGGATATCATGATTTCCCGTCTGTCGGCGATATTTTCTCGTCGAGTTTTCTCCCCGCTTCACACTATTTGAAGGATCCGACCCATGAAAGGATGGAGCCCCTTGCTGGCCCTCTTGGGCTGTGCTGCTGTCCAGGCAGCGGACATTCCCGCCGGAACACAACTCGCCGCCGAGCAGATTGTCGTTCGCCACCTCAAGGATGAACCTGCGAGCCTGAGCCCGCTCAAGCTGGTCGGCCTGCCAGAGTTGCAGGTACTTCGGGATCTGTTCGAGGGACTGCTGACCCAGGGGCCGGATGGCAAACCGGTTGCCGGGGTGGCGGCCAGCTGGGAGAACAAGGGCAACCAGTTCTTTACCTTCTATCTGCGCCCGGATGCGCGCTGGTCCAACGGCGATCCGGTCAAGGCCGGCGACTTCGTCTACGGCTGGCGCAAGCTGGTCGATCCGAAAGAGGCGGCCACCTTCGCCTGGTTTGCCCAGCTGGCCCGTTTCGACAAGGTGGACGAGATCCTGGCTGGCAAATTGCCTGCCAGCGAGCTGGGGGTCAAGGCTCTCGATGACCACACCCTGCAGGTCACCCTCTCCCAGCCGGTACCCTACTTCCTGAACCTGCTGAGCCACCCCAGCCTGTCGCCGCTGCATCAGGCCAGCATCGAGCAGTACGGCAACCAGTGGACCCAGCCCGGCAAACTGGTGGGCAACGGCGCCTTTGTGCTGAACAGCCGGGTGGTCAACGAGAAGCTTGAGCTGACCCCCAACCCCAACTACTGGGATCGGGCTAGGACCGTATTGACCAAGGTGATTTTCATGCCGATCAATCAGGAGAGCGCGGCGACCAACCGCTATCTGGCTGGCGGTCTGCATATCACCGAATCCTTCCCCAAGGAGCAGTACGACAAGCTGAAGCAGCAAATCCCGAATGAGGTCTATACCCCGATGCAGCTTGGTACCTACTACTACGCCTTCAATACCAAGCAGGCGCCGCTCGACGATGTACGGGTGCGCAAGGCGCTCACGTACACCATCGACCGCGCCCTGATCGCCGACAAGGTGCTCGGTACCGGCGAGAAACCGGCTTATCACTTCACCCCGGATGTGACAGCCAGCTTCACCCCGACCGCCAACCTGCTCTCGAGCAGCAGCCAGCAGGAGCTGGACAGCAAGGCCAAGGCGCTGCTCAAGGAGGCTGGCTACGGCCCTGACAAACCACTCAAGCTCTCGCTGCTCTACAACACCGCTGAAGTGCACAAGAAGTTGGCGCTCGCCATCGCCAACATGTGGAAGCAGAAGCTGGGCGCCCAGGTGGAGCTGACCAATCAGGAGTGGAAAACCTATCTCGACAGCCGCCAGAGCGGCCAGTTCGAGGTGATCCGCTCCTCCTGGGTGGCCGATTACAACGATCCGTCCGCCTTCCTCGGTCTGTGGGGCTCTCACCATAGCGGCAACATGACCGGCTTTGCCGATGCAAGCTATGACCAGTTGCTGGACAAGGCAGCGCAAACCCGCGACAGTGGCGCCCGCAGCCGGCTGTTCGATCAGGCGGAGAGCATCCTCGAACAGCAGGCGCCCATCGCCCCCATCTATCAGTACACCAATGCCCGGCTCATCAAGCCCTGGCTCAAGGGCTATCCCATCAACAACCCGGAGGATGTGGCCTACAGCCGCCAGCTCTATCTCGTCAAACACTGAACTGGCAGTCAACACACAAACCGAAGAGGGCCCCTGTGGGCGGCCCTCTTACTGGATACTGTTCATGCTCAAGTTTTAGGCATAAAATGCCGCCCTTCTAGTGAATCCCCTTCTCTTGTCATCGGTTGAACATGCGTTATCTGTTACTGCTCCCCCTGCTGTGGACCCTGCCTGTGCAGGCCAATAGCGAATCCCAATGCCAGCAAGAGTTTGTCGGCTGGATGCTGCATCAGCAGCAACAGTTCAGCGATCGCAAGTCTGACAAGATGGAGCGGCGCCGGGCCGAACGAGCCATCGACCTGGCCCGCGAGGAATACGAGAAACAGGCCAGCTTCTGCAAGACCATGCAGCTGGTGCACGGCTATCAGGATGGCGATCCACGTTTTACTCCTCGGCCGGGAGAAATCCACGACTACACCAAGTCATCTGGCAATACATCCGGATGACCCTGAGCAGAAAGATCAAAAAGCGCGTCGATTGACGCGCTTTTTGTGGTTCTTGTCCCGGCAAAGTGGCTTATTCGGCCGTCTCGCTGCAGGCAAACTCCGGCACCTTGGCCATGGCATCCAGCACCACCTGAATACCGGCGCCCGGTTTGCAGGCGTTCTCGCTCAGGTGACGGCGCCAGGCGCGCGCCCCCTGCATGTTCTGGAACAGCCCCAGCATGTGGCGGGTCATGTGGGAGAGGTAGTTGCCCTTGGCCAGCTCCTGCTCGATATAGGGCAGCATCATCCGCACCACCTCGTGGCGACTCGGCACAGCGTTATTCTGGCCGAATACCAGATTGTCCACCTGCGCCAGAATGTAGGGGTTCTGATAGGCTTCGCGCCCCATCATAACGCCATCCACGTGTTGCAGGTGCTCCAGAGTCTGCGCCATGGAGGTGACACCGCCGTTGAGGGCGATGGTGAGCTCCGGGTAATCCTGCTTGACCCGATAGACGCGGGGATAATCGAGCGGCGGGATCTCGCGGTTCTCCTTGGGGCTCAGGCCGCTCAGCCAGGCCTTGCGGGCATGGACGATAAAGGTATCGCAACCGGCATCGCGCACCTGTTCGATAAAGGCCTGCAGAAATTCGTAGGAGTCCTGATCGTCGATACCGATGCGGGTCTTCACCGTCACCGGAATATCGACCACATCGCGCATCGCCTTGACGCAGTCCGCTACCAGCGCCGGTTCACCCATCAGGCAGGCGCCAAAGCGGCCATTCTGCACCCGATCGGAAGGGCAACCAACGTTGATGTTTACCTCGTCATAGCCGCGCTCCTCGGCCAACTTGGCACAACGCGCCAGATCAGCCGGATTGCTGCCACCCAGCTGCAGGGAGATGGGGTGCTCCTGCTCGCTGTAACCCAGATAATCCCCCTTGCCGTGGATGATGGCGCCGGTGGTCACCATTTCGGTATAGAGCAAGGTCTGGCGACTCATCAGTCGATGAAAGTAACGGCAATGCCGATCAGTCCAGTCCAGCATGGGGGCGATGGAAAAACGCTGCGCCTGCATAAAAATCATCCGGGTTGGCTAAAGAAAGGGACGGATTTTATCACAACGTGAAGCAGCCCCAGAAAATCAATTTTGTCACCGCGCCATGCGAGGCCCTGTGATAGTATCCAGCCAATAGAAAGGGTTTCTGCGTGATCATGAATCAAGACCAACTTTTACAACGAGCCGAGCGACTCTGTATACAGCGAGGGATCCGCTTCACCCCGACCCGACGTCAGGTATTTCGCCTGCTCGCGGCACACGGCAACGCCATCAGCGCCTATGATTTGTTGGCTCAGTTGCAACAGACTGAAGCCCATGCCAAGCCGCCAACCGTCTATCGGGCACTCGACTTTTTGCTGGAACAGGGCTTTGCTCACAAGGTGGAATCGCTGAACGCATTTATCTTCTGCTGCCACTTTGATCACGCTCACCCGATGCAGCTGCTCATCTGCGATGACTGCGGCGAGGTGGTCGAGCTGCACGACACGGCGATCGATAGCGCGTTTTCCGAGCAGGCCCACTTGCATGGTTTTACGATTACCCATAAGACAATAGAGGCACATGGCCAATGTGCCCGCTGTACGCCCACTGTAGGAAGTCATCATGAAGGCTGATTTTGTAAATCCGTTCCTGCTATCCCTGCTCAATGTGCTCTCGACCATGGCACAGCTGGAACTCAAACCGGGCAAACCGAAACGCAAGATGGATGAACTGGCACGCGGCGACGTCTCCGGCCTGATCGGCATGGTCGGCCCGCAGACCCGCGGCTCCCTCTCCATCAGCTTCGAGAAGGGACTGGCGCTGGAGATCATGCGTCGCATGCTGGGAGAAGCTCCCGCCTCCATTAACGAAGAGGTGACCGACATGGTCGGTGAAATCACCAACATGGTGACTGGCGGTGCCAAGCGGATGCTGGGCGAGAAGGGATACGAGTTTGACATGGCGACTCCCATCATTGTCTCCGGCCCCAACCACACCATCACCCACCGGGCCGATGGCACCAAGATCATGATGCCGTTCGAATCTGATTTCGGTCGTGCAACCATCGAAATCTGCTTCGAGTAACCCTATGTGGAAAGCATTGAAATGGATTTTCATCTGCTGGGCCCTGTTGTTGATCCTCTCGGATATCCAGATCAGCACCTCCCTCTACAAATACGAAGATAACCGGGTGCTCATCAACTTCCCACGCTGGCAGGCCAAGCAGCCCTGGGGCACCTTCGAGTGGCATGCCGGACGGGTAGAAACCCACTGGTATGGTCTGGATGGCAAACCCAAGCCGTCAGGCCCGCAAATCTGATCCGATACGGATCCAGCAGAAACAGAAGAGGCCAGCAGATGCTGGCCTCTTTGCTGATCAAATACTATCAGCACACCGTTACCATCACGGCAATGCAAGCCGACACACAGAAAACAAAAGAGCCTGCACAAGGCAGGCTCTTTGGTCAAAGAGAGGGAAGCTATCAGGCAGCTTCGGCGGCCATCTCGGTCGGGCGCACCATCATGCCTACTACGCAGGCCAGCAGGGTCGGCATCAGCCAGGCAAGGCCCTTGTCAAACAGCGGCAGGAAGGCAAACGCATCCATCTTCATGCCGGCAGCCCCCAGACCATCCAGGCAACCGAACAGGAAAGCCACCACCAGCACGGCGCGGAACACCAGACGCGGGCGACCGAAGTAACCCTTGAGGAAGGTGACCAGCACCAGCGCCACGGCAACCGGATAGATGGCAACCAGCACCGGAATGGAGAGGCTGATGAGCTGGCTCAGGCCCACGTTGGCCACCACGGCGCAGATAACGCCCAGCAACACGACCAGCTTCTTGTAAGCCATGCCGGTCAGATTGTGGAAGAAGTCGGAGCAGGCAGAGATCAGACCGACGGCAGTGGTAAAGCACGCCAGAGTAATGATGGCTGCCAGAATGAACTGACCCGGCTGACCAAACAGGCTCAGCACGTAAGCGTTGACGATGGCGCCACCGTTGCTGACATCGGTCGCCACACCGGCTGCAGTGTTACCCAGCTGGAACAGGGAAACATACACCACGGAGAGACCAACGGCAGAGATCAGGCCGGCAATCGCCAGATACTTGAACTGGCTCTTGTAATCGTTGATGCCTTTCTGGCGCAGCAGGTCAACGATCAGGGCGCCAAACATCAGGGACGCCAGGGTGTCCATGGTGTTGTAACCTTCCAGGATCCCTTTCACGAAGGGGCTGTTTTGATAGTCACCGGACGCATCAGGCATGGAGCCTTGCGGCGCAACGAATACCCCGACCGCCAGAGTCAACAGCAGCACCATCAGTACCGGAGTCAGGTATTTGCCGATGGCATCCATCAGCTTGCCCTGGTTCATGGAGACCAGCATGGCCACACCAAAGAAGATCACGGTATAGGCTGCCAGACCCGCCTGACCCATATCACCGATAAAGGGCTTGAGACCCATCTCGTAAGCCACCAGACCGGTACGGGGAGCCGCAAAGGCCGGGCCAATGATGATGTAGATGGCAACCGCCAGCGCAGTCGCGACGCCGGCGGGCAGCAGTTTGGTCATGCCCGCCCAGCCGTTACCGGCTTTCGCCACGGCCAGAATAGTCACCAGGGGCAAGCCCACGGCAGTCACCAGGAAGCCAAACATCGCCAGGGAGAGGTGTTCACCAGCCATGTAGCCGGCCAACGGCGGGAAGATGATGTTACCGGCGCCCAGGTAGAAGGCGAAGGTCATGAACCCCAATCCGAGTACGTCGGACAACGTGAGTGATTTCTTCAAGTTCAACCTCGTCTGTCTTGTAAATTATTGCTTGTTATAGTTTTTATCGGTCATTGACCAGTTTGTTCATATGGGTAAAAAAAAGAGCCCCGCTTGATTTTTCATCGCGACCAGTGGTTTTGGCTGGTCTGGAGCGGGCGCTCGATCTGGAACCAGCATAATGGCATGAAAAAATAGTTCAAGACGAAATTTACATCTTCAAATAGAAGGGGCTGGTCAGTTGGATATATCTGTCGGAATAGGCTCCATCAGCAGAATGGATCACAATATCCCCCCTTTCACACCTGTTTAATCCTCTGCCAAGTCGCAATAAAACACGATTTGCCTCTTTACCCTCTCTGGTGATAACAGCTGTATAACAAATGCCATGCAGATCAAAATCCGCCGAGATGCATAAAATTTCATCAGCCATCGCCGTCGGCAGCACCAGTGCCACCTCGCCATTCGGGGCCAGCAGTCGGTCGCAGGCAGCCAGCAATGCATGGCTGTCGAGGGCGCCGGTATGGCGGGCCATCGCCCGCGCCGGGTCGCTAAATGACTGGCCTGCCACGAAGTAGGGGGGGTTGGAGACAATAAGATCGTAAGGGACGGCCTGATACCCCTGCACCGCGCTTTCGATGATGGCCACGCGATCGACCCAGGGGGAGGCGGCGACGTTCTCTCTTGCCTGGATCACTGCATCACTATCCAGCTCCACCCCGTCGATCTGGCAGTCAGATCTGCTGCGCTGGGCCAGCATCAGGGCGATGAGGCCGCTGCCGGAGCCGATATCAAGCACCCGCCGCGCCCGTTCAACCGGGGCCCAGGCACCGAGCAGGATGCCGTCGGTGCCCACCTTCATGGCGCAGCGATCGTGGTTGATATGGAACTGTTTGAAGGTAAAACCGCGACTACGCCCCATCTGGCCCCCGTCATCTGAAAAAATGGTTGGCGATTATAGCGACTAAGCCACACTCGCCATAGGAGCCGACGAGATAATCGCCTATAATCTGCCGTTTCCTTAATGACCGAGTATTGCCATGAGCCAGTCCTTTGATGATTTCGACCTGCACCCCGCCCTCAACCGGGCCTTGGCCGAGATGGGATTCACCCGCCCCACCACCATCCAGCAGATGGTACTGGAGCCAGCCCTGGACGGCCGCGATATTCTGGCATCCGCTCCGACCGGTACCGGCAAGACGGCCTCTTTCCTGCTGCCGGCGCTCCAGCACCTGCTGGACTTCCCGCGCCGCAAGCCGGGCCCCTGCCGCATGCTGATCCTGACCCCGACCCGCGAGCTGGCGCTGCAGGTGACTGCCCACGCCAAGGCGCTGGCGGCCCACACCAACCTCAGCATCGAGACCATCATCGGCGGCGTCAGCCATGAAGAGCAACTGCCTGCCCTGACCAAAACCACCGACATCGTGGTCGCCACCCCGGGCCGCCTGCTCGAGTACATCGAGAAAGAGGAGTTCGAGAGCCACGACATCGAGGTGCTGGTACTGGATGAAGCGGATCGCATGCTGGACATGGGCTTCATCAAGGATGTGAACCGCATCGTGGCAGAGGCGCGCTACCGCAAGCACACCATGCTCTTCTCCGCCACTCTGGAAGGAGCCGGCCTTGAGAAGTTCGCCAGCGAAATTCTGAAAGATCCGGTGGAGCTGCACGCCGAGCCGCCGCGCAGCGAGCGTCGCCCCATCACCCAGTGGATCCATCTGGCCGATGACGCAGCCCACAAGCTGGCGCTGCTGACCCACATCCTGAAAAACCCGGAAACCCAGAAGGCGATCATCTTCGTCAAGACCCGCGAGCGTCTGGCGGAGCTCTCCGGCCAGTTGCAGGCGGCAGGCATCTCCTGCGCCTGGATCCGCGGCGAGATGGAGCAGAGCAAGCGTATCGAGTCGATCCGCAAGTTCCACGAAGGGGAAGTGCCCTTCCTGATCGCCACCGACGTCGCCGCCCGCGGCATCGACCTGCCGAACGTCAGCCATGTCATCAACTACGACATGCCCTACGGCGCCGATGTCTACGTCCACCGGATCGGCCGTACCGGCCGCGCCGGCAACCGTGGCTGCGCCATCAGCCTGGTGGAAGCGCACGACATGGCGATGGTCGCCAAGATCGAGCGCTACACCGAAGAGCGCCTCAAGCGCCGGGTGATCGACGAGCTGCGTCCGAAACACAAAGAAGCGCGGGTGCCGGTGAAGAAGAAAAAGCCGGTCGATGGCAAGAAGAAAGCGACCAAGAAGAAAAAGAAGAAGTGATAGCTGAACGCTAAACAAGAAGGGCCATCCCGCGGGATGGCCCTTCTGCATTCTGTTCATCTGGCAAATCGGAGCCGTGTCGCTCCGGGCTCGCCACCGCCGTTGCAGGGCTATTTGCAGCCAGAATGGCTAACTATAAGTTTAATTTATGGGTTTTAGGGGAATGACCTAACCAAAACTTATAGTGAACCTCATCCGGTCATCAGGGCATGAATCTGCCCGTCAGACGCCCTGTCGGGCCATCGCCCGATCCGGGCAACGAATCACGCTTGAATGCAGCCGGCCTGTCAGGCCACCGTCTTGCGCATACCGATATGGGGGATATCGTCCTCGACATATCCCTCTCCCTCGGCCACAAAACCGTGCTGGCCGTAGAAGCCCTGCAGATGGGCCTGTGCCCCCAGCCAGATACTGTGAGTCGGCCAGCACGCCTCGCTCGCCTTGACCGCCTCGCCGATCAGCTGGTGACCGAGACCACCGCCGCGCGCCTTGGGTGAGGTCACCACCCGGCCGATGGCGGCGCCGCTCTCATCGCCGATGCCGGGCGCCATAATCCGCGCGTAAGCAGCAAGCTGGTCGCCCTGATACCCGAGCAGGTGCCAGACCCCTTCGCGGCGATCCAGTCCGTCCAGATCCTGAAAAGGGCAGGTCTGCTCCACCACGAACACCTCGGCCCGCAGCGCCAGCAACTCATACAACTCGTCAGTGGTCAGTTCAGACCAGGGTTTCAGGATCCAGTTCATCGGCAACTCCTTATCAGTTCGGCCTGCCAGCATAATCGTGGCGCCCGCCCCCTGCATTAACCTTTGTTAAGTTCTTTCAGCCGTTTGCGAATGCGGCTCAGGCTGATGGCAGTAATGCCGAGATAGGCGGCGATCTGGTGGTCGGGCACTCTGGCATCGAGTGCGGGAAAGCTGTCGAGAAAGTGCTGATAGCGCGCCTGCGGGCTACCGGTCAGCAGCAACTGCTCCTTCTCCTCCTTGATGCGCAACTGCACCTCCAGCAGGTGCTGGTACCAGCGCGGCCAGCCGGGCAGCTGGCGCAAGTCGGCCAGACTGAACAGCTGCAGACGGCAGGGCTCCAGTGCCTCCACGCTGTAGCGGGCAGGCTCGCCACTGAGCAGGTGGTGAAAGTCGAGAAACTCGTCCCCCTCCCAGTAGAACTCCTTGATGTACTCGCGGCCATCCTCCAGCACCAGCTTGGCCCGCAGCAGCCCCTGCTCCACCCTGACCAGCAGATCCGGGCTGTCGCCGGCGTGCCAGAGGCAGCTTTTCGGGCTGAGGGTCAGCGGGCGGGCAAAAGAGAGGAGGCGCGCTGCCCCCTCTTTATCTGCGACCTGCGCCCAATCGAAGGGGGGTCTGTCAGTCAGCATGATTAACCGCGACGCTGACGCACGGCTTCAAACAGGCAGACGCCGGTCGCCACCGAGACGTTGAGGCTGGATACCGCCCCCGCCATCGGGATGCTCACCAGCTCGTCGCAGTGCTCGCGGGTCAGACGGCGCATGCCTTTGCCTTCGGCACCCATCACCAGCGCCATCGGGCCGGTCAGCTTGGCCTGATAGAGGTCGTGATCGGCCTCCCCGGCGGTGCCGACGATCCAGACGCCGCGCTCCTGCAGCTCGCGCAGGGTGCGGGCCAGGTTGGTGACCTGAATGAGCGGCACCACTTCGGCGGCGCCACAGGCGACCTTGCGCACGATCGGGGTCAGGCCGGTAGCCTTGTCGCGCGGCACGATCACCGCGTGCACCCCGGCGGCATCGGCGCTGCGCAGGCAGGCGCCGAGGTTGTGCGGATCGGTCACGCCGTCCAGCACCAGCAGGAAGGGCTGGCTCTGTTGTGCCGCCAGCTCGTCCAGCAGGCTGGCCAGATCGTGCTCGGCCAGCTTCGGCGCCTCTTTCACCCGGGCCATGATGCCCTGGTGATTGTTGCCTTCCGCTTTGTCATCAAGGGTCTTGCGGTTCACGCTCTGCACGCGCAAGCCGAGGGACTCCAGCTCGGCCAGCAGAGGTTGCAGCCGGTCGTCATCCCGCCCCTTGAGGGCCCACACTTCGATGAAGCGCTCGGGTGTGCGCTCCAGCAGCGCGGTGACAGCGTGAATGCCGTAGATCAGTTCAGTACTCATGTTCAAGATCCGTGGTGTCGGGTCACATGAATGCGCCCCGATGAAAAATGGCCGTACCGGCAGCCTGACCCCCATGATGCAGGTCTCGTCACCGGTCGCTAAATGATGACGCATCATACCAGAGAGACCAGCATCTAGGGAGCAGGAAGCTGCTCGGCCAAGCTCCGGAACTATGACAGGCATCTTGATGGCGTACCTGACCCTGCCCTCAACTGATTGCAGGGGAGATCAATACCCTGACCCTGCTCGGCAGTGACTAAGTGGGCTCGCCATTAGGAGCTCAAAACGGTAACTGTCCCAATCTCAGTTCATTGAAGATCAACCCTTTCGTTGCTGATGGTCGACTTCAACACAGCTCAGGATGACTAATTTATTGATCCTGCTCAGGAAACCATCACCTCCCGCCTACCTCTCCTGCATCGCTCGCTAACATAGCCGTTTGGCAACAGCCTCGTCGGAGTCACCCATGAGCCAGGCCAGTGCCACTCTCGGTGAACGGTTACAGGTTTTCATATCCACGATTTTTACAATTCCCGCTGTAGTTAGTCTCGATAGTCGAGCACCCGATCATTGCCAGGCGGTGCCATATTAATCAGCGGCAATCGATTCAAATGTGAGCGGGAGGGCAAAAAAACCATCCTTTTTCAACAAGATAACGTTTTCAGACGGAAACTTCGATCCGGCTCACAGACCTCGCGGCCATTTGGTCTCATATCTGGAAAACGGCAGTCACGGGGTCAGAAAAGCAATGTCTGATCAAGTGGATAGACAAGGAGTAAACAATGAAGCGGATTGAAGAGCAGGCAAGACGACTCGATCAAGAGTATCAGGCAATCGGTCAGCTGTTCGACCAGTTCTGCCAGCAGGCTGGCGCCCTGGCCGAGCAGTATCACTTCTTCAACTGGCCCGATTATGAAGACTCACCCCCGCTGAGCCGCGCCTTCACTCTGCTGGGGGAACCCCGCGAACTGCGGCTGCGCTGTCAGCCCGGTGAGCGCTCCGCCCTCAATGGCCTGATCCAGGTGGTCTCGGAGGATGGCACCATAGATGCCAGCCTCGGATTTCGCGCCGACGGCCAGTTGCTGCTGGAGTCCGGCAATCTGCTGGACAACCCGCCCGGACTGCTGCTCAAGTTGCTGCTCGGCGCAATCTGGCAACACAAGCCGCAGGCCGATCTCTCACAACAGGAGATCTAGCTGCGGAGCCAACTGTTGACTCGTTCTGGCTATTGTGGCCGCAGCAAGCATCCACAATAGCCTGTATCGAATGAAGGCGCGGTGGATTCACACCAGAGCATCACTCCTCGCTACGCCCAGCCTCCCCGGCAGCAGATGTCCTGCCGCTATTCCGGTTGCAGCGGCTCCGCCACCTTGCCCTCCAGCTTTCTGACCGGCTTTTGCAGGATCAGGTTGGCCGGATAGGTAACCAGATCGCCGTTATCATCACGTACCCGCACGTAAAACAGGCCAATCTCGGTGATGACGCCGGTGACCGAATCATCCTTGTCGAGGATGCGGATCCGGTCGCCAATCTTGTAGGGAAAGGCGAAGAAGATGGTGATGCTGGCGGTAATGTTGGAGAGGATCGACCACTGCGCCACCATAGCGACCCCCAGTACCGCAAAGAAGGAGGAGGCGAGCACCACCAGCCGCGAGAAGTCGAGCCCCCACACCCCGGCCAGCACCAGCAAGGTGGCGCAGCCAAGCAGGAAGTGGAACACGTGGGCCACGTAAAGCACCCGGTTCTCGCTCACCTGCCTGCTCTGGCCGAGTGCCAGCAGACTCTTGTGAATAAGCCGCCGGATCAGGGTATGCCCCAGCAAAAGCAGCAGGGTCAAACCGATGGATTGCCACATGGATTATGCCTCCCTACCACCAGCGCCGATGCTTGAGCCAGACCGCCAGCCCGCTTGCCAGTGCTACCAAGGAGCCGCAGAACACCCAGAAAGCGGTCGGGCTTTCAGCCCCGGGCATGCCGCCGAGGTTGATGCCAAACAGGCCGGTCAGAAAGCTGGCAGGCAAAAACAGCAGCGCCATCACCGACATCTGGTAGGCGCGGCGGTTGGTCGCCTCCGCCATCAAATTGTTGATCTCGTCTGCCAGCACAGCGGTGCGGGCCACCCCGGCATCGAGGTCATCGAGCCAGCGCCGCAGCCGGTCGGCGATATCGAGCAGACGGCGGCGATCATCCTCATCCAGCCAGCTGATCTTCTCGTTGGCGAGGCGCGCCACCAGATCCCGCTGGGGCGAGAGGTAGCGGCGGATCATGATGAGCTGCTTGCGGATCAGCGCCAACCGGCCATTGGCCGGCAGGTCACGCATCAGCACCATCTCCTCCAGATCGAGGATCTGGTCGTGCAGTTCCTCGACAAACTCCCCCGCCCGGTCGGTCAGGGCATCGCAGATCTCCACCAGCCAGTCGGCCGGGGTATCGGCGCCGCCCCCCAGCTTGAGCTGGTTGAACACATCCTGCTCGGAGAGCAGCGGCCGGCGCCGACTGCTGATGATGAGATCCGGGGTGATGAAGATGCGCAGCGCCACCATCTCTTCAGGCCTGTGATCCTTGTTGCGGTTGATGCCGCGCAGGATCAGCAGCACCGTCTCCCCCATCCGGACCAGCTTGGGACGATTGCTCTGGCCGAGCAGCGACTCCCTGGCTGCCTCGCTGAGCAAGGGGGTCTGCAACAGCCAGCGCGCCGAATCGGGATTGCCGTAATCCAGATGCAGCCAGCCGGGATGCGCCGCCGGGACTTCGCTTCCCGCCGTCAGCGGCGCCATGCCACCCTTGCCATCCAAGGTCAGGGCATAAATCACTTCACCGGGCACCCGATCCATCTCGTCTCCTTCTCGTGTCACATGCAGCCCCCAGCTTACACGAAAGGCGGGGCCGACTCAGCCCCGCGCCGGGATGGGGAGGGCTGTGTTAACATGGCCGCTCTCGTTTTCCATCCGCTTTCACTACAGGAAACCATGCCATGCCCATCTGGGTCGATGCCGATGCCTGCCCCATTCCGGTCAAGGAGATCCTCTACCGCGCCGCCCACCGCGCCCAAGTGGTGACCACCCTGGTGGCCAATCAGGGACTGCGGGTGCCCCCCTCGCCTTTCATCAAAACCCAGCAGGTGGAGAAGGGATTCGATGTGGCAGATCATGTCATCGCCCAGCAGGTCAAACCCGGCGATCTGGTGATCACCGGCGACATCCCCCTCGCCTCCTGGGTGATCGATGCCGGCGGCGAGGCGCTTAATCCCCGCGGCGAGATCTACACCCGCGAGACCATCAAGGCGCGTCTTGGCATGCGCAACTTCATGGAAGAGCTGCGTTCGGCCGGGGTACAAACCGGCGGCCCGGCCCCCTTCAATGCCGCCGACAAACAGCGCTTTGCCAACGCCCTCGACAAGTGGCTGGTCAAGGGCAAGCTGGACTAAACACAGCCCCGGTGCAAGCCGGGGAAAATATCTTCCCCTCTTAACGTTGTCTTAAGTCTTGCCGCCTAACCTTGTCGCTGTTGCAATATCAACCGCAAGGAGCAAGCAATGAAACTGACCCCCCTGTTGTTACTGATCCCCCTGTTGAGCGGCGCAGCGCTGGCTGAGCCACAGTGCACCCAGGCCGACAAGGGAAAATGGATGAGCGAGGCCGACGCCCAGCAGAAGATCAAAGCGATGGGCTACGACATCAAGAAGTTCAAGGTCACCAAGACCAACTGCTACGAGATCTACGGCTGGGACAAGGAGAAGCGCAAAGTCGAAATCTACTTTGATCCGACCGACCTGAAGAAAGTGAAGGAAGAGATCGACGAATAGCGCCGTGACGGGCCGCACTGGCGGCCCCTCCATGGAGTCTTGCCATGACAACCTCATCTGAAGTGAAAGTGTGGGATACCCTCATCCGGCTGTTTCACTGGGCCACCGTCACCCTCTGCCTGCTCAACTTCTTCGTGCTGGAAGAGGGGAGCAAGCCCCACCGCTATGTCGGTTATACCCTGGCCTTCCTGCTGCTGGTGAGAGTGGTATGGGGCTTTGCCGGCTCCTACTACGCCCGCTTCGGCCAGTGGTGGCCGACCCCGGGCAAGGTGCGAAGCTACCTCCAGCAGCTGCTAAAAGGCCGTCACCCCTACTATCTGGGCCACAACCCGATGGGAGCCCTGATGATCTGGTTGCTGCTCCTGCTGCTGGTGAGCACCATCACCACCGGCTGGCTCACCACCTGGGATGCCTTCTGGGGTGAAGACTGGCTGGAAGAGCTGCACGGCACCATCGCCAATACCCTGCTGGCCGCTGTCGGCGTCCACGCCGCCGTAGTGATCCTGACCGACCGCCTCACTCGCAGCGACCTGCTGCGCGCCATGATAGTGGGCAAAAAACGGGTGCCTGCCGAGACCAAAGTGGAAGACCCGCGCAACGATTGAGCGGGTCGCCCCCGCCAGACCCGCTTTTTTGCTGCAACGGGCTACAACACTGGTAAGATGCGCCGCCATTTTCCCATGTTGTAGCCACCATGACCGCCCAAGGGCACCTGCTCTTCTCCGTTACCTGTACCCTGATCGCCCACAAACTGCAGCTGACGCCGGCCCTGGCCGATGCCAGCCTGTGGCAGAGCATCCCTGCCGCGCTGGCCAGCGCCCTGCTGCCGGATCTCGACCACCCCAAATCGCTGCTGGGGCAGCAACTGCCGTGGATCTCCAAGCCCCTGTCGCGCCTCTTTGGCCATCGCGGCTTCACCCACAGCCTGCTGGCGGTCGCGTTCGCCATCTGGGGGCTCAACCAGCAACTGCCGCCCGATACCTTGCCGGTCGGGGTCAAGGATGCCCTGATCGTCGGCTACTTGAGCCATCTGCTGGGGGATTGGCTCACCCCGGCGGGCATTCCGCTGTTCTGGCCCATCAAGCGCCGTTACCGCCTGCCGGGCTGGCCGCTCAAAAGCGGTGGCGCCATCGAAACCGGCTTTTGCACCCTCACCCTGCTGGTCGCGGGCTGGTGGTGTGGCTGGCACCTGTAAGCCAGAAACAAAAAAGGCCCCTGACCGAAGTCAGGGGCCTAAACAGTGGCAAGTGCCACTAGAGGATCAGAGCATGATGCCTGCGATAACTGCAGAGAGCAGGCTGACCAGCGTAGAACCGTATACCAGCTTCAGACCGAAGCGGGAGACCATGTTGCCCTTCTCTTCGTTCAGCGCTTTTACCGCACCGGCGATGATGCCGATGGAGCTGAAGTTGGCGAAGGAGACCATGAAGATGGAGAGGATGCCGACGGTGCGCGGAGAGAGCTCGGCAGCAACCTTGCCCAGATCCATCATGGCCACGAACTCGTTGGTCACCAGCTTGGTCGCCATGATGGAGCCCGCTTGCAGCGCTTCACCACTCGGAATGCCCAGGATCCAGGCGATCGGATAGAAGAGATAGCCCATGACGAACTGGAAGTTGACGCCAAACGCCATCTCGAACAGGTAGTTGACCAGCGCGATCAGGGCGATGAAACCGACCAGCATGGCTGCCACGATAACGGCGACGGAGAAACCGGCCATGATGTACTCGCCCAGCATCTCGAAGAAGTTCTCTTTCTTCGGCGTATGGTGCTCGTCACCCTCGGCCAGCGCCTTGGCGTCGGTCACGGTATTGTCCGGCTCGTAGGGGTTGATCAACGACAGTACGACGAAGGTACTGAACATGTTAAGCACCAGCGCGGCGACCACGTAGCGCGGCTCGATCAGCTGCATGTAAGCACCGACGATGGACATGGAGACGGTAGACATGGCAGTGGCGGCCAGGGTGTACATCTGCTTCTCGTTCAGGTGCGGCAGGATGTTCTTGAGCGCGATGAAGTTCTCGGACTGGCCGACGATCATGGAGCTGATGGCGTTGAAGGACTCCAGCTTGCCCATGCCGTTGATCTTGGCCAGCACGGTACCGATGCCACGGATCACCAGCGGCAGCAGACGGATGTACTGCAGAATACCGATCAGCACGGAGATGAAGACGATAGGCATCAGCACCATCAGGAAGAAGGAGAAGGCCCCTTCGTTGACCAGACCACCGAACACAAAGTCGGTGCCCTGTTTGGCAAACTCCATCAACTTGGTGAAGCCGGCCGCGAAGCCCCCCACCACCGCCAGACCCACTTCGGAGTTCAGCATGAACCAGGCCAGCGCCAGTTCGACCACCAGCAGTTGGCCGATATAACGCAGCTTGATCTGTTTCCAGTTGTGGCGGTTAGCCAGCAGAGAGAGAGCAAGGACCATCACCAGTCCGAGCACAAAGTGAACGTATTCCATACCTGTAGCACCTGAGTGAATTGTAATTTTTGACCGGCGCCATCATAGACATTTGCACATTTAAAAATCAGATAGCCATCACAATCCCGTTCAATAATATGTATGCAGGATAATACAAACGTTTTTAAATTAATTACGTAATGAACTGATATTAATCACCCAGCAAAGATAATAAAAATCCTTTTAAAACATCATATTAGACAATAAAAATGCCGTTATCATATTTTTTTAAACAATTTGAACAGCAGTTTCGCAACATCCCCTGTGGCGCAATAACTGCTCGTGGAA
Organism: uncultured Aeromonas sp.; assembly: GCA_945957575.1. Classification (GTDB taxonomy): domain Bacteria; phylum Pseudomonadota; class Gammaproteobacteria; order Enterobacterales; family Aeromonadaceae; genus Aeromonas. Next base: position 30,492 of record CAMFLW010000009.1, on the reverse strand, counting down.
TATTTTTTAGTCATTATATTGAAACAGCAAAACAGGAAAACGTTTATCCGCGATAAATAATTAGGTTGGTGTTTGAAAAATAGTCATTGTTGCATTGTCAGTGATTCCCCGCGATCGATTTGGCAACAAATGAAGCCGACATGTATCCTCGTGGCCAACCGTTCAAAAATCCGCCACATCCGGTGCCACATTCTGGTATGATGCGCGCCCCTGGCGCCATGGCGCCGCCCGTTTTTCTCCGAAATAGAGCCTTTTTGTGAACAACAGCGAATTTAGCAGCCTGAACCTCTCCCCCGCCCTGCTCGAGAACCTCACCACCCTGGGTTATCTGCAGATGACCCCGATCCAAGCTCAGAGCCTACCCCTGGTACTCGACGGCAAAGACTTGATCGCCAAGGCAAAAACCGGCAGCGGCAAGACCGCAGCCTTCGGCCTCGGCCTGCTCTCCAGCCTCGACGTCAATCGGCTCGAGGTACAGGCGCTGGTGCTCTGCCCGACTCGCGAACTGGCGGATCAGGTGGCAACCGAGATCCGTCGTCTCGCCCGCACCCTGCCCAATGTCAAGCTGGTGACCCTGTGCGGCGGCACCCCGACAGCTCCGCAATCGGCCACCCTGAGCTTTGGTGCCCACATCGCCGTCGGCACCCCTGGCCGCATTCTCAAACATCTGGAGCAGGGCACTCTGGAGCTGGACAGCCTCAAGACGCTGGTTCTGGACGAAGCAGACCGCATGCTGGACATGGGCTTTGGCGAAGATATCAATCGGGTCATCAGCCATGCCCCGCGCGACCGTCAGACCCTGCTCTTCTCCGCCACCTATCCGGAGGGGATCGCCCAGATGAGCCGCGGCGTGCAGCGCAATCCGGTCGAGGTGAGCGTGGAGGCGCTCCATGAAGAGAGCGCCATCGAACAGAAGCTCTATGAAATACCGGCCGGTCAGCGCCTCGACGCGCTCACCTGGCTGCTAAGCCACTATCAGCCGGGCTCCTGCGTGGTGTTCTGCAACACCAAACGGGCCTGCAATGACGTGGCTGACCATCTGGCCGCCAAGGGCTTCTCGGCACTGGCGCTGAACGGCGATCTGGAGCAGCGTGAGCGGGATCAGGTACTGGTGCGTTTTGCCAACGGCAGCGCCACCATTCTGGTCGCCACCGATGTGGCGGCCCGCGGCCTCGACATCAAGGAGCTGGGCGCCGTCATCAACTACGAGCTCACCTATGACCCGGAAGTGCACGTACACCGCATCGGTCGTACCGGCCGCGCCGGTCAGCAAGGTCTGGCCCTGAGCCTCTATCAGCCGAATGAAGCGCAGCGGGTAAACCTCATCGAGGAGTACCAGCAGGCACCTATGCCGCTGGGGGATCTCGATGCCATCGGCCGTGCCATCAAGCCGTTGGCGCCGCAGATGGTGACCCTCTCCATCGATGCGGGCCGCAAGACCAAGGTGCGTGCAGGTGACATCCTGGGTGCCCTGACCGGTGAAGGCGGCATTGCCGGCGCCGACGTCGGCAAGATCCAGATCTCCGAGCAGTACTCCTACGTCGCGGTCAAACAGAGCGTAGCCAAGGCTGCACTCAAGCGGCTGCAGGAAGGTAAAATCAAGGGGCGCAGCTACCGCGCCCGCAAATTGGGCTAAGGTTCTTTGCAAACCGTTAGCCAGACCACAGGCGCCTGACAGGCGCCTGTTTCATATCTCCAATGCCGCCATGCGGCAAGACAGGCACCATGACCCAAGCAATCCAAACCGATGTGAGCTGCCAGAATTGCGAAGCTTGCTGCTGCCGCCTCGAAGTGATGCTCTTTACCGATACCGGCGTGCCGGATCGTTATGTACTGGAACGGGAAGGCGAGATACCGGTCATGCGCCGACTGGACGATGGCTGGTGCGCCGCCCTCGACCGCAACACCATGATGTGCCGTATCTATGAGGTGCGACCCCTCATCTGCCGCGAGTTCGAAATGGGCGAGCCCGACTGCATCGACGAGCGGAACAAGTGGTTTATCAAGCTGGAGTGAAGCCCGTCCACGCGGGGAGCGGGGTGGTGGGTTTACACAGCTAACGTTCGAAGAAACGGTAGAGGTGCTCTACCTGCATCGGGCAGTCAGCCACCAGATGCACATGATCGCGGGCCTGCTCGACCGTACCGAAACTGACCGGGCAGCCGAGGGTGTCGGTCAGTTCGTAGAGGACGCCATCTTTGCCTCTGAACTCGATGAGCCAGCCAGGAATAGCCACGTCGTGGAGTATTTCGGCTTCTTGCAGGATCTGTTGCTGATAGAGCTTGCGAAGTTCACTGACTGTCATGATGCGCTCCTGTTGGGAATAATATCCAGCTCCAGTCTATGCCCCTCTTCGTGCGGACGGCAACCGGATCATCCCCGCAGGCACTCCCAAGCCCAGCGGATGCGGATAAAGGTCTCGGCATTGCCACCCCGATCAGGATGGTGCTGCAATGCCAGCTCCCGCCAGCGGCGGCGGATCGCCTCCTGACTTGCACCTTCATTCAGCTCGAACAGGGCCAGCGCCTCGGCTTTGTGCCCCTCCCATCATAAGCGCGCCAGAAACGGTTGTTCAGGGCTTCGACCTCTGCCCGATCGACCTGCCAGAACACCTGCCAGTCGAGATAGTAGCTACGCAGATTTTCGCCACTAACTCCTCGCTCCGGTATTCGGTTCTGCCACCATATCCTGCGCTGCTGCAAACTCCTGATACAGAGCCTCAATGGGGAGATGGCGACCGATAATCACCAGCCGGGAAGCCGGTTCGATCTCCCCCCAGGGAGAGCCGTAGTCAAATCCCGCCACCTTGTGAATTCCCTGCACGATCAGGCGGCGTGGCTCACCAGCGATGGCCAATACCCCCTTGTAGCGCAACATGTCGTTACCATATTGCTCGATACATTGTTCCATAAAGGCACCAATGCGCTTGAGATCGAGCTCTCCTCCCTCCAGCAAATGAGCCGCTATGGAGTCGTGCCAGGAGCGAAGCTGATTCGAGAGCGGTGCAAATACACTCTCCCCGGCACGGACAATACGCACGCCCCGGTTGAGTAGCAGTTCGTCGCTCAGAGTAAAGGCATCAAGGTCGAGCCAGAGCGAAGGGGGACAAGCTCCTTGCTGCACGTCGATGATCTCCGCCTTGTGGTTGATATGGTGGATGCGAGCTATGGCGGCCTCTCGGGTGGCGGCATCGACACCATCGCATTTGCTGAGCAGGATGCGATCGGCAAAGCCGATCTGGGCGGCCGCTACCGGATGCTCGTCGAGTTGGCGAGCGATATGCTGGCAGTCGGCCAGGGTGATGATGGCATCGAGGCGGAGGGCATCACGCAGACGTGCCTCGATGAAGAAGGTCTGAATGATGGGGCCCGGATCGGCAAGTCCGGTGGTCTCGACGATCAGTCGCTCAAACGCAACCTCCCCCCTGGCTCGGCGATCCAGCAGCGCCTCCAGCGCTGCGGCAAATTCACCCCGCACGCTGCAGCAAACACAACCATTGCTGAGCTCGACCACACTTACCCCGTCATCTCGCTCGAGCAGTTCTCCATCTATGTTGACGGCGCCAAACTCGTTTTCGAGGATCGCTATTGGCCCCCCCTGATGGTGACGCAGGAAGTGGTTGAGCAACGTCGTCTTGCCGGCACCGAGGAAACCGGTCAGCAGGGTGACCGCTATTACCTGAGTCATGATGATCCCTTTCTAGCAGCAGCGACCGCCATTCTTGCCGCCATAGCGGGCATCCTGACGTTCGCGGAAAAATTCTTCATAGCTCATGGGAGTCTGATCCGGATGGGTTAACCGCATGTGTTGCACATAGTTATCGTAATCAGGCACGCCGACCATCAGCTTGGCGGCCTGCCCCAGATATTTACCAGCCTTGGCCAGAGTATCGAACATGAAGCCTCCGTAAAGGCCCCGGCATGCCGGGGCCATCTCTCGTCAGTGGGCACGACGTACCTCATGCAACTCACCATCCATACTGCCAGCCATCGGCTGATAGGGGATCTCGTTGGCGGAGGGCTGCTTGTTGCGCAGCGCCTTGAGCGCCGTCTTGATGGAGAAGCTGGCAAGCACTACAACCACCACCATGAAGAAGAGAGTTAGACCTGCATCCAGACGGTTGTTGAACACCTGTTGGGCCAACTGCGACTCGGTGTACTGGGGAGGAATGGTGCCGCTCTCGAGCATCGCCTGAAACTTGTTGGCTATGGCTAGGAAACCCAATTTCGGGTTATCGCTGAACACCTTCTGCCAGCCCGCAGTCATGGTGCAGACAAGCAGCCAACTGGTCGGCAGCAGCGCCACCCAGGCATAGGCGTGGCGCTTCATCTTGAACAACACTACGGCACATAACATCAACGCCATGCCAGCCAACATCTGGTTGGCGATACCAAACAGCGGCCACAGGGTATTGATGCCGCCGAGCGGATCGACAACCCCCTGGTGCAGGAAGTAACCCCAGGCCAACACGCACAGAGCAGTAGCCAGCAAGTTGGCTGGCAATGAATCGGTACGCTTGAGGGAAGGGGAGATAACCCCCAGCAGATCCTGCAACATGAAACGGGCAGCACGGGTGCCGGCGTCTACTGCCGTGAGAATAAACAGCGCCTCGAACAGAATGGCGAAATGATACCAGAAGGCCACGTTCATCAGGCCACCGAGGGCACCGTGCAGAATGTAGGCCATGCCCACCGCCAGGGTTGGCGCCCCGCCAGCACGGGCAATGATGCTCTGCTCACCTACCTCACCGGCAATACGGGTCAGGGTTTCCGGCGTGATCTGGAAGCCCCAGCTACTCACCACGGTTGCGGCAGAGGCCACCACATCGGCTGTCCCCGCCGGTGCCAGCACAGCCATCGGACTGTTCATGGCAAAGTAGACTCCCGGATCGATCACACAAGCAGCCACCAGCGCCATGATGGCAACGAAGGATTCCATCAGCATGCCGCCATAACCGATGAAACAGGCCTGATCCTCATTGGCCAGCATCTTGGGAGTCGTACCGGAAGCGATAAGCGCGTGGAAACCCGACACGGCGCCACAAGCGATGGTGATGAAAAGAAAGGGGAAGAGATCACCCGCCCACACGGGCCCGGAGCCATCGATAAAACGAGTCAGTGATGGCATCTGCAGGGTTGGTTGGGTCACCAAAATACCGATGGCAAGCCCGACTATGGTACCGATCTTGAGGAAGGTGGAAAGGTAATCTCGGGGCGCCAACAACAACCAGACTGGCAACACGGAGGCCACGAAGCCATAGCCAACCAGCATCCAGGTGAGCTGTACACCATCAAAATCAAAGTAGGGCGCCCACGTTTCGCTTGCAGCAACCCAACCGCCAGAAACAATGGCAAACACCAGCATCACCAAACCAATTACCGATACTTCACCGATCCGCCCAGGCCGCAAGTAACGGGTATAGATCCCCATGAACAGGGCAAGGGGGATGGTAAAGGCGACCGTATAGGTTCCCCAGGGACTGTGAGCAAGTGCCTTGACCACTATCATCGCCAGCACCGCCAGAATGATAACCATGATCATGAAAGTGGCGACCAAGGCAATAACCCCGGCGGTCGGCCCCATCTCTGCCTTGATCAGCTCACCGAGAGAGCGCCCATCACGACGGGTCGATACAAACAGCACCATGAAGTCCTGTACCGCCCCGGCCAGCACTACTCCGGCCAACAGCCAGAGCATGCCGGGCAGGTAGCCCATCTGGGCTGCCAGCACCGGGCCCACCAGAGGGCCGGCACCGGCGATAGCGGCAAAATGGTGGCCGAACAGCACCTTCTTGTCGGTCGGCACATAATCCAGCCCGTCATTGTGGCGTACCGCAGGGGTCATGCGAGAGCCATCGACCCCCAACACCTTGTGCGCGATGAAGAGGCCATAGTAACGATAAGCAATGAGGTAGACGCACACCGCCGCCACCACTATCCATAGTGCATTGATCTGTTCACCCCGGTTAAGAGCGATGTAGCCGAGGGCGAAGGCACCAATCAGCGCCAACAGTCCCCAGCCGAGGTGTTTCCCGAGCTTGTCCATAATATGCTCCGCAATGTTTAAACACTTCCCTGTAAAAAACGTTACATCTCTATAGCAATCAGCAGAGTGCAACAATGGCCACACCCCGTAACCGCGGCCTCTCTCTCACTCTTTCCACCAAAAATGCCAGCCGGATCACGGACTTTGCGGCTTAAAGTGGATCGAAGCCTTATGCGTCAACCAAAACGATCCGGATTGCCATCAAATTCGCCATGGCATGTGTGATTGCAGTTAACAAAACGTTATTGCTATTATCCGCGCCGCCACAAACATTCCACCAACCGAAAGGTTTGCCCCCCAACAAGGATGCGCAATGAAAAACAGGGACTCGAGTCATTACCAACGGATCTGGCGTTGGCACTTCTACGCCGGCCTCTTTGTCGCCCCCTTTCTGATCCTGCTGTCACTGACCGGGATCGTCTACCTGTTCAAACCCCAGCTCGATGACCTGATGTACCCCGAGCTGATGAAAGTCGCCCCCGCCAGCCGGGCCCTGAGTGCCGATCAGTTGCTGGCCAAGGCGATGGTCGCCATGCCGGACGCCAGCCTGCGCAAATATCTGCCGCCTGCGGCTGCAGATCAGAGCGCCCAGTTCATCGTCAATCAGGGGGAGCGCGAGCTGACCCTGTTCCTCGATCCCGCCAGTGGCGCCCTGCTCGGCACCCTGGACAACAAGTGGAATTTGCAAGCGGTTGCCCGATCCCTGCACGCCGATCTGCTGCTCGGCAAAACGGGAGATCGGCTGATCGAGCTGGCAGCCGGCTGGGGCATAGTGTTGCTGCTGAGCGGACTCTATCTCTGGTGGCCGCGCAAGGGGCCTGGTGTGGGCGGTATTCTCTGGCCCAGAGTGAGCCAGCGTGGCCGCCTCTGGTGGCGCGATCTGCACGCCGTGGTCGGCTTCTGGGGCTCAGGTTTCCTGCTGCTATTGCTCTTGAGTGGCATGACCTGGACCGGCTTCTGGGGTGACCAGTTTGCCGCAGTCTGGAACCGCTTCCCGGCTGCCATGTGGAACGAGGTGCCCAAATCGGCACCGCTTGCCCGCAGCCTGAATCAGGCCCACGAGCAGACCGTCCCCTGGGCGGTGGAGAACACTCCCATGCCCAGCTCGCAGCCGGTTGATGAGGGGCACGATCACGGCGCCATGAACCACGGCGAACACGAGGGAATGGTGCTGGCCAGCCAGCGGATCCCGCTGCAACAGGTGGTGGATATCGCCACAGCCCGAAAAGTGACTCCGGGGTACAGCATCACTCCGCCGGTCGGTGCCACCGGTGTCTATACCATCGCGATCTTTGCCGATGATCCGCGCAACGATGCCACCCTGCATATCGATCAATACAGCGGCAAGGTGCTGGCCGATGTGCGCTGGCAGGATTACGGCCCGGTCGCCAAGACGGTGGAGAGAGGTGTCATGCTGCACATGGGCAAGCTCTACGGCTGGCCCCATCAGCTCGCCATGCTGCTCATCTGCCTGATGGTGCTGGCCAGCGCCGTGAGCGGCCTGTGGATCTGGTGGTGCCGCCGTCCGCAAGGCCGTCTCGCCGCCCCGCCGCTGCCCGCCAAACTTCCGCCGATGCGTGGCGCCATCGCCCTGCTGATCCTGCTGGGCATTGCCTTCCCGCTGGTGGGCGCCTCGCTGGTCGCCATCTGGCTGCTGGATACCCTGCTCTTCGCCCGCCGCGCGCTCAACGTGGCGCGCGCCAGCTAAACCCGCCGACACCGCTGAAAACACAAAGGGCTCCCATCTCGGGAGCCCTTTTCATGGTTCGCCTTTGCGAGCTGCGATCATTAGTCAGGATAGCGCCAATCCGATGGAGAGCAGCAGGCTAAACAGAAAGGCGCTGATGGCGGTCTTCTTGAGGGCGCCGGTCAGCACCTCGCCATCGTAGCTTTCACGCAAGGTGCGTGCCGCATCGCTGAGCGGCTTCATGGCAGGCAGGAAGATCCACGGCCAGAAGCTGGCAGGCTGGGTCAGGATAAAGGCGATAGTCGCCAGCAGCGCCGCCCCCAGCAGAACCCAGTGATAGGCGATGGCACGATTGCGGCCAAGGCGTACCGCCAGAGTGATCTTGCCGCTGGCGGCATCGGTCTCGATATCGCGCACATTGTTGATATTGAGCACGGCGGTCGCCAACAGGCCACAGGCTGTCGCAGGGAGCAGCAGATCCCACTCCAGCGTCTTGGTAAAGAGGTAGTAGGAGCCGAGCACCCCGAGCAAGCCAAAGAAGAGGAACACCGAGATGTCGCCAAAACCGCGGTAGCCGTAAGGAGTCTTGCCCACGGTGTAGGTCACCGCCGCGACAATGGCCGCACCACCCAGCACCACGAAGGTGAGGATCTGCAACCACTGGCCACCAAAGGCGCAGCCGAGCAGCAGCAGGCCGCTGGCCACCGCCGCCAGCGCGGTCAATGCCATCGCCACGCACATCTGCTTGCGGGTAATCAGGCCGGAAACGACCGCCCGTTGTGGGCCGATCCGCTCGCCGTTGTCGGCGCCGGAGACCGCATCGCCGTAATCGTTGGCCAGATTGGAGAGGATCTGCAGCAGGATGGCGGTCAGCAGAGAGAGCGCCATGATGGTGCCATCGAAGGCGCCACGACTGGCAGCCAGCCCCGAGCCCAGCAGGATGGAAGAGCAGGCCAGCGGCAATGTTCGCAAACGCGCCGCCAGCAACCAAACAGAGAAGGTATTTGTCATATTGTGATGGCCAAACAATCAGATTTTGATCGTGTTAGGGGTTATCAAACCGGATTTGGGTATACTTGGCCCCGGGGCGTGAAGTTCCCTGGGGCGATTTACATGGACGAATGGGCAGATAATATATAGGAAATCATCGCCTTTGGCATAAACCTACGGCATCCTGCTACCGGATCGCTCGTTACTACCCGGCTCAGACAAGAATCCATGTTGGCTCAGACCCATATCAAGCAACAACTGGACGCCCTGCGTCACAGCAACGTCAGCGGCTTCGTGCGGTTGCGAGTAGCGATCGAAACCCGCTCATTTCTGGGCTGGCTCGCGGCGCAAACCCTCTATCCCCGCATCTACTGGCAGGCCCGTGGAGAGGATCGTCCCGAGTATGTCGCGCTGGGCGCCATCCATGAACTGACCGAGCCGCACGCCATCAAGCAGGTCTGCGCCAACGCCAGCCAGCATCACGATGACAGCCCCCGCTACTACGGCGGATTGGCGTTTGATCCGGCTCAATCCGGCTGGCAAGGGTTTGGCCCCTGCCGTTTCGTGCTGCCCCGCATTGAGCTGGTACGCCGTGGCGAATGCGTCAGTCTCTGCCTCAACCTCTGGCTGGATGACCACAATCTCGAGGCCGAACTGCAGGCGGCCGAAGCAGCCCTCGATGCCCTGCGCCCGGAAGCCCCGCTGCCAGCCCTGCAAAAACAGCGCTGGCATCGTCACGACTGCCCCGGCCCCGAGCGCTGGCAGACACTGGTAGAGCGCGTCACCGCCCCCGACTTTCAGGCGCACACCCCCAAGGTGGTGCTATCGCGGGAGAGCGTGCTGACCAGTCCGAACCATGATGTGGATATCAATCCCTGGGCCATGCTGGATCAGTGGGCCCGCCACGCCCAGGACTGCTTCCACTTCGGTTTTCAATTCTCCCCCGAGCAGGCCTTTATCGCCTGCTCCCCCGAGCGGCTCTACCGCCGGGAAGATCGCCACCTCTTTACCGAGGCGCTGGCGGGCACCATCCGCCGCTCAGGCGATGAAGAGGTGGATGCCCAACTGGCCGCCGAGCTGCTGGCCGACAGCAAGAACCGGCTGGAGAACCGGCTGGTTCACGCCGATATCCTCAGCCGACTGGCGCCACTGACCCACGATGCCACCCTGACCGAGCCGCGCATTCTCAAACTGCGGCTGCTGCAACACCTCAAGTGCGATATCGAAGCCGAGCTCAAGCCCGGAGTCTGCGACTGGCAGTTGCTCGACGCCCTCCACCCGACTCCGGCGGTGGGCGGCGCCCCGCGCGAGGCCGCGCTGGCCTTTATCCGCGAGTTCGAACCCTACGAGCGCGGCTGGTACGCCGGTGCCTGCGGCATGCTGAGCCGGGAAACCTCGGAGTTTTCGGTCGCCATCCGTAGCGCCCGTATTCAGCCGGGCAGCGTCACCCTGTTTGCCGGTGCCGGCATTGTCGCCGGTTCCGAGCCTGTCGCCGAGTGGGCTGAGCTCGACAACAAGATCGCCAATGTGCTCTCCCTGCTGGGATAGTCATTCACCCTTTTCACGCTACGAGAGCCGCTATGCCCACCCGTAAAGAGCCTGCCAGCGAAGAGTTTGCCTGCCCCCCGTTTTCGAGCCAGCACGCCACCTTCAACCACGTCTGGTCCTCCCTCTTGCTGGAGGAGCTCTTTCGCCTCGGGGTGCGCGACATCGCGCTGGCCCCCGGCTCCCGCTCTGCGCCGCTGACCATGGCGGCCGCGGCACATCAGGGCTTTCGCCGCCACCTGCACTTTGACGAGCGCGGTCTCGGCTTTATGGCGCTGGGGCTGGCCAAGGGGAGTAACCGGCCGGTGGCGGTGATCATGACCTCGGGCACCGCAGTGGCCAACCTCTGGCCCGCGGTAGCCGAAGCCCAGCTCACCGGCGTGCCGCTGATTATTCTCTCCGCCGATCGCCCTCCTGAGCTTATCGACAACGGCGCCAATCAGGCGATCGACCAGCAGGGGATCTTCGGCCGCTACCCCGTCTATCAGCAGAACCTGCCGAGCCCCACCCCGACCATTCCGGCGGCGTTTGTGCTGAGCTCGGTGGATCAGGCGCTGGCCAAGCAGGCGCTCACCCCCGGGGTGGTGCACTTCAACTGCATGTACCCCGAGCCCCTCTATCCGGGCGAGCACTATCAGGATTTCTCCGACTATCTGGCCCCCCTCGGCAACTGGCTAGGCTCGCGCAAGCCATGGAGCCCGTGGCAACAGAGCGAGCCGACCTGCCCGTCGCAACCCGAGTGGCACGAATGGCAGCACAAGCGCGGGGTAATTGTGGCCGGACGGATCACGGATCCCGCACAGGCACAGGCGGTCGCCACACTGGCGGAACAACTCGGCTGGCCGCTGCTGGCAGATCTGCAGAGCCAGATCCGCTTCGATAGCCGCAACCTCATCCATATGGATCTGGCGCTCAACGACCCTGAATTCGTCGCCGAACTGGGCCGCGCCGAGGTGCTGCTGCAATTTGGCGCGCGGCTTGTCTCCAAGCGGCTCGGCCAGTTCATAAAACACCATTCATGGCAGGATTACTGGCTGGTGGATCCGCAACCGGCGCGGCTGGATCCCGACTACCGGCTGCGCAACCGGCTGCTCTGCACTGCCAGCGCCTTTGCTGCGGCCCATCCGGTCACCACACAAGTCCCTTGGCACACATTGGCCGAGCTGCAACACAACGCCAGCCAGCAGATCGCCGCTGCCTGCGAGCACTTCTCCGAGCTCGGAGTCTGCCATCGCATCAATAGCCTGATCGAGGGGCAGCTCTTTGTCGGCAACAGCATGCCGGCCCGACTGATGGATATACTCGGCGAAACGGGCAAGGGGCCGAGCCGGGTGATGACCAACCGCGGCGCCTCCGGCATCGATGGCCTGATCGCCACCGCCTACGGCTTTGCCCAGTCGAGCGACCAGTCAACAACCCTGCTGCTTGGGGATCTCAGCGCCCTGCACGATCTCAACAGCCTGGCCCTGCTTGGCAAGGCGAGCCGACCGCTGGTGGTGATCCTGCTCAACAACGATGGCGGCAGTATCTTCCGTATGTTGCCGGTGCCCACCGAAGGGGAGCTGCTGGAGAGCTACTACCGGCTGCCCCACGGCCTCGGTTTTGAACATGCCGCCGCCATGTTTGGCCTCAGCTATCGCGCGCCGACCACCCTGCCCGAGTTCGAGCACGATTACCGCGCCGCCCTCCAACATGGCGTTACCCTGATCGAGATCCGGGTACCGAGCGAGCAGGTGGCCGATGATCTCAAGGCGCTGGGGGCCGCCATCCGTGGCAAATAAGGGCTGCCATGCGCCACTGCCGCTGGTGCTGCTGCACGGCCTGCTGGGGGATGGCGGCGACTGGCAACCGGTGATCGACCGGCTGCCCGCCATCCACTGCATTGCCCTCGATCTGCCGGGTCACGGCCAGCATAGCGCTCTCAACGTCAGCGACTTTGAACAGAGCCACCAGTGGCTGGTTGCCGAGCTGGCCAGCCGCAATATTGAATGCTATCTGCTGGCGGGTTACTCGCTGGGGGGGCGACTGGCCCTCTATCACGCCAGCCGTGAGCCCGCCGGGCTGCGGGGGCTGCTGCTGGAGAACTGCCACCCGGGGCTACCAGACAATGAGCGGGCCGCCCGCATCCAGCACGATGAACAGTGGGCGCGGCGCTTCGAGCAGGAGCCCCTGGCTGACGTGCTGGCAGACTGGTACCGGCAAGGGGTATTTGCCGATCTTGACGATGCGGCCCGGGCCCGCCAGATCGCCCGCCGCCTTGGCAACGACGGTCAGGGCATCGCCACCATGCTGCGCGCCACCTCGCTAGGCAAGCAGCCGGATCTCGCCCCCTGGCTCATGGCGAGCCAGCTGCCGGTTACTTATGTGAGTGGCAAGCGGGATCACAAATTCCATCAGCTGGCTTGCCAGCTGGCGAACCAAAATCGCAGAATCAACCACTTGGTGCTGGATGGCGGCCATAATCTGCACGCCCATCAGCCTGATAACTTTGCCCGACTCCTCGCGGAGTGGGTCAACCAACAAGAAGAGACGAGTCATGATTGAAGCAATGACGGAAGCTGAACTGTATGCACCTGTTGAATGGCAAGATTGCTCCGCCGGTTACGAGGACATCCTCTATCACAAGTCCAACGATGGCATTGCCAAGATCACCATCAACCGTCCCCAGGTGCGCAACGCCTTCCGCCCCCGCACCGTCAAAGAGATGCTGCAGGCGCTGGCCGATGCCCGTTATGACGATCAGATCGGCACCATCATCCTGACCGGTTTTGGCGAGAAAGCCTTCTGCGCCGGCGGCGACCAGAAGATCCGTGGCGACTACGGTGGATACCGCGATGACGAGGGGACTCACCACCTCAACGTGCTCGACTTCCAGCGCGACATCCGTACCTGCCCGAAACCTGTGGTTGCCATGGTGGCCGGTTACGCAGTCGGTGGCGGCCACGTGCTGCACATGATGTGTGACCTGACCATCGCCGCCGACAACGCCCAGTTTGGCCAGACCGGCCCGAAAGTAGGCTCCTTCGACGGCGGTTGGGGTGCTTCCTACATGGCTCGTATCGTCGGCCAGAAGAAGGCCCGCGAAATCTGGTTCCTCTGCCGCATGTACGATGCCCAGCAAGCCCTCGACATGGGTCTGGTCAACACCGTCGTGCCACTGGCAGAACTGGAGCGCGAAACCGTGCGCTGGTGCCGTGAAATGCTGCAAAACAGCCCGATGGCGCTGCGTTGCCTGAAAGCGGCCCTCAACGCTGACTGTGATGGTCAGGCGGGCTTGCAGGAGCTGGCGGGCAATGCCACCATGCTGTTCTACATGACCGAAGAGGGTCAGGAAGGCCGCAACGCCTTCAACGAAAAGCGTCGCCCCGACTTCTCCAAATACAAGCGGAACCCCTGATGACACTAGCCCTGTATCGCTATCAACTGCCTTTTACCCAGCCACTGACCTTTCACGGCAAGGTGGAGGTGGCACGAGAGGGGCTGTTGGTGCGCATCAACGACGGCTGGGGGGAAATCGCCCCCCTGCCCGGCTTCTCGAAAGAGAACCTGCAACAGGCAGAGGCAGAAGCCCTTGCCACGCTGGCAGCCCTGGCCGCCGGTGAAACCCCGAACCCCGTGCTGCCGTCGGTGCAATTTGGCCTCGACTGCGCACGCCGGACATGGCCCGAGCAGCGCAACCCGCTGCCGGAGCCCTATCCCCTCATTCAAGGCTCCCCCCAGGAGCTGCTGCGCAACTGGAAAGAGTGGCTGCACCGCACGCCCGGCAAGGCCAAGCTGAAGGTGGCGCGCTACCCGATGCGTGACGAGCTGGCGCTGATCCGCCTGCTGTGCGATCGCCTCCCCTCCCTCAAACTGGTGCTGGACGCCAACCAAGGCTGGACTCGCGAGGAGGCGTGGACCTTCTGCGGCCACCTCGACCCGAATCGCATCGAGTATCTGGAAGACCCTTGCGCCGACTTTGCCGACATCGCCTTTGTCGCCAACCGCACCGGCATGCCGGTGGCGCTGGACGAACTGCTGGCACAAGGCAAGCCGTGGGAGCCGATCCCGCAACTGCGCGCACTGGTGCTCAAGCCTACCCTGCTCGGTTCACTCGCCAACTGCGAAGCGCTGATCGCCCGCGCCCGCGAACTGCGGCTCAAGGTGATCATCTCCTCCTGCTTCGAATCGGATCTGGGCCTGAACCAGCTGTTTCATCTGGCGGGCGAATGGGCGCCGGAACAGGCGCCGGGTCTGGATACCCGCCGCTGGATGGCAGGCAACCTGCTGGGGGAAGATGGCAAACCGGATCTGAGTCGACTGGAGCAACTGTATTACCGTGATTGACCCCTCCAGCTCATCCGAACAGACGCCTTGCCCGGTACGCCACCGGGCAATCACAGCCCCGAACCGCATTGCCATCCACACAGCCTCGCCCCTCAGTTATCGCCAGCTCGATGCCCGCCTCAACAGCCTGTGCCAACAGTTGGAACAGGCTGGAGTGCGCCGTGGCGCTCATCTGGCTGCAGTGGTGCGCGGTGCGCTGGAAGATGTGCTGCTGGCATGGGCCTGCGTACGCAGCGGCGTGGTGTTCTGCCCGCTCAACCCCGCCTTTCCTCTCGAAAAGCAGCGCGAGCTGGCGGTGCAACTCGATGCCGATGCCTTCTGGTCATCAGGTGAGATCCCGGCAGGCAACTGGCAACCCTTGCGGCTCGACTTCACGCACGAACTGCCGGCAAGCGAGGAAACATGGCCGCTGGAATCGACCCAGCTCAACAATATGATCCTCACCTCGGGCTCCAGCGGCACACCGAAAGCGGTGGTGCACCGGCTCTGCAACCACCTGGCCTCGGCACGCGGCTCTGCCAGCCTCATTCCCCTCGATGAGGCCTGCGGCTGGCTACTCTCCCTGCCGCTGTTCCATGTCGGCGGCTACGCCATCCTGTTTAGGGTCTTTCTGGCGGGCGCAACTCTGGTGCTGGATCAGCGCGAGCGGCCCCTCAAGGAGCGGCTGGAGTGCCAGCCCATCACTCACTTGTCTCTGGTGCCGACCCAGCTCTGGCGCCTGCTGGCTGAGGGCTTTGACCCAGCCCGCACCCGCCTGCGCGAGCTGCTGCTCGGCGGTGCCGCCATCCCGCAGCCGCTGGTGAGCCGTCTCTGCGCCATGGGGCTCGAACCCAAGGTGAGTTATGGCCTCTCCGAGATGGGCAGTCAGGTTTGCACCACCATCCCCGGCGATGCAGGCGTAGTTGGCAAACCGCTACCGGGGCGGGAGGTGTGCATCAGGGAGCAGGAGATCTGCGTGCGCGGCGCCACCCTGTTTGCCGGTTACTACCGAGATGGCGAGCTGGAACTGCCCCTCGATGACGAGGGCTGGTTTCATACCCGTGACAAGGGGCGGTTCACTGCGGCAGGGGAACTGCTGGTAGAGGGGCGGCTCGATAACCTCTTTATCTCGGGCGGGGAGAATATCCAGCCCGAGACCATAGAGCAGCGACTGGTGGATCATTCCTCCATCGCCCAGGCGCTGGTGGTGCCGGTACCGAGCGACGAGTGGGGGCAACGCCCCGCCGCCTTTATCGACTGGCACGGCGAACCGGTTCCCGACTCCGAACTGGCAGCCTGGATCCGCGCCACCCTGCCCGGCTTTATGGTGCCCGACCACTGGCTCCCCTGGCCCGATCTTGGCGGCAATCTCAAGCCCTCCCGCCAACGGCTGGGCAAGGTCGCCGGACAGTTGACCACCCTGTCACAACATACTGAATAAGATCAGACTCACAATTTTTCGATCTTCTTTGAAAACAGAGGGGGGGGAAGCACGTGAGTCCCTGCCGCAGCACCAACCCACGATAATTCGATCAGACTCAAAAATTTATCATCTTATTGATTTATCTGATTTTTAATTGCCAACTGAAGCCCATTTGGAGCCACTCCAATTGCCTTGCAATTACTCGCAAGACAATACACAAACAACAAAGGGATAAAAATGAACCAGTTCAGGTACTGGGTGGCTACAGGCAGTTCAGGTAACGCCACAAAATAGCAACTACCAATACCCGGTCGCGGGTGGCAACCCCTGCCAGAAAGCAAAGCTTGGCAGAAGAGCCGGGAGCTCGCTCGCCATCAAGCCTGACGCCGGCGGCCTAGTTGTAATAGAATGCCGATAGCCATTTCCAACTTCAGACCCTGACCGCACCTCGCATGAAGAAGTTTGCCAAGATCCTCCTCGCCTGCCTCGTTTTGCTGCTAGCCCTGATTGCCATGCTGCTGGGCTACAGCGAGTGGATCGTCTCGGATGCCCGCCACTACACCTATGATCAGGTGGACGAGGTGCCCTACAACCGGGTCGCGGTAGTGCTGGGCACTTCCAAATATCTCTCCGGTGGCGGCCCAAACCACTACTTCAAATACCGCATCAAGGCAGCAGCCGAGCTCTACAACAATGCCAAGGTGGACTTCATCATCGTCTCCGGTGACAACGCCACCCTGCAGTACAACGAGCCGCGCCAGATGCGCCGCGCCCTGATCAAGGCGGGCATCCCCGCTTCCGCCATCTATATGGATTTCGCCGGATTCCGCACCCTCGACTCAGTGGTTCGCGCTAAGGAGGTGTTCGGTCAGGATCGCTTTACCGTGGTCTCCCAGGGCTTCCATAACGAGCGGGCCATTTTCATCGCCCGCCATTTCGGTATCGACGCGGTCGGCTTCAATGCCGAGGATCCCAGCGCCTATCAGGGGATCCGCACCCGGGTGCGGGAAGTCTTTGCCCGCCTGATGGGGCTACTCGATCTCTACGTGCTGGACAAGGGGCCCAAGTTTCTCGGCGAACCTGTCCATATCGGTCTGCCGATCCCCTGCCTGCCGCTCAGCACCATCGGCACCCAGCAGCCCTGCATCAAACCGCCCAAGCCTGCCGAAGAGCCGGCCAAACCGGCTATCGAACTGCCGGTTGCCCCCTCCGCAGCCAGTGCCAGCGTTGCCTCTTGAGCAGGATGCGAGCGCAGGAAAGCGCAGCCCGACCTTCGGATAGCAAGTCAAAGCAAAGCGGCCACCCCAATGGGGTAGCCGCTTACTCTTGGCTAAGCCGCGATCAGATATTGTTGGCGGGCGAAGGGAGCGCTATCCCCAGCAGCATATGATCCATCATCCCCACCATCCGCCCAATCTCGGGTTTGGTGATGGTATCGTTGGCCCCCAGTTGTAGCGCCTTCTGGCGGTTGTCATCGCTCATCAGCGAGGAGAACATCACGATAGGCATCTCCTTATAGGAGGGGGTCTCCCGCAGCCGCTTGAGCAGGTGCATACCGTCCATGCGCGGCATCTCCACATCGGTGATCACCGCATTGACGAAGCCGGTCACCGGCATCCTCTCCTCCTGGGCCAGGCGATCGAAATCCGTCAGCATCTCCAGCCCCTCTCCCCCGTCCTTGGCCGTGATCACGTTATAGCCGGCGGTGCGCAGGGTGGTTTCGATCATCTTGCGGATAAAGGCCGAGTCATCCACCACCAGAATGGTTTTGCCCTGACGCAGTGCCATCATGCGATCGTCGATGATCACCTTGCGATCCTGAGTGACGTCGTACTTCTCCATGCTGAGCTCGGGGTTGATATCGGCGATGATCTTCTCGAAGTCGAGGATCATGATGAGGTTGCCATCGCGCCTGACCACGGCCACCACGCAGTCGTTCTCCCCCGCCTCCAGAAACTGGCTGGGGGACTCCACATCCTCCCAGGAGACCCGGTGAATCCGGCTGACGCTGTCGATAAGAAAGCCGTTGGCCATCTTGTTGAAGTCGGTGACGATCACCACCTTGTGGCTCGGGTCAGGGTTGGTCTTGATGCCGAGCCAGCCCGCCAGATCCACCAGCGGGATGAGGCGATCCCGCAGGGAGAAGACCCCCACCATGTGGCGCTGGGCATTGGGGTAGTCGGTGGTTTCTGGCACCCGGATCACCTCGCGCACCTTGGCGACGTTGATCCCGTAGTAGGCGATCTTCTCGCGCCCGTCCGGCAGCTGCTTCTTGAGGTGAAATTCGATGATCTCGAGCTCGTTGGTGCCGCTCTCGGTCAGAATGGATTTACGCTCTTCCCCGTCTTTGGCCATCATGGTGACTCTCATGCTCTGGTTGCGCAGGCAGCACTCCGCTGCGGTTTTCCCTCAGTATAGGAATGGAATTCGCCCCTACTGGGGCAGATCCCTAAAACTCTGTTCCTAACCGTTTTATCCCGCGCCAAAGCAGACACATCAGGCTTCGATTGTCACTCCTGAGGCAGCAGCCGGCCCAGCAGCGCCCGCAGCGCCTTGATCACGGCTGGCTTGCCCGCCAGCTGCAACCTCGCAGCCAGCGCCCCCCACTCTGCGTATTGCCAGATGGGGGCAATCAGCAGAGCACGTTCGTCAGGAGTCAGTGAAGCCAACACATCCAGATTGCGCGCCAGCCACAACTGCAGGCTGGATTGGCTCAGTTCGAACGGCTTGTGATGCAGGGCAAAGCACTCAATCTCATCGCGCTCGAACTCGCCAAGCTCCGGCGCGGTGACGGTACTGCCTTGCAGGCATTGCCATACCAGCTCGGGATCCAATCCTTTCAACTCACCCGCCAGCAGGGTCGGCAGCTGGCGTACAAAACGCTGCTGCCATTGATTCAACTCGGGCTCATGCTCGGGTTTCAGCGCTTTGAGCAGCTGGGCAGCGTGGCAGCCGCTGGCGGCATCCCGCTGCAGGCCGATGCGCAGCACCGCCAGCCCGGCCTTGCGCCAGAAGGGGAGCAGGTCGGCGCTGGCCGAAAAGGCAGAGCCGAGGTAGTCGATGCCAATCTGGCGATAGTGCTCTTCAAGCTTGCCAAGCAGCAGCGACCCCAGACCGTGGCGATGCAGCTCGGGGTGGATGGCGATACGCATCACCCGGGCGTAGCTGCGCCCCCCCGCCGTCTTGAAACCGGCGTGGGCCAGCAGCGACTGGGGCAGTAGATGGCCGCGCGGACGGCGACGTCCGGCCCAGATCGCCTCGGCCAGCTCGGGGTCTATCCCCCCTTCCCGCGCCACCAAGGCCACTCCCAGCAGGCTCGCATCCTGTTCCAGCAGATGGATGTCGAGATCCGGGCTCTCCAGCAGGGATCTGAGATCGCTCGGCGTGGTCTGGTAGTGAGCCAGCACCAGCA
This sequence comes from uncultured Aeromonas sp., assembly GCA_945957575.1. GTDB lineage: Bacteria > Pseudomonadota > Gammaproteobacteria > Enterobacterales > Aeromonadaceae > Aeromonas. The sequence continues at coordinate 11,085 of CAMFLW010000009.1, read as the reverse complement.
GGCCGAACAGCTGGTTGAGCAGCGCCTCGTCGCTCGCCAGCGCCTCTTGACTGACCAGACGCCAGCTCGGGTTGGTCGGCGACATAGGCGCCGCCACTTCGGCATTGAGGCCGAGCAGGCGGAAAATGAGCGGCTCCAGCGGATCGCGCTCACTCCAGCGGATGGGCTCAGCGAGGTGGATCTCCTGCCACTCCGGGGTCTGGCTATCGAGCACCCGTTTGAAGCGCAGGTGAAAACCGCGCCCCGTCCCCTCGTAACCATGCTCGGTGGTGGCAAAGACGATGCGGCTGTGGCGGGCCAGCATGGCCTCAAGCAATGGGGTCGGAATGGCTGCCGCTTCATCCACCAGCAGCAGATCAGGTTGCAGCGCCTCGTGCACCAGCCGATCCGGCGAGCAGTAGCTCAGCCCAGCCAGCTGGTCCGGCGTAGTATCTAGCCCGCGAGCCGCGTGAGCAAACAGGGTGGCGACCGTCGCCTGCGAGGGGGCCGTCACCACTATGTTCAGCCCGGGCTGCTGGCGCAGCAGCTCGGCGGCAGCCAGCCCCAGCAGCGCACTCTTGCCACGACCGCGGTCAGCGCTCAGCACCAGCGGCCGACGACGATGACCGTGCAACACCTTGTGGATGGCGGGCAGCGCCAGCGCCTGATCGCAGCTCAGTCTGCGTTCGGGCCCAAGCGGTTGCCACGGCGGCGAGCAAACCGGCGGCTTCAGCGAGAGGGCGGGATCGCCCGCCAGCAACCGCACCAACCGGGTGATAAAGCCGTGACCGGCCCGGTCAGCCTCCTCCGGCTGGGCCACCAACCGGATCCGGTCGGAATCCGGCCATGCGGGCCAGCTCTCTCTGGGCGGGGTCAGCAACAACAGCAAACCACCAGCGCGCAGAGTGCCCGCCAGCGCCCCGAAGGCATCGGGATGAAAGCCGCTGAAGGCGTTGAACACCAGCGTGTCGCACTCCTGACCGAGCCGCTGCAGCGCCTTGGCGGCGGGTTGCGGGGCATAATACTCGGGCCCAGCACCCAGCCAGAAGACACTCTCGCCGAGCAGGGATTGGGCGCGGGCAATGCAGTCGGCCTCCTCCCCCTCCAGCCAGATCAGGCGCCGCTCGCCGGCGCGGGCCAGCGCCTCGCGCAGGCTGTTGAGCTCAGGCGGCGTCATGAAGCCTGGCTGTCAGCCGGTTTGCGGGGCTCGAACATGCGCTCCCCCATCTGATCGATAAAGGTGTGGGCCTTCTGCACCATGAAGCGCTCGGCATCGGCCGGATTAGCAAACAGATCGGAGCGGATAAAGCGGTGGGTTTGCAGCACGCCGTCCACCTCTTTGGTGATGCGGCCTGCCAGCCGGTACTGACCACCTTCGGCCATGGGTTCCGGATAGATGAGATAGCCGGCATATTCGGTGGGAGTGACTTCCGCAGCCTTGGCTGGCTCGCCCCCGAACAGGGCGCTGAACAGTTTCTTGAGCATGATGGTTCCCTCTGTATCAGGGCATTCTCCCCAAGGGGGTGACAAGTGGCAAGCGGGGGATCTTATTACCAATGGTTATTTGCATTGCGAACCACTCTCATTTAGATTTCACTCAATTTCATATGAGGTAATCCACCATGTACGTCTGTTTGTGCCGCGGCATCACAGATACCCAGATCCGCAAGGCGGTGCAGTCAGGTAACAGCGAGTTCCGCCAGCTCAAGCAGTCGCTCGAGGTGGGCGCCCAGTGCGGCAAGTGCGTGCGCATGACCATGGAGATCATCGCCGCCGAACTCGACAAGATGGAGCAGGAGCAAACCCCGCTCTACTACGAAGTGGCCTGATCCGCCGCCATCCCGAAGTCGTCATGTTTCTCGACTAAGCTCTGATGATTGCCACATCAGGCACGAACCAAGGAGCACTGTCGATGAAAGGAGATCCCAAGATCATTGCCCACCTCAACAAGGTGCTGGCCAATGAGCTGATTGCCATCAACCAATACTTCCTGCACGCCCGCATCTACGATGACTGGGGCCTCAAGGCGCTTGGGCACAAGGAGTACCACGAATCCATCGACGAGATGAAGCACGCCGACGAGCTGGTCAAGCGGGTGCTGTTTCTCGAAGGGCTGCCCAACCTGCAGGATCTCGGCAAGCTGCGCATCGGTGAAACGGTGGAAGAGATGCTGCGCTGCGACCTCTCGCTGGAGATGGATGCCATTCCCGACCTGAAAGTGGCCATCGCCTACGCCGAATCGGTGCAGGATTACATCAGCCGCGACCTGTTTCAGGAGATCCTGGAAGATGAGGAGGAGCATGTGGACTGGCTGGAGACCCAGCTCGATCTCATCGATCGCATCGGGCTGGAGAACTACCAGCAGGCACAGCTGCACCACGGTTCATCCTGAATAGTTATGGCATGAAAAAACGGTTAAAAAACCCGCTTAGGCGGGTTTTTTAATGTCTGGCTGCATAGCTTTTCACACCACTTATCAGCATGAAAAATAAGCGTATTTTTGCTATTCAGATCGCAAAAACAGACGCTTGGGAGTTGCACTATTGGGGCCCCTCACAGGGACATACAATAACAACATGTGAAAGGACTACATCATGCACTTCCTACCCAACAAGCTCGCGTTAGCCTGCGCCATTGCCCTGTCTCTTGCCGCCTGCAATGACAACAGCTCGAACGCTCCTGCAGATCCCGCAGCCACCAAAGCATCCCTGATGCAAACCATGGATGAGGCCCTGCGCGAAAGCCAGTCGCTCGACCCCTACGGTTTTGCCATCGATGCCACCAGCATCGCCAAGCGCAAAGCTCTCGACAGTTCACTGCTCCAACGACTGAATGCTCTGGACCCCACGGTGCTAAGTGAGCGGGATCGGCTGTTCTACGACATGATCCGCTGGGACTTGCAGATCAATCTTGAAGGATACGATTTACCCCAATCCCAGATCCCGATCCATCACTTCCGCAACCGGGTGGTGGATCTGGCAGATGACGTCGGAGCAGCCCCTGCCAGCGGCAAAGCGGCTCGCACCGTCAGCGGTGACTTCGACTATTTCGAGCACAGCTCGGCCGACAGGGTCACGCCGGGTGATGGCGCATGGCGACGGGATCTCGACCGCACAGACACAGCTCCGGCACTTGCAATGGCAACTCGAGCAAAGACAACAATGACCCCGCTGGCTTGGTATCAGGAACACCTCACCTGGCTCAAGGCCTATGATATCTATCTTGCCGAGGTGAAACACCAGTTCGAGCTGGCCAGTGTTCAGGGCAACACCTTGCCTGATGAGCTGGTAGACCGGCTGCTGGCCCAGCTCAACAGCAAGCTGGATGGGGAGGCGATCGCCGGCTCCTACCTCGGCTGGCAGCAGTTGCCGGGGGATGCCGATGCCACACTGCGAACAGACTACAAAGCTGCGTTGGACAGCATCAACACCCGCTATCTGGCGCTGCGCGACTATCTGGATTACCAGCATGGCGGCGCCTATGCCGTGCGCTTGGGTAGTGGCGAGTGTGACGACGGTTTCTGTGGCATGACCAACGGGCGCGACTGGTATCGCTGGCTGCTGAAGAAGCACACCACCACCAATATGACACCGGAGCAGGTACATGAGCTGGGATTGAGCGAGGTAGAGCGGATTTTCGGTGCCATGGTCAAGGTATGCCATACCGTCGGCAAGTGTGACAGCGACGACGTGAGCCAAAGCAAGCAGAGCGGCCAAATCTACGCCTTCTTCCGCTATCTGAACGATCCAGCATTCTTCTATCAGAACCCGCTAGAGGTCTGGTCCGCCGGCCTCAACCCGGACAATGCAGCCGGGGCGACGCTGAGCGGGCCACAGCAGCAGGCGCTGGCCGAACACGAGCGGGCATTGCAGGAGTACAACGTCTTCAAGAGCAAGGCGGCGCTGGTGCTGCCGGACTTCTTCGATGCTGAGCGCACCATTCCCAAGCTCGATTACGAGGTGGTGCCCGTCTCCTATGAAGATGCGCCATACGGCGGGGTGGCCTGGTATCAGGATGGCAACCCGCAGACCGGCCGCAAGGGGCAGTTCTTCCTCAACACCTACTACCCCTATGGTCTGCAGAGCTGGAACATCAGCACCCTGCTGGCCCACGAGGCGGCGCCGGGCCACCACTTCCAGATCACCATCGCTCAGGAACTGGCCGCCAAGGATCCCGACTTCCCGCAGTATGTGGCGAACGCCTCCTACACCGCCTATGCGGAGGGTTGGGCGCTTTACACCGAATACCTGGCGGATCACGACATGGGGCTCTATCAGGGACGGGGCCTCTATGATCCGGCGGTGGGAGACGTGAAGGTCGAGGGCTCGTCCGCCTTCAACAACCAGTTGCAATACTTTGGCCGTCTCAACGAGGAGATGCTGAGGGCCATGCGGCTGGTGGTGGATACCGGTATCCACTGGTATGGCTGGAGCCACGATCAGGCTGTCAACTACATGAAGGAGAACTCGGCGCTGGGGGCGGGGGACATCAGCTCCGAGGTGCCGCGCTACATGGCCTACACCGGTCAGGCGACCTCCTACAAGGCAGGCCAGCTGGCGCTGATCCGGATGCGGGAGTCGGCCGAGCAGGCGCTGGGTGGAGACTTTGACCTCAAGGCGTTCCACCACCATGTGCTGGAATACGGCATGTTGCCCATCTCGGTACTGGAGCAGAAGAACAAGCAGTGGATTGAACAGTCGAAGTGATCACAGTTACGGCGCCCGGCAAGGCAACGGGCGCCGCTTTCGATTAGGATACGGCTCTCTGCCAATAACAATGCTACGGACGATTTCCATGGAACAGATTGCACGCGAGATGGCGCCCCACAAACGGGTGGCACTGGTCGCTCACGACAACATGAAGACCCCTCTGCTGAACTGGGTGATGCGCCGCAAGGAGGAGCTCAAGCTCCACCACCTCTATGCCACCGGTACCACCGGCACCATGCTCGGCAAGCAGGCACAACTGCCCATCACCTGCCTCTTCTCCGGCCCCATGGGGGGCGACCAGCAGCTCGGCGCCCTGATAGCCGAGGGCAAGATCGACGTGCTGATCTTCTTCTGGGATCCCCTCAACGCGGTGCCCCACGATCCGGACGTAAAGGCCTTGCTGCGCCTCGCGGCAGTCTGGAACATCCCGGTCGCCACCAACGAAGCGACCGCCGACTTCATCATGGATAGCCCCCATATGCGGCAGGCGTTCAGCGTGCAGATCCCGGACTATGCCGGCTACCTCAAGGCTCGCACCGAGTGATCGGCTAACCCGTCATGCAAGAGGGCCGCAACAAGCGGCCTTCTTTAATTGGGAAAATGAATCAGCCAGGGAAACAAACTGATGTCGGCTTATAGCGCCCGGGCGAGGATCCGCGCTACCTGATCCGGGTCGATATCCTGCTGCTCCCCGAGTGCGGTGCGCCCGACCCGCTTGAGGTTGGAGCAGACCGCCGGAATGCAACTTTCGCTCAGACCATAGTCAGAGAGGCGGGTACCGAGCCCCATCTGCTGGAAGAACTGTTCGGTGCGGATGATCGCCTCTTCGATGCGCAGGGCATAATCCTCGCGGCTGGAGTGCCACACCCGCTCGGCAAACTGGGCCAGCTTCTCCTGCTTCTGTGCAGCCCGCTCCCGCAGCAGGGCGGGGAGCACCACCGCCAGACTCTGGCCGTGGTCGAGCCCGTAAAGCGCCGTCAGCTGATGGCCGATGGCGTGGGAGGCCCAATCCTGCGGCACGCCGCAACCGATAAGGCCGTTGAGCGCCAGACTGGCCGCCCACATCAGATTGGCCCGCACCTGATAGCTGGTCGGCTCCGCCAGCGCCTTGGGGCCGTTCTCCACCAGCACCTGCAGCAGCCCCTCCGCCAGTCTGTCCTGCACCTCGCCCCCCACCGGGAAGGTGAGGTACTGCTCGGCGATATGGACGAAGGCGTCCACCACCCCGTTGCCGGTCTGGCGCGGCGGAAGGCTGTAGGTGGTGGTCGGGTCGAGCACCGCAAACTGCGGCTGCACCAGCGGGCTTCTGAAGGAGATCTTCACGTCCCCCCGGCTCACCACCGAAGTGGGATTGCTCTCGGAGCCGGTCGCCGGCAGGGTCAGCACGCAGCCCATCGGCAGCGCCTTGTGCACGCTCGCCTGCTTGCCACAGATATCCCAGGGATCATCCCCCTCGTAGCAGGCAGCAGCCGCGACAAACTTGGTGCCATCGACTACCGAGCCGCCACCGACCGCCAGCAGGAAGTCGATGCGCTCGTGCTTCACCTGTGCCACCGCCTCCATCAACAGCTCGAATCTGGGGTTGGCGCCGATGCCGGAAAACTCCTGCCACGTCACCCCCTCCAGCGCCCGGGTCAACTGCTCATACACCCCGTTCTGCTTGATGCTGCCACCGCCGTAGAGCACCAGCAGCCGACTGCCGGGCGGGATCAGTTCGGGCAGGCTGGCGATTTGCCCCTCGCCGAAACAGATGCGGGTCGGATTGGCATATTGGAAGTTGTACACGGCGGACTCCTCGACTTGATCAATGCCGGGACATTGTGCGCCCACGATCCCGACAGGTCAAAAAACGGGAGCCGGCTATCAAATTACATATTGAGCAGGGGGCCTGCGAAATAAAGAGCGACGGCTCTGCTATGGTCTCCTGGCAGCTTTGCTATGGTCTCTTCGGGAACCGGGAGTGCTGCCTTGCTCCATCCCGGCGCTGCCCCTTTCAACTCCTTTGCTCACAAGGTCTGACACATGAAACTAAAACATGCATGGATTGCCGCTCTGCTCTCCCTCTCGGCCACGCTGACGCAGGCCGCCGAGGTCACCGCCGATGTCGCCACGGCCCCCGGCAAGGCCAACATAGTGGAGGCCGTATCCGCCCAGGCGAAGGTGACCGCCATCGACATGGCCAGTCGCAAGGTGAGCCTGACCAATGCCGCCGGTGAAGCGTTCGATATCATCGCCGGTGAACAGGTCACCAATCTGGCCAACCTCAAGGTGGGCGATACGGTGGCGCTCAGATATCTGCAGATGCTGGATCTGGAGCTCATCAAGGGCGGGGCGGGCGTCAGAAAGCGGATCGTGGAGGTGGCTGCCGACAAGGCCGGAGCGGGTGAGAAACCGGGTGCCGGCGTGGCCAGAAAAGTGACCCTCTATGGTGATGTCATCGCCGTCGACAAGGCTCAGCAGACCATCACGGTCAAAGGGGTGGATCACACCCTGATGCTCAAGGTACACGACCCGGCACAGCTTGCCCTGATCGCCAAGGGGGATCAGATCAAGGCCGTCCAGACCCAGGCTGTGGGGATTGGCATAGTGCCAGAAAAGAAATAGTGCCTGAAATGAAATAGCGCCTGAAAAGAGATAGCGCGATGGACAGGCAGTTCCAGCTCAGCTCTTGTCCAGACGAGCCTGTCATCATTTTTCATGTCTATTTCAATTGGTTGCCGCCAAAGCCCCCCCCATCACCCTATATGAGTCCCACCTATACCAAACGCCCCAGATCCCTCATTGCCGTTGATGTTTCGTCGCGGCGACACGCCAACCTCTTCTCTAGATCGACTGGCTCAGGGCTCAATCAATTCACGACCCAGTTGCAGGATCCGCTGGCGGAACCAGTGGCGGGCCGAACCGTCGCCTGCGGGGCCATACCAGACCAGACTGTGGCTTACCTTGCCGTAATCGAACGGGACCGGCCGGATCGCCAGCCATGCGTGTCGCCCAGCCACCTATGGCGGTGAGAATGAGATCGCAGTGAGGTAGCAGGGCCGCGGCGCTGGCAAAATCGGGCAGGGTGGCGCCAATCTGCCGACGTACCTGCTGCTGGGCCAGGCTCTGCTCAAAGAAGGGGTTGGCCAGCTCGCTGTCGCGGATGGCGATGTGGCGCCAGCTCAGATAAGCATCGAGATCCCATGGCTGTGCCAGCGCAGGATGATCCTTACGCAGCAGGCAGACCAGCTGCTCTTCCCGGAGTGTCTCCCACACCAGCCCTTGCTGGCGCGGCAGTGGCTGGCTCTGATCGTGAGGCAGAATGACGAAGTCGAGCTTGCCCGCCGCCAGCGCCTCCAGCCCCTGCTCATCCTTGTTCCAAATCTCCGGCACCATGCCGGGCACCTCTCTCATCAACTGACCCAAAATCGGCCCTACCGGCCAGCTCATCACACTCTCGCGCAATCCCAGCCGCAAGGTGCCTTGCCACTGTTGGGGGTCGAAGGCGTTCTGGCGGGTCAGTCCGCTCAGTTCGCTCAGCAGTCGGTGCAGGGTCGGGGCCAGCCGTTCGGCAAAGGGGGTGAGCAGCAGCTGGTTGCCCTGGCGGTAGAGCAGTTGATCGCCGAGCTGCTCACGCAGCTGGTTGAGGGTCTTGCTGACGGTAGAGGGGGTGGTGCAGAGCCGCTCGGCGGTGCGGGTGACGCTCTGATTGTCGAGCAGCAGGTGCAGGGTGACCAGATGGCGACCGCCCAATCTCGAGAGTGCGATCAGATCCATAAAGACTCCACAAGCGAATGAAACAGACAAAAAGCCCCACCAAAGCGGGGCTTGCGCGGATTAGCCCTTGAGCACCGCGGCCATGGCGTCAGCCACATAGTCGACGTTGCGGCTGTTGAGGCCCGCCACGCACATGCGGCCGGAGCGCACCAGATAGACGGCGAACTCCTCGCGCAGGCGATCTACCTGCTCCGGGGTGAAGCCGGTGTAGCTGAACATGCCGCGCTGGTTGATGAAGTAGCTGAAATCACGGCCCGGTACCTTGGTGCTCAGCACCTCGAACAGCTTCTGGCGCATCGCCTTGATGCGGGTGCGCATCTCGGTCACTTCATCGACCCACATGGCGTGCAGCTCGGGCTGGCTCATCACCGCCGCGGTGATCTGGCCACCGTGGGTGGGAGGGCTGGAGTAGTTGCGACGCACGGTGGCCTTCATCTGGCCCAGCACCCGGCTCGCCTCTTCGGCATCCTTGCAGATGACCGACAGGCCACCGCAGCGCTCGCCGTAGAAGGAGAGGTTCTTGGAAAACGAGTTGCTGACGAAGAAGCTGATGCCGGCGGCCACCATGGCGCGAATGGCGTAGGCATCCTCTTCCAGTCCGTCACCAAAGCCCTGATAGGCGATGTCCATAAAGGGGATCAGGTTCTTCTCGACCACCAGCGTGATCACCCGATCCCACTGGGCGCGGGAGAGATCCACCCCGGTCGGGTTGTGGCAGCAGGGGTGCAGCAACACGATGCTCTTGGCTGGCAGGGTGCTCAGGCAGTCGATCATCGCATCGAACTGTACGCCGCCAGTGGCCGCATCGTAGTAGGGGTAGTCGTGCACCTTGATGCCGGCGCCCTCGAACATCGCCTTGTGGTTATCCCAGGTCGGATTGCTGACCCACACCTCGGAGGTCGGGAAGTAGCGCTTGAGCAGGTCGGCGCCGATCTTGAGGGCGCCCGAGCCACCGATAGTCTGGATGGTGGCGATACGTCCCGCCTTGACCACTTCATGGTCGGCACCGAACAGCAGGTGCTGCACCGCGGTGCGGTAGTTGGCGGCGCCTTCCATCGGCTGGTAGGGGCGGGGGGCCGGGGCGGCGGCACGCTGGGCTTCGGCCTGCTGTACCGAGGCCAGCAGCGGAATGCGGCCCTGCTCGTCGTAATAGAGGCCGATCCCCAGGTTCACCTTCTGCTCGCGGGTGTCTTTGTGGAAGGTCTCGACCAGGGTCAGGATGGGGTCGCCAGCATAGGCATCGACGTGTTCAAACATGGGGGGTCCTTGCGAAATGGAATCCAGAGTATGGCGATCAATGATCGGCGCTCATCATGGCGTAAAGCCGGCGAGGGCTCAAGTCTGAAAGGCGGGGGTTGGCGGGCCAGCGCCGCCCAGCCGTAAACGGGATTATGCGAGTCGCCCGCAGCCCCATCCACCGGCCCTACTTCAGATAGGATCGCAAGACCCGCACTACCTGATCCAGATCCTCCAGCCGCTCGGCGTGGGTCGCCTCTTCGGCGCCCAGGTGTTCGCGCATGTGCCCTTCCAGCACCTCCAGCATCAGGCCGTTGACGGCGCCGCGAATGGCCGCGATCTGCTGCAAGATGGCGGCGCAGTCGCTCTCCTGCTCCAGCGCGCTCTCCAGTGCTCCGGCCTGTCCCTTGATGCGGCGCACCCGTGCCAGCAGCTTCTTCTTGTCGTGGATGGTGTGTGACATGCAGGATCCTCTCGATCAATAAAACTATACTGGGGTATAGTATATTGCATTGTCGTTCTCAGGAGAAATTCATGTCATCCCTCGCCTCATCCCACTGCCACCAACCCGTTGTGCACGAAGGCAATCCGCTGGCCGAACAGAAGACCCGCTGGGCCGTGCTGCTCACTGTCATCATGATGGTGGCGGAGATCGGCGGCGGCTGGTTCTACAACTCCATGGCACTGCTGGCCGACGGCTGGCACATGAGCTCCCACGCACTGGCGCTCGGTCTCTCGGTATTGGCCTACCGCGCCGCCCGCCACTTTGCCCGTGACCACAGATTCAGCTTCGGCACCTGGAAGATCGAGGTGCTGGGTGGCTTTACCAGTGCTCTCTTGCTGGTGGGGGTGGCCGGCATGATGCTGTTCGAATCGGTGTTCCGGCTGCTGGATCCCAGCCCGATCCACTACCAGCAGGCTATCGCCATCGCCATCGTCGGCCTGCTGGTGAACCTTGCCTGTGCCTGGCTGCTCAAGGATGATCACGGTCACCACCATCATCACGGCCATGGGCATGGTCACCATGATGATCATCACGACCACGATCACTCGCACGATCATCACTACGGCCATCAGGATCTCAACCTGCGTGCCGCCTACATCCACGTGCTGGCGGATGCGGCCACCTCGGTGCTGGCCATTCTGGCGCTGGTGGGGGGCATGCTGTGGGGCGCTGACTGGCTTGATCCGCTGATGGGCATAGTGGGTGCCGGGCTGGTCGCGGTATGGGCATGGGGGCTGCTGCGCGACTCCGGTCGGGTGCTGCTGGATGCCGAGATGGATGCCCCGCTGGTGGCGGAGATCCGTGAGGTGATTGCCGAGCTGCCACAGACCGAGATCCGCGATCTTCACGTCTGGCGAGTGGGGCAGCAGCAGTATGCCTGCGTGCTCTCTTTGCTGATGG